>JAFAGO010000040.1 GCA_023422635.1 Bacteroidota bacterium
AAAGCAATTCACAATAAGGATTATTCCGTTGTGAAAACATTCAAGGCGGGGCAACTCGCCTTTATTAATTACAAAATTCTACTTGAATGTTTCACGAATTCAATAGATTAATAGATAAAAGATGAGCTAAAACATTTAGCGCCTCGACTATCTTCGGGGCTTTTTTATTTTATAATTCGAAGTGTTTCACGAAAGCCACTACAAGAATTCAGCTATCGTATTATAAGCGAGGCTTCATTTATACTCGTTTATATCGCACCGTCACTGAAAGATCGTGTAAATGATTTGAATTTAGATCACCGCAATCGAAATTATCGACCGATTTTTATTACCCTTATTTCCCCTATTTTATTTTAATCTTGTAGACCCATCCATTAAAATATCAGAACGTTTTATGGTGAAATCAAAACGGTTTTGTTAAAATTCTCTACATTTAAGCGTCAAAATTAATTTCGGAATATGAAATTCACGCTTTTAACCGAAGAAAACGATGCTCGCAAGGTGTACATCACTGGAAATTTTAACGCATGGAATCCCAAAGATCCGCAATTTCTGCTCACGCAAATACATCCCAAATGCTATACTATCGATATTGATGACGCGCTGCTTCCCGAAAAAATAGAATATAAATTCACGAAAGGCGGTTGGGAAAATGTAGAGCTAGATCGACATGGAAACATCACTCCTAATCGAAAAATTTCTAAATCCGAGAAACAGACCGAAAATACGGTAGAAAAATGGCGTTTAAACTGGGGGCCATTCAAAAAAGAATACTTTCCAATTGTGGAACTTATTTCAGAAAACTTTTACATTCCTCAACTCGATCGCTACCGAAAAGTTTGGGCACTTCTCCCGTACAACTACTATCAAAATGAAAACTGCTACCCTGTGCTCTATCTTCAAGATGCGCAAAATCTTTTTAATGAAGGAAGTGAATTCGGAAACTGGGAAATCGATAAAAAACTCTCTCTTCTATCCGAATATGGTCGTGGTGAAGTAATTATCGTCGCAATTGACCATGGTAAAGAATCAAGAATAAACGAATATGTTTTCGATAATGATGAAGTAGCAAAAGGATCAGAAGGAAAAAAATACATCCGTTTTATCACCGATACGTTAAAACCCTTTGTCGATATAAATTTCCGAACCAAAAAAGAACGGGAATTCACCGGAATTGGTGGCAGCTCGCTTGGTGGATTAATCAGTATTTACAGCGGTTTTTTATATCCTGAAGTATATTCGAAGCTCCTTATTTTTTCACCATCACTTTGGGTGGAACCACACAATAATTTCCCCATGTTAAGCTTTCGAAAACCTTTTAAAACGAAAGTATATTTGTACGGTGGCGAATTAGAAGGTTCTAAAATGGTAAAAAGAATTCGGCAATTTGAAAAAAGTTTAGCATTATGGGAAGATAAAAAACTTTTCGATTTCGAAATTAAAACCAGTATCAATGCCGATGGTACGCACAACGAATTTTATTGGTCGCAAGAATTTCCGCGTGCTATAGAATGGTTGTACTACGACAATATTGAAAATCCTGTAGAAGTGGCGCCAAAGCAAAATGTAAAAATCAATCAAGAAGACAATCGATAAAATACAATAAATGAAAATCACACTATCAAATACCGTTCAAAAAGAATATACGCAAATATTTAATTTTATTAATGAAGAAAACTGGCATGAAGAACAGCACAATTTCACAAAAAACACCATTCATTTTTTCAGTGGAAAAAAGAATGAAGTTTTTGTACTGGCCGAAAACAATTGCACACAATATTTAATAGGTGTAGGAAGCAATCCAAAAGATTTTGAATTCCAGAAAATCGCCAATGATTTCTCGCAGAAAAACAGAAAGAATATTCAATCAGTTGCTACGAAAATTAATTCAAAACACCTTCAAGAAAACCAATTAGCAGAATTGATAAAAGGACTTTTTCTGGGAACATATCAATATCCTTTCAAAGAAGAACATCCTTTTTGGAGTGAACATTTTCAACTCGATATCGAAAACCTTCCATCAGAAAAACTCACTGAAATTTCAAATGAAGCTCTAGCCCTTTGCACCGGGCAATTCACTGGTATGGATTGGCTTAACAAACCTGCCAATTTCAAAAAAACCGATATGGTTTCTAATTTTCTAAAAAGCATTTCTGAACAATACAAATTCAAGTATACTGCGTACAATCGTACTGAATGCGAAAATTTGGGATTAGGTGCTTTTGTATCAGTAAACCAAGGGAGTGCAATGGATTGTGCATTCACGATTTTAGAACACACATCTTCTGATCCCAACGCAAAAACGGTAGGATTAATTGGAAAATGTGTATTGTTCGACACTGGAGGCATTTCCCTTAAAAACCCCGACAATATGCATTATATGAAATCCGACATGGGTGGTGCAACAGCGGTGATTGGGACTTTAATTGCTGCTGCAGAACTTCAAATTCCTGTAAATATTATCGCAATTTTACCTATTACCGACAATGCGATTTCCGAAAAAGCATATTTACCAAGCGACGTTATTACTGCCTATAATGGAAAAACAATTGAAGTTTTAAACACTGATGCCGAAGGCAGAATGACGCTCGCCGATGCGCTTTCCTACCTCACGAAAAACTATCAAACCGACCACGTAATCGATCTTGCTACGCTTACTGGAAGCGCCGTTAGAATGTTCGGAGACACCTGTGGTGCATTTTTTTCCAATGATGATGAACTTAAAGAAGCACTTACAAAATCTGGAAACCACACCAACCAAAAATTATGGAACCTTCCACTTTGGGACGTTTGGTTGGATGATTTTAAATCCGATGTTGCCGATTTTAAAAACATCTCAATGAAACCGATTGGCGATTGCATTGTCGCAGGAAAATTTTTGGAGCAATTCATTAACAATCATCCCAGTTGGGCACATCTGGATATTGCCGGCGTGGCTTTCGGAAATGTAAATTATGCTAAAGAAAAGGCAGCAACTGGCTACGGTGTTCAACTTTTATTATATTATCTTAAAAATTTAAGATAAAAATTAGTTTTTTAAAAATTTTCTCTGTATAATTGAATCTGTATTTTCAAATCGTAACTATTTTAGAAGATTCAGTATTGATTTTTCAATAAAAATAAAATTTATTTTTTGAAAATATACTAATTTTTAAAATTCATTATATGATGGAGAAAACAATAGTTTGCATTTCTTGCTACTACAAAGGTTACGATTTTATGGATGAAATGAAGAAGTTAGGCAACAAAGTACTTCTCATAACATCCGAAAATTTAAAAGATAAAAATTGGCCATGGCACGCCATCGACGAAGTTTTCTACATGCGCGAAACTGCTCCTTCCGTTTGGAATTTAGAACATCTTGTGCAAGGATTTTCTCATGTAATGACTACTCGAAAAGTGGATGCCGTTGTCGCTTTAGACGATTATGATGTTGAAAAAGCAGCACTAATTCGCGAAACCTTCCGAATTCCTGGAATGGGGCAAACAACGCACCGTTATTTTCGAGACAAACTCGCAATGCGACAACAAGCAAAAGATACCGGAATTAGCGTCCCTGAATTTACCGCAATTTTCAACAATCAAGAAGTTCATGATTTCACCCAAAAAGTTCCTGCCCCTTGGGTTTTAAAACCAAGATCTGAAGCTTCAGCAAGTGGAATTAAAAAAATAAATTCAACCGAAGAACTTTGGCCCGCCATCGAACAACTGAGAAACGAACGCCATCTTTTTCTTCTCGAAAGTTTTAAACCTGGAGATGTTTTTCACGTGGACAGTTTAGTATATCAAAAAGAAATCGTTTTTACGTGCTGCTCCAAATACCTTGCGCCACCGATGAAAGTTTCCCATGAAGGAGGTGTTTTCCGAACCCGAACTTTGAATCGCTATTCTGAAGATTTTGAATCGCTTAACGAAATCAATACACAAGTACTTTCGAAATTTGGATTGGTAAATGGTGCTACACATAGCGAATATATCAAAGGTGACGATGGAAAATATTACTTCCTAGAAACTTCATCAAGAGTTGGCGGAGCGCATATTCCCGATTTAGTAGAATCAGCAACTGGAATCAACATCTGGCGAGAATGGGCAAAACTTGAAACCGCACTTCTTCGAAATGAAAAATACGAAGTAGCAAAACCAACTGGCTTTTTTGCAGGACTCATCATTGCATTAGCCAAAGAACTTCATCCCAACACCTCGGATTTCGAATGTGAAGAAGTGGTTCGATTTCTTCCCATCGATTATCACATTGGGATCGTGTACAAGTCCGCCGATGAAGGAAAAATTAAGCAACGTTTAGATGAAGCTGCAGAAATTATCACCGCAAAAATCTTGAATATTTTACCTCCGAAAGAGAAACCTTCGTGTTAAAAATTTCTACTGATGAAATGATGTTTCGACAAACAAAAATAATTGATGATCTCAACAAAAGAACAAAAGTAAGATGCCAAAAATAGAACATACCGATTATTATTCTCACATTTTGGGAATGAGCATAAAAATTGAAATCACAGGACATTTTGGTTATCCCATCATTATGTTTCCAACATCCAATGGCTCTTATACTCAAAATAACAATTTTAAATTGAACGACAGCATTGGTTGGTTAATCGATCAGGGCGTTGTTAAACTGTATAATGTTCAAACCATCGATGCGCTAAGTTTTTACGATAAAGGAATTCCTGCAGAACAACGCATAAAAAACTATGAGTTATGGATTCAATTTATGAGAAATGAATACATTCCATACATTCAAAACATCCATAAAACACATCGTGTAGCCGTTGCTGGAGCTAGTTTCGGAGGGTATCACGCGGCGAATTTTGCATTTCGTTTTCCTGACTTGGTTTCACATCTTTTTTGCCTTTCTGGTGCATTTAGCATTCGAAATTTTATGAATGGTTATGATAGTGATTTGGTGTACTTCAACTGTCCACGCGAATTTGTAAAAAACGATGAAGCATGGAAATACAAACACATGCACATTGTGCTCAGCACCTCCGATGGAGATATTTGCTTGAATCCCACACGAGAAATGTCCGAAATCCTTAACTCTAAAGGAATCAATCATTGGTACGACGAACAAAAATGGATCACCCACGATTGGCCCTTGTGGCGAATGGTATTTCCAAAATTTGTAGGAAGCTATTTCGGATAACGATATTTAAATTCATCAAAATCAATTTAACAAACTCGAAGTAATTAAAAAAAACATCAATATTATGGCAAAAAAAGTTGGAATTTTATTTGGAATGGAAGATACATTTCCGTGGGCTTTCATCGATAAAGTAAATGAAATTGGAAAAGGCGAAATTATTGCAGAACCCGTTAACATCGATAAATTAGAGCAAGGTGTTGATTATGGATATGCGGTAATTATCGATCGTATTTCACAAGATGTTCCTTTTTATCGTGCCTATTTAAAAAATGCCGCTCTTAATGGCACTTACGTCATCAACAACCCTTTTTGGTGGAGTGCCGACGAAAAATTTTTCAACAACGCTTTAATGACGAAAATTGGCGTTCCACTTCCGAAGACAGTATTGCTTCCTTCGCATAAAAGACCAGAAAACACATCAGAAACATCATTTCGAAATTTAAAATTCCCACACGATTGGGACTATATTTTCGATTATATTGGATTTCCCGCGTACATGAAACCTCACGATGGTGGCGGATGGAGAAACGTCTATCGTGTAACCAGTCCGGAAGATTTATGGAATAAACTTTCGGAAACAGGCGAATTAGTAATGATGGTTCAAGAAGAAATTGTTTTTGAAGACTATTATCGCGTTTATTGTTTAGGAAAAAAATACGTACATATTATGCCGTACGAACCTCGAAATCCGCATCATTTACGCTACGCAACCACCCATCAAACAGAAGGAGCAGAACTTAAAAAACTGCTTAAACAAATCGAAGAACTAACCATTAAAATGAACGAAGAATTAGGATACGATTTTAATACCGTGGAGTTTGCCGTTAAAGATGGAATACCTTACGCGATTGATTTTTGCAACCCCGCGCCAGATGCCGACATCAATTCAGTAGGTGAAGAAAATTTTGCTTGGATTGTAGAACATGCTGCAAAATTAGCCGTTGAAAAAGCCAAAACCTACAAACCTGGAGTACCCAATATTTCTTGGGGAAAATTTGTAAAAAACTCCATCAAAAAATAAAGTGCAAAGATTGATGAAATCGTAAAAAACACAAAGAATATGCATACATTCACACTTGGAGTTGAAGAAGAATATCAAATTATTGATGCAGAATCCAGAGATTTGATTTCTCATGTTTCAAAAATTATCGAAGGCGGAAAAGCAACGTTAGAAGAACATTTAAAACATGAAATGCACGAATCCGTTGTGGAAATGGAAACCGGAATATGCGAAAATATTCAGGAAGTTCGAGATGAATTGTATTCACTGCGCCATCGTTTGATTAAAACCGCTCACGATCAAAATTTACGCGTCGCAGGCGGCGGCACACATCCTTTTTCAAGATGGCAAGATAACAGCATCACCAAAGATGATCGCTACGATAAAATTGTGGGCGACTTGGGAGATGTTGCACGCGAAAACTTAATCTTCGGACTTCATGTGCACGTTGGAATTCCAGATCGTGAAGAAGGCGTTAGAATCCAAAATGTAATGCGATATTTTCTGCCGCATATTTATGCGCTTTCTACAAATTCGCCTTTTTGGTTAGGCCGAAAAACAGGATTTAAATCGTATCGGCAGGAAGTTTTTGCCAAATTTCCCCGCACCGGAATTCCGAGTTATTTTTCCAGCGCTGCCGAATTTGATGCCTATATTAATTTAATGATTAAAACAGGAACCATTGATAATGCCAAAAAAATATGGTGGGATTTACGCGTGCATCCTTTCTATCCCACAATTGAATTTCGAATTTGCGATATGCCGCTTCGTGTGGACGAAACCGTTTGTCTCGCTGCAATAATGCAGGCTTTAACTGCAAAAATTTACAAACTTCATCAACAAAATTTAAGTTTTAGAAGTTATCGAAGACTACTATTAAATGAAAACAAATGGCGCGCATCAAAAGATGGAATTCATTCGCACTTAATTGATTTTGGAAAAGAAATTAGTGTGCCTTACCAAGATCTTTTAAAAGAATTATTGGATTTTATTGATGATGTTGTGGACGATCTTGGAAGCAGAAAAGAAATCGAATATGCTTGGGAAATTATGCGCCGCGGAACAGGTGGCGACCGACAACTTAAAATATACGAGGAAACTGGCGATTTAAAAAGTGTTGTCGATTATATGATTGCCGAAACAGAGTACGGAATCACTCACCATCTATCTGATTAAATGGATTTTTCGTAATTTTGCGCGATATTTTTTCAGACCTAAAATTTAAAAAAATGCAGAAGATAAAGTTGGCTTTGCTCGATATGAATAACAACCACACGAATCAAGGAATGCGAAATATTACGGAAATTTCAGAAGCTTTTCGAATGAATTCAAAAGAGGAAGTGGAAATCCAGCAATTCGATGTGCGTTACAAAAATGAACTTCCTAACATCAGCGAGTTTGATATCTTTATTTCTTCTGGTGGACCAGGAAATCCTCATCCAGAAGGCTACGAATGGGAAAAACCGTATGCAGAATTTTTAGATGCCGTTTTTCAGCACAACCTTTATCACGAAAAGAAAAAGTATCTATTTCTAATTTGTCACTCCTTTCAACTCGCCAGCATTCATTGGAAATTAGGGAATATCTGCAAAAGAAAATCGTATTCTTTCGGAGTAATGCCAATCCATAAAACTTCCGAAGGCAAAGAAGAATTTCTTTTCAAAAATCTTCCTGATCCTTTCTATGCAGTAGATTCCAGAGCATTTCAATTTATCGAGCCGAACGAAAATCGATTTGAAGAATTGGGAATGAAGATTGTTGCTTTGGAAAAAGTTCGTCCGCATATTCATTTGGAACGAGCCATTATGGCGATTCGATTTTCTGATGAAATTTTTGGAACTCAGTTTCATCCCGAAGCCAATCCTGAAGGATTCTTAAAGAATCTAGAAGATGACGCGAATAAAAATGCGATGATCGACAATTTCGGGATGGAAAAATATTTAGAAACCATCGACAGAATGGATGATCCTGATAAAATTGTACTTACGCAAACACAGATTTTACCCCGATTTTTAGAAGATGCCAAACAAAAAATTTCGGAAAAAGCATATAGCACTTGCTGATTCATCAATGGAAAAGAATTACTTTGAAAAACCGTGATCGTGCGGAATTTTTGTAGCACCAAACACCCAATCACAAATTATGATTCCAACATACAGAGAAGAATTCAATACTGAGTATACGCCAGAAAAGTATGCAAAAATGCTTGAAATCGTAAAGGAGAAATCGGGTGGTTACGATACTCTTTTTCGCGTTTCCGAAAGTCCGATTTTCTTAACCGAAGATTTTCGAGAAAAACTAGAAGACGCCTGCGAAAGCATCATTACTCAAATTAAAAACATGAGCAATGAAGAACTTCGAAAAGCCATTCCTGCAGATCACGCCGTTCCCAACGATACTGCGCAACCTCATTTCTTCACCATTGATTTTGGAATTTGCGAGAATGAACAAAAAGAAATAATTCCTCAACTTATTGAATTACAAGCGTTTCCCACCTTGTACGCCTATCAAAAAGAATTGCAAAATGCGCTTTTAAAAACCTATCCTTTTCTGAACCGAATAAAAAATCAAGTTTCTGATGAGGACTATTATCACGAATTGCGAAAATTGTTAATTGGCGACGAAAATCCGGAAAACGTTGTTCTTCTTGAAATTCATCCTGAAAAACAAAAAACCAATATTGATTTTTATCTTACCGAAAAAATTCTTGGTGTAAAAATCGTGAATTTAACCGATGTTAAGAAAGACGGCAACAAGCTTTATTATGAGAACAACGGAACTTTAACACGCATTAAAAGAATTTATAACCGTGTTATTTTTGATGAGTTGGATCGAATCCCAAACTTGAATCTTGCATTTGATTTTCGAGAAGAATTGGATGTGAAATGGATTACGCATCCCAATTGGTTTTTTAAAATTTCAAAGTATTTGCTTCCTCAATTGAAACATCAATATGTACCCAAAAGTTATTTTCTTAAAGATTTTCCAGAAACCGAAAACCTTGAAAACTTCGTCTTGAAACCTTTATTTTCATTTGCTGGAAGCGGTGTAAATCTTCATCCTACGAAAGAAATTTTAGAAACAATTGAAGATCGAGAAAATTATATTTTGCAACGCAAAGTGAATTACGCTCCACTTTTTAAAGACATCAATGGAGAATTTTCAAAGGCAGAAGTTCGACTTCTTTATATTTGGCAAGAAGATGAAGATCGTCCGAAACTCATGGAACATTTGGCGCGAATGACGAAAGCTGAAATGGTAAATGTAGATTTCAATAAAAAAGATGCCATCTGGATTGGCGGTACTACTGCTTTTTTTGGAGAATAATGAGCCTTATTTTCTAAGTATTTTTTTATTCGAACCTTGCCAAGGTTAATTTGCGATGCATATTATCTTGACAAGGCTTTCTTTATCTTTATGGATTTCGCCACTTCGTGGCTTTTTTTTCCGAAAATTCACCAATAAAAATAACTTATCAAATCTTTATTTCTTTAACCCAACAATTACCACATAATTATTTCATAGACAGGAGTACATCCTATTCTTTATTTATTCGAACCCAAGACATTATTTTAGACCTAACTTCCTGTTCTTCTGAGTTGTTCTTGGACTTCCGCGTCTCTCACACTGTCGTCCACTTCCCTGCCGGATTTAAAATAATAAGAAAAAGAAAGGGAAAAAGAACGCGTTTTGAATTTCAGATAATTGCGTTGGTAGATTCCATTGATGTTCAGTTTGTCTTTTGAACGTTCAGTATTAAAAATATCATCCACTCCGGCACTGATTTTGGCCTTTCCCTTCCAAATCGGAACAGAAATATAGGCACTGCTGGTGAAATTTCCGTAATCGTAAATGTACCTGTACTGCGATGGGGAAGTATAGGAAAAATTAAGATCCAATGCAATGTTCGAAGGAAGTATAAAACTTTGTGTACTCTCTCCTCTGAAATAAAAGGTTTTGTAGAAATCCGAAGTTTCCGGCAGGCGAAAATCCTGATAAATGAAATTAAATTTGTTGTACGATTTCCAGAAACTGGTAAATTTTATCGGAATACTGAGATTTACAAGTGCATAATTCTGGAATCCTGCGTTTTCAGGTTTTCTGAAAATATTTCCATTTTCAATAACCCTCGGAATGCTTACAATATTATCCACAGAATAGATATATTGCAGGATCAGTGAATATTTTTGCTTAAAAGTATAACCGGTTTGTGCAACATAAGAAGTTACGGGTTTCAGCTTTTCATTTCCCGATGAATATTCATTCGGTGGCTGAAAAAACAAGGTAGGATCATAACTGTAAAAACTTGGTCGCCGTATTCTTTTTCCCAAATGGAAGTAAACCGAATTATTTTTATTAACAGCCCATGAAAGCATTGCAGTAGGCAAAAAACTATTATAATTCTGGTTTCCTGAAAAACCTTTCTGGTTGCTGAATTTATCATCGGTATATTCATTACGAACGCCAAAAGTATAGGTAAATTTTCCAGCTTGTAGTTTGTATTTCAGATAGGCAGCATAAATATTCTCATAAAGATTGAACCGTTGCGAATTGGCTTCTTCAAATATTTCATCCTTAAAATAATCCAGAACATTCAGATTGGAACTGTATGAATATTTTAGCCCTAAATCCAGTTGATTGTTTTCATCGAACACTTTTTTGTAATCGGCAGAGGAAGTAAAAATTCCGTAATACAAACGTGTATTTTGCTGCAAATCCAGTGAAGAATGCAAATCGGAATGATAATAATCACTCATGCTGTGAAAAGGAATCCGGAAATAATCAGTAGCATAATCGGTATTGAATGTAAGCGAACTCCCTTTATCATCGGGCTTATATGAATAATTTAGGGAAAAAGTATGGGTGTCGTCCAGATTTTGATAGCGATTGCGGATCAATGCTTTACTGTCGGAAACCGTTGCCGTTTGGAAATGATAATCCAAATCGCGTTTTTTGTTCAAATCTTTATCTACGGTATAGTCGTAAAGAAAACTCAGAACATTGCGGTCATTGAATTCATAATCCACATTAAGGATAGCGGAATAGCCCTGCCTTTTTAAAGAAAAAACTTCAGTTCCGGTACGAAGGATTTCATCCTGAATATTCATCATGCTGTTTCCCCGGGCAATTGAAAAAGCGTCCCAATAATTTCCGGAAGCATAGATCCTGATTTTCTTAATGGTGGCAACAAAAGTTGCATCAAAGTTTTTCCCGAATTTGTCGGCACGATATTCAGATCCTGCTTTTGCAGAAGCCTGCAATCCTTCTACTTTTCGGGTATTGATAATGATTTGAGCATCGTATTTACTTTCCATTGAAGCATCAGGACGGTCGTTGATTTCAATATTTTTAATGCTTTTCGCATCAATGGATTTCAGGAATGCTTCCCATTGCACTTTATTGATTTTTATTTCTTTCCCGTTCAGAATCAGCTGAATGCGATCGCTTCCCAAAACAGTTAATCCGTCCATATTGGGCGCAAAAGATAAAACCCGGAAAGCATTGTCTTTTTCCTCCAGATCACTTCCCGCAACATTCAGTACAATCCCTTTTTCAGTATGTTCCACGGGTTTCTTTTTGCCCTGCAAAGTGATTTCCTGAATTTGTTTAGTTTTGAGTGTATCATTTTCCTGAGCAAAAAAGGAAAAAAATGGAAAACACATCCATAAAAACAGTAAAAATTTCTTCATCTGCTTCTTTTAAACCCAAAATTAGAAAGAGTAAAGGCTTAAAAGTGACAAATATTCAAAACAATGACAGAAATCATGTGAAAATAGTAATTTTCAATATTTCCCTTTCCATTTTTTAGAAAGTTGTTCGCGAATTTTCTTTTCGGTTGAATTATCACCGGGTTCGTAAAATTTTGTTCCCGAAATTTCATCAGGCAAAAATTCTTGATCTACAAAATTACCTTGGTAAGAATGGGCATATTTGTATTCTTTACCATAATCCAAATCTTTCATCAATTTGGTTGGCGCATTTCGTAAATGTAATGGCACAGGAAGATTCCCAGTTTTTTTCACAAAAGCCAATGCTTCATTAATTGCCGAATAGGTGGAATTCGATTTTGGCGAAACCGCAAGATAAACTGCAGTTTCACTGAGAATAATTCGGGCTTCTGGATTACCGATAACATTGACTGCCTGAAAACAATTATTCGCCATGATCAAGGCATTTGGATTTGCTAAACCAATATCTTCGGAAGCCAATATCAACATTCTTCTCGCGATAAATTTAATATCTTCCCCACCATCCAACATTCTGGCTAACCAATATACCGCACCATTGGGATCGCTACCACGCATCGATTTTATAAATGCTGAAATAATATCGTAGTGTTGTTCTCCATTTTTATCGTATATCGCCATGGTTTCCTGCAAAACAGAAAGCACATCTTCATTCGAAATTTCCTTTTTTCTTGAATTTTTAAATTGATTTAAAACCAATTCAACAGAATTAATGAGTTTGCGCGCATCACCACCCGAATATTGAATGAAAGCCTGTTGATCTTTAATAGTAAAAGAAGTCCCTTCCGATTGGTTGTATTTTTCTAATGCAATAGCGACAAGCTCTTCCAACTTCTCGTAGGTTAACGATTTCAAAACGTACACTTGCGAGCGTGAAAGCAATGCAGAAACGACTTCAAAACTTGGATTTTCGGTTGTTGCACCAATTAAAACAACCCAACCTTTTTCCACCGCGTGCAGCAAAGAATCTTGTTGCGATTTATTAAAGCGATGAATTTCATCAATAAATAAAATCGGCGATTTTCCAGAAAATAGATTTTGCTTTTTGGCTTCTTCAATTACTTCGCGAACTTCTTTTACACCAGAAGAAACCGCAGAAAGTTTAAAAAATTTTCTTCCCGAATTTTCTGAAATAATTTCAGCCAATGTGGTTTTACCCGTTCCTGGAGGTCCCCAAAAAATAAGAGAATTTAACGTATCATTTTCTAGCATTTTTCGGATCGTTCCGCTTTTACCGGTAAGATGTTCTTGTCCTAAAACTTCATCTAATGTTTTCGGACGGAGTATTTCGGCAAGAGGAATATTGTGGCTCAAAATTTAGGATTTACAATTTGAATTCTATCTTTGATGATTTAAGAATTTATTCTTTTGGATGTTTATCGTAACAAATTCCGAAATCGGATACTTACTGAAGGTAAGATTTTTTTGACTACACAAATTTACGGTTATTTTTAATTTTTTTTAAAGTATTTTTGCAACTGTTTTGAAACTCACATTCAACAAGATTATTACATTTCCTCTGGTAATTCTCATTCGGTTTTATCAATGGTTTATTTCGCCTTTGTTGCCCAAAAACTGCCGATACGAACCTACTTGCTCGCATTATATGATTGAAGCACTTCAGGTTCATGGAATTTTTAAAGGATTTTGGTTAGGCGTTAAACGCATTGCCAGTTGTCATCCTTGGGGCGGAAGTGGTTATGATCCTGTTCCCCCGAAAAAATGTGAGCATTAATTTATTAAACCAAACAAATATGAGTCAGTTTTTTATCCGTTTTTGGATGTTCACATCGATGTTGATGATGCAAATGTTTTTTGCTCAAAACTATACCGATGGACTTTCAGATGGAACTTTAGTGGTAAATTCCAAAGAAATTCCAGTGAAGATTTTTTCGTCTACCGATTATACCACATTCGAAGTTTTTCCTAATAAAGCCGTTAACAACGCTTTAGTAATCGTGAATCCAATTAATTTTGAAACCGGTTCAGCACAAAAAAACATCTACAATCAAACAGTAATTGCCAATTACCAAAATGCGGGTTTTCAATTTTTAGATAAAGATTTTAAACCGTCACAAAATGCTTTAGAATTTAAATATCTGCTTAAAAGCAATGAAAAAATTACCGCCAACGAAGATGTGCATTTAAAAACAAAGTTTAAAATTTGGGATCCTTCCACTGGCATTCATTTAGGTCCGGTTACTTTACATTATTACAGTTTAATGTTTATTCTCGCTTTTGGATTGGGATTCTTAATTATGGGTAAAATTTTTAAAATCGACCATGTAAATGCGAAATACCTTGATCCACTTTTTACGTGGACTTTAGTGGGAACAATTATTGGAGCGCGTTTGGGACACGTTATTTTTTATCAACCTGAGCTTTTTAAACAAGATTTCTGGAGCGTTTTTCTACCGATCCAAACAAAACCAGAATTTAAATTTACCGGATTTTCAGGGCTTGCAAGTCACGGTGCAACCATAATGCTCATTCTAACCACGCTTTACTATTCCTTTAAAATCATTAAAAAAAATCCACTTTGGGTGTACGATCGTCTAGCAATTGTAGTGGCGTTAGGTGGTGCATTTGTAAGAATGGGGAATTTCTTCAACTCCGAAATTATTGGGAAACCAGCAGATGAAAATTCGCCTTTTGCACTTCTTTTTCCACAAATGAGTGATGAATATGGTTTAACAGTTCCGCGCTATCCAACCCAATTATTCGAAGCGGTTGGCTATGTTTTGCTCTTTGTTTTGGTGTGGGTAATTTACCGCTACACGCGTAAAAAATATCAGCAAGGTTGGATTTTTGGATTGTTCTTTATTATCCTTTGGTTAATTCGCTTCTTTGTTGAATTTTTAAAAGAGCCGCAAGGTGACGAAAAAATTACTTGGGGAATTTTGAATACAGGTCAAGTTCTTTCCATCCCGTTTATTATCGCTGGAATTGTAATTATGATTATTTCATCGAAATTTAAAATTACAGAAGCGGAAAACGAAAAACCAGAATAAAAATAAAAAAACCGGAACATTTTTGCTTCCGGTTTTTTTTGATCTTAATTACCTTATTTCACTATAAGAAATTGGTAAAATTGATACTCAATAGAATCTTTTGAAACGTGGTTTTTATCTTCTACTTCTTGTTAGCTTCTCGTTCAATTTGTTTAATCTCCTTCAGTTTTTCAACAATTTTAGCCACGGTTTCTGGTTTTCCTTCACTTATTAATACTTGTGCTTTCACGGTATCCCAAGTGAAAATCATTTCAACAGAATGATCATCTTTTGGCTCGAAAGCTATGGTAAACCATTCCGCTTTAGTAGCGAGTTTTTGCACGGGTACAGAAACTTCAATAACATCTAACTTTGCGTCGTATTCATAAGCGCCCCACTGCTGAAAATCTTTATTGAGAATGATTTTCCATTCGTTCGCTGTTGGCGTAATAAAAAGACCGTATGAACCTGCTGGAACAATTTTTCCACCAAAATTAACTGATTGTTCAAATGTAATTTTTGAAGAAGAATTCGCACCCGCTCGCCAAACTTTTCCGTA
>JAFAGO010000019.1 GCA_023422635.1 Bacteroidota bacterium
TGCTTTTCATATTACTTTTTTTTCTTAATTTGGTAATCTGAAAAAGCAATTTGCTTCGTTTGTGAATTCTTGAACTAAAGTTCTTCGAATTCCCGCACTTCACAAATACTTTTTCCGTTATCTGCAAGTTTACAAAACGTCTCACAATAAATGAATTCTTACAAAGAAATTGAATATTTAATTTATAAATTTCAAAATTTAGGCACTGAAAAAACGGAAAATGAAACAATTTTAATTGGTAAAGCTCCACATATTGGAACAGAAGCTTGGCTTAATAAAATTTATAAAGCATTATCAGATTCGGACATAAACAATTTGGAAATTATGCTTAATCAAAAGATTCCGTGTCAATATAAAGATTTTTTAAAAAATTTTAGCAATGGTTTAAATATTCTGATTTCAACTTTTTCATTATATGGATTAAGAAAAGTTATAGGAAGAGATTTAATTGCTAGTCGCCAACCTTTTTCACTTGAAACACCAAATATTTTTGAAAGACCAACTAATGCAATGGATAATTATTTTTTTATTGGTGGCTATGATTGGGATGGTTCAAAAATATTTATTGACAATGAAACAAATAAAATCTATTGTTGTACAAGATATGACGCAACACCTAAATATGAATGGAATTCTCTAAATGAAATGATAATTTCAGAAATTAAACGATTATATAATCAATTTGACGAAAATGGTATTGAAATAGATGATAATATACCAACAATCCCATATTAAAAAAACCTGCAGATAACATGGTATTTGCAAAATGCGGGGTGAAAACCAAGTTGTTCTACTCGATTTTTTTAGTCGCAACTTGCTTTTCATATTACTTTTTTCTTTAAATTAGTCATCTGAAAAAGCAATTTGCTCAGCTCGGTTAAAATTGAACTTTTCGTTCATTTTCCCCCGCACTTCGCAAATACTTTTTCCGTTACCTGCAATGTTTATTGAAAATACTGCATAAAATGAAAAAAAACGGAAAAATATTTTATGTTAGTGGAATAATTAGTTTGATTTTTATTGCACCACTTTTTTGGTATTTAGTTCAACCCACTTTAAAAGAAATGAATTTGAGGGTGATTGATATTGGTCTTCCATATAAAGCAAAAAAGGGAGAAAAAACTCCTGAATATTCTCAAATTCCAATGGACGGTTGGAGTTATAAGCCTTTTAGAATTACACCAAACTTTAAGAAAAAAGAAGAAGAACAGTTAATAAGTTTAATTAAAAAGTTACAAACCGAAAAAATTGAAAAAACTGGCTTAAAATTGCAATTCTCTGATGAAAACACTTATGGAGATTTTGTAAAACTTTTGAATTTAATGGATAAAACTAAACAAGAATTTTATGGTCTAGATATGGAAAATACAAATAGTCTTTATGTGTTATATATGAAACCAGAAAAAAAATATTTTGGCAATGATACAGTTATGGATTACTTAAATCAGAAAGATTATGATTACCATCACGCTTCGTTTTATGAAAAACTAATAAACTTTTCCCCAAAAGGAATTTATTATATAATTTTGGGGTACTTGCTATTAGTTTATTCCGCAATCTTGAAACCAAAATTAACTCTGAATATAAAAAAACACTGCAGGTAACATTGTATTGGCAAAATGCGGGGTTAAATGTATAATAGAAAGATTTGTAATATTTACACGCCGCTGCTTTTCATATTGTTTTTTTCTTTAATTTTAACAATCTGAAAAAGCATCGGCTACGATTGGAATTCCTTGAACTCTCAGTTCTTCGAAATCCCGCACTTCGCCAATACTTTTTCCGTTATCTGCAATGCTATGAAAAAACCGTTAATATTAAGTATTCTCAGATTTCTAATTCTATTTTTTACATTTACAAACTGTTCTAAACACAATGAATCAGAATTAAAAATTGATAAAAGTAGAATATCAAATATTGAAAAATTAACTTCACCAAATAAAAAATTTGATGCTTATTTGTTTAGTATCGAAAATGGAATGTCATTCGGATCTGCAATTAATGTGCTCAAAATTATAAAACATAATGAAGAACCAAATTTTTCAAATTCAGATTTTTTTAAAGTGCCGGATTCAAGACCATTTAAAATTGAGTGGAAAAATGATAATGAATTAGTAATTAATACAATATCAAACAATAAAAATTTTGAAAATAAGCAACCATTAAAAACTGAAATACAAAGTTATAAAGGATTTAAAATAGAAAATAATACATTCACAATGTTTTCGTCGATAGCAATGACTGAATTCAAATTTTCAAAATACTACGAGAAAAATGAGAATATAATATTCAAAAATGAAAATGATTCTTTAGTTTTTAATAAAGAAAATTCTCAATTTTCGATTGCTACAGGTTATATTGAAATTAACTATTTTGAAAGAAATAAATATGACAAAAACAAAGGTTTGGCTTTCAATGCGTATAAATTAATTCCTGAATATGATTTTGATTTAAGAAAATTTGATAAATTTCAACCACTAATAAATATTGAAAAATAAGCACTGCATATAACATGGTATTGGCAAAATGCGGGGTTAAATATAAAGTAGAAAAAGTAGAAATATTTATACGCCGCTGCTTTTCATATTGTTTTTTTCTTTAATTTAACAATCTGAAAAAGCATCGGCTTCACGCGGTCGAAATTGAACTTTTCGTTCAATTTAGCCCGCACTTCGCCAATACTTTTTCCGTTAGCGGTCATTGCAGAGCGACACTCACGAATAGTAATCAAATATAAATTGACAACAATGGAAATAGTTTTTAGACCTATGACAGCAGACGACTGGAAAAACGTTTCTGAAATTTACGGACAAGGTATTGAAACTGGAAATGCAACATTCCAACAAGAAATACCAACATACACAGACTGGGATAACGGACATTTGAAGAATTGTAGAATTGTTGCAATTAAAGACAATGAAGTTGCTGGTTGGGCTGCATTGACACCTGTTTCCGGACGGTGTGTTTATGCTGGTGTTGCAGAAGTAAGCGTATATGTGGCATATAAAAATCGTGGACATAAAATTGGACATAAACTTCTTGAAAAATTAATTATTGAAAGTGAAAACGAAAAACTTTGGACATTACAGGCTGGAATTTTTCCTGAAAATATTGCAAGTTTGAAAATTCACGAAGCACTTGGGTTTAGGAAAATTGGACACAGAGAACGAATTGGACAAATGAACGGTATTTGGAGAGATACAATTTTATTAGAACGAAGAAGTAAATTGATAGGAATTGGATAATAGAATAAACAACGAACCGCTAACATCGGTTTGGCAATATGGAGGCTGAAGTGCTTCGATTGAGCATTTGTGCTAAAATTCCGCCACATCGCCAAGCCTTTCTCCGTTATCTGTAATCTTACCAAAACTCACGTAAATAAATGAAAACTAACAAAATACTAATTCTATTTTCACTTTTTTTATTTTCTCTAACATATTCACAAATCGAACAAATAAAAAAAATCGACAGTATTTTTGATAAGAAAACTGCTGAAATTCCTGCAAAAAATAAATCTTCAAAAAAATATTGGAAATATGCAACTGAAATTAATACACAAAGAATTGCTGAATACAATAGATTATTAAATCAGATATATCAAAAAGATTCTGCTGAAATTCCAGAATTGAAACCACAAAATGAAGATAAAATTATTAGTTATAAAAATAATGGAATTGGTGGATTTAGAAATGATATTTCAAAAAACATTGATTTGTTAGAACACCCATTTTTACCGAATTTAATTGGAGTTACTCTAAAAACAGAATTAAAATGGATTATTGATGAAAATGGAATGATAAAAAAAGTTGAAGCGAAAGGTGATGATGAAGAATTTAACACTCTATCAAAAATTGCACTTTATAAAACAGTAGGAAATTGGATTCCTGCACAAAAAAATGAAAAAAATATTATATCAAGTTTCAGATTTCCAGTAGTTGCACAAATTGAATAAAAAGACTACAGATAACATAGTATTTGCAAAATGCGGGGTAAAAACCAAGTTGTTCTACTCGATTTTTTAGTCGCAACTTGCTTTTCATATTGTTTTTTTCTTTAATTTTAACAATCTGAAAAAGCATCGGCTCCGTTTGGTCTGAACTTGAACA
>JAFAGO010000045.1 GCA_023422635.1 Bacteroidota bacterium
AAAAGTCATTTTTCATGTAAGAAATGGGAAAATAATTTAACATTAATTAAGCCACCCTTTTAGCCACCCTTTAAAATAAAAATCCTCTGATAAACGTAGTTTCAGAGGATTTCTTGTACCCAGGACCGGGATCGAACCGGTACTCCTAAGAACTGGTGTTTGAGACCAGCGCGTCTACCAATTCCGCCACCTGGGCATGCTTTAAATTGGTGTGCAAATATACAAGATTTTTTTTCTTTAAAAAATTTTTTTCAAAAAAAATAGCTTGTTAAAATTCAATTTCTAATCCGTCATATGCAAGATGCACATTATAAGGAAGTTCTGATTCTACCTCATCATGAAATCCTAAATCATGGGACATATGGGTAAAGTAAGCTTTTTTAGGTTTTAAATACGCAACAACTTCTAATGCTTGAGGCAAAATATAATGAGAATGGTGCTCGCGCTCTTTACGTAAAGCATTCAAAATCAAAACATCAAGATCTTTCAAGGATTCTAAAGTTGCAACCTCAATTGCATTCGCATCCGTGATGTACGCTAAATCTTTAATGCGATATCCTAAAATTGGTAAATGCCCATGCATAACCTCTAATGGCGTAATCTTCACCCCTGCAATATCTAAAATATTCTTCACGGAATGCAACTCAAACGATGGCGCACCAGGATATCTAACTTCTGAAAAAGCATAGGGAAACCGAATTTTAATTTCATTACCTACCCGATCTTTACAATAAATCGGCATATCTTTTCCGTTTTTAAAAATAAGGGGCCGCAAATCATCCAAACCAATAATATGGTCATTATGCTCATGCGTAATTAAAACCGCATCAACATTTTCTTCATGATTGGCCAACATTTGTTGCCGAAAATCGGGACCACAATCAATTAAAATCTTTTTATCTGAATCGGAAGTGATTAACACCGATGATCTTAATCTTTTGTCTTTCGGATTGGTAGAAAGGCATACAGGATGATGTGAACCAATCACGGGAACTCCCTGTGAAGTACCGGTTCCAAGAAATTTCAACTTCATTTTTGAAGATGGTATTAAATTTGGTAAATTTACAGAAAATTTAATACATGTCTTTGGTAACGCAGAAACTGACCCCTAAACAGAAAGCCCTTGCCATTAATCTAGACCCCAACATTTACGGAACTTTTGCAGAAATCGGTGCTGGACAAGAAACAGTTCGCCACTTTTTTAGAGCAGGTGGAGCTTCAGGAACAATTGCGAAAGCAATGTCCGCGTACGATAAAGATTTTTCTGATGCCATTTATGGAAAAGAATCGAAAAACAGATACGTAACTCAAAATAGGTTGCGTAAAATGTTACGCTACGAAGTTTCGCTTGTTGAGGAAAGGATTCCGCGAGAAAATAATCCGGACCGAAAATACTTTTCGTATGCCAATACGGTAACAACGATTAACTTCGACAAAACCATGAAAGGCCATGGTTGGGTGGGAATTCGCTTTCAATCTAAAGCTGATGATAAAAGATATAATGAGATTGTAATTCACATTAAATTCAATGAAAATGATGCGACCTTACAACAAGAAACCCTCGGAAGTTTAGGAGTAAACCTTATTTATGGGGCATTCAATTACTATGATAATCCAAGAAGATTAATTGAATCATTGTACGATGATATCTCTCACGACAATCTAGAAATCGATATGATTGACTTTTCTGGACCAGCTTTTGAGTATGTGGACAACAGATTGATGAGTTTACAATTGGTAAAAAATGGAATGACCGAAGCGGTTATTTTTACGCCAGAAGGAACCAATATGCTGCCTGCAGATTTGTTGTATAAAAAGAATATTTTTGCAGTTCGTGGAAGTTTTCGGCCGGTAACCAATGTAAACATTGATATGTTTAATAACGGTTTGGAAATGTTTATGCAAGACAACGATTGCAATAGTAAGCAGTTAGAAGTTTTATTTGAAATCACCATTTCAAACCTTCGCGCTTCTGGAGCAATTGATGAGCGAGATTTTCTTGATCGTGTAGACGTTTTAGGAAAATTAGGATATAACGTAATCATTTCGAATTTCTCGGAATATTATCGACTTATCGATTATTTTGCAACGTATACCAGTCAAAAAATTGGTATTGCAATGGGCGTAAACAACCTACTCGACGTGTTTGATGAAGATTATTACAGAAATCTCTCTGGGGGAATTCTAGAAGCCTTCGGAAAATTCTTTAGAAAAGATATGCGCGTTTATCTTTACCCGTACAAAGATCCAATTACCCACGAAATTCTAACTTCAGAAAATCTTAAAGTAAGCGATAATTTAAAGGAATTGTACAAATTCTTTAAACTCAACAGCAGAATTGTTGATATCAAAAATCATAATCCTGCTTTTTCTGAAATTTATTCTAGAGATATTTTGAAAAAGATCACGAATGGCGAAAACGGCTGGGAATCTCAAGTTCCGGAAGGCGTCGCAAAAATGATTAAAGAACGCGGAATGTTCGGCTACAAAGAAGAGCTAGAACTGAAGCAGTTTACCTAAATAGAGCACAAAAAACAATCACGATTTACCATTAATATACTCCATCAGTTCATCTTTGTACTGTGGAGCAATGGTAATTTGTGCATTGCCGATAATAATTTGATTGCGTTCAATGGCTTCAATTTTATCAAGCGCAACGATAAAAGATCGGTGCACACGCATAAAATTATCTGCAGGAAGTTCTTCTTCCAACTTTTTCAAACTCATTAACGTAAGAATGGGTTTTGGTTGATTTTGAGTGTAGATTTTTACATAATCTTTTAAACCTTCAATATACAGAATGCTCGAAAATGCAATTTTAATTTGCTTGTATTCGGATTTTACAAAAAAGAAATCTTTGCTTTTTTTGGCAATTAAATTTTGATTTTCAGAAGGTTCTAAAACCTCTTTTGCACGAGAAACGGCACTTAAAAATTCGCTATAATCAAAGGGTTTCAGCAAATAATCCAACGCATTTACTTTATATCCTTCAATTGCATACTGATCAAAAGCAGTGGTAAAAATAACCTTACTTTCTTTGGGTAGCATTTTGGAAAATTCTAGTCCAGATAAATCTGGCATTTGAATATCGAGTAAAAATAAATCTACTTTCGTTCCATCTTCCAAAACTTTCATTGCTTCAACGGCGCTACTGCACTTGGCAACCAATTCCAGAAACGGAGTTTTCAGCACATAGCTTTCCACTAAATTCAACGCCATTGGCTCATCATCGGCAATCAAACATTTAATTTTGCTCATTTCAGGAAATTTTCAGTCGCATTTCTGCAATATACATATTATTATTCCGATGAATATTATATTCATATTTGTCGGGATACAGCAAATCTAATCTTTTTCTAAGATTATCAATACCAATGCCTGAACCACTTTTATCCTTTTCATTTTTCGGGAAGAATGAATTCGATGCCATAAAATAAACTTCATTCTCTTCCACTTCCATTTTAAATTGAATATCCGATTCTTGAGTGGCAGAAACTCCGTGTTTAAAGGCATTTTCAACAATAGAAACAAACAAAAGCGGTGCAATCCTGATGTTCGGAATGTGCTTCGGAAAATCCACAAATACTTTCGTTTTGTCGGTTAATCGCAGCGACATTAAATCGATGTATTTGTTTAGAAAATCAATTTCCTCTTGCAAACTAATGCTTTCCATCTCTGATTTTTGAAGAAGATGACGCATCAATTTACTTAAACTGTGAATGCTTTTTTTGGCAGTTTCGGGGGCAAAATCGATTAATGAATAGATATTGTTTAACGCATTAAAGAAAAAATGTGGCTGAAGCTGAAATTTTAAATGTTGAAGTTCACTTTGAAGTTTAATGGTGTCGGCTTCTCTTTTCAGTTCTTTTGCTTGTTGCATTCTTTTTCCTGTGGCAATTGCAACTGCAAACGCAACTGGAATTAGGTAAATAAGAAAATCCATATAATAGCGAAATCCTTCCGGTGGACCTTTTCTTCCGGGCATTGGCATTCGCGGCAGGTTTCTCATTTCAGATGCATTGGGCATTTGTATAGGTTTGGGAGGTTCGGTCACAAATTCTAGAAAACGATTTTTAACGAATACCAAAAGAAGTAACAACACTACATTTACGGCAATAAAAAGGACTTTACGATCTCCATATAACCATTTCACGAAAATGAAATAATTGAGATAGAAGATAATTCCCATAAATAAAAGTTGCAGCCAAAAATGGTTGAAAATTTCTTCCCAACTTCTTCCAGAACCAAACATAAATGCTGCTGGTAAAAATAGCAAAATCATCCAAGTGAGGAAATGCAAACTAAACTCTAATGTATTGTTTTTGAAAAGTTTCATTTTAAAATAAGATGTCAAATATAAGGCTAATCCTTAAATTTTAAATCGATTGAGGTTCCCAAAAATGCTTTTATGATGAATGCTTCGCGCAATCCAATTCCAAAATTTTGAAGGAAAATTATTCAGAAGTTTATTCATAACGTAATGCATTAATAGGATCTTGTTGCGCTGCTTTTCGTGCAGGATACCACCCGAAGAAAACGCCTGTTACTGTACAAACTGCAAAAGAAATCAAGATTGATGACAAGGTGATACTCACTGGCCAACCCGCAAAAACTTTAATTGCGTATGTTGAAATTAAACCAATTAAAACCCCGAGAATTCCTCCTGTAATACTAATTAAAACGGACTCGATAAGAAACTGCAAAAG
Source organism: Bacteroidota bacterium (assembly GCA_023422635.1). Lineage (GTDB taxonomy): Bacteria > Bacteroidota > Bacteroidia > Flavobacteriales > Weeksellaceae > JAFAGO01. Next base: position 4,707 of record JAFAGO010000045.1, read on the forward strand.
AATATCTGAACTTTTAGCACCAATCGCCATTCGAAGTCCAATTTCTTTGGTTCTTTCTTTTACCGAAACGTACATAATATTCATAATCCCAATTCCTCCTACCACAAGTGAAATTCCTGCGATTGCCACCAAAAGAACGGTTAACATTTCGCTGGTAGAACTAAAAGTGGAGATAATTTCTTGTTGCGACGACACATTGAAATCGTTATCATCACCCTCTTTAATACCATGTCGTTCTTGTAGAATTTGAGTAATTTGTTCCACTGCAGCTTCACTTTGATCTTCGCTTAAAGACGATGCAACAATAGATTGCAAATATGTTTGTGCCAAAATTCTTTTCTGAACGCTGGTATAAGGTGCTATTATAATATCATCCTGATCTTGACCAAATGTATTTTCTCCTTTTTCTTTTAAAACCCCAATTACTTTAAAAGGAATATTTTTAAAACGAATCATTTTACCGATAGGATCTTCGTTTGAATATAAATTTTCCTGAACGGTTTTTCCGATTACGGCAACTTTATTATAAGAATTTACATCGTCATCGGTAAACATTGCGCCTTCATCAACGCCCCAATCTCGAATACTTAAATATTCGGGAGAAGCGCCATAAATGGTCGTTGGCCAGTTGTTCGATCCCGCAATACTTTGTCCACTTCCGTTTACTAAAGGCGAAATATCTTTCAACAAAGTGGTTTCTTTTTTTAGTGCTTGAAAATCGGCTAAAGTTAAAGTTTGCATGGAGGAAGGATCTGATCGTACACCGCCCATCATTCCAGCACCAGGGCGAATGGTAATTAAATTGGCGCCCATGCTCGATATATTCTTCTTAATACTTTCTTTGGAACCTTCGCCAATAGCAAGCATTGCGATTACCGATGCAACCCCAATGATAATCCCCAACATGGTGAGCATCGTTCTGGTTTTGTTCAGAAGGATGGCTTTCCACGCTATTTTTAGTAAGTTTGAATAATTCATAATCTAAGTTGGTTTTTATTGGAATCTTTGCGAGGCCTGGCTGTTCCGCCATTCCCTAATCTGTCTTCATTGCCAAGCCTGCAAAAATTCACTCCTCTTCATTAAAAACTAACCACACAAGATTTCTCTCTTTAATATTTTTAATTGGCTTTTGGTAGTTTTGCCAATTCTTCAGTTGCATAAAGTCGATCGATGACTTGTCGATCTTCAACGATATTACCATCTTTCAAAATAACTGTTCTTTTACTGAACTTCGCAATATCGTCTTCGTGAGTAACGAATCCAATGGTAATTCCTTGCTCGTTCAATTCCTGAAAAATTTCCATTACCTCGTACGAAGTTCGTGTATCCAAGTTCCCCGTTGCTTCATCTGCTAATAAGATTATGGGATGATTAACTAAAGCTCTGGCAATGGCGACCCGTTGTTGTTGTCCTCCGGAGAGTTGACTGGGAACGTGATCCATTCGGCTTTCCAACCCTACTCTTTTTAACGCTTTTACAGCGCGTTCTTTTCTTTCGGCTGCGGAAACTTCTGGATTATACATTAATGGTAACTCTACATTTTCCAGGGCACTGGTTCTTGCTAAAAGATTATACGACTGAAATACAAAACCAATTTTGGTATTTCGAATTTCGGCGAGTTGATTTTTGGTTAGGTTTTTCACTAAAACGCCATCCAACTCGTAGGTTCCTGATGAGGGCTGATCCAAACATCCTAAGATATTAAGGAGCGTTGATTTCCCTGATCCACTGGTTCCCATTATGGTTACAAATTCACCTTCATCAATCGTCAAATTAATTCCTTTTAATGCGTGAACGATTTCGTCGCCCATTTTAAAATCTCTTTTAAGATTTTCAATTTGTATAATTGGTTTTGACATTTTTTTTGATGCTTTAAGTTAGTTTCCTGGAGGCGGAGCAGACTGTGATGAAGATTTACTGCTCGAGCTGCTTTTTTTATTGCTTCCTGGTCGTTTTGGCATAAATGGACTATCAGCGCTTTCGGAACTTGAATCCGAGGTTTCCACTTGGGTTTCATCTAATGCCGTAACAATTTGATCTGTTGAAGATAATCCACTTACCACTTGAACATTTACCCCATCATTAATCCCAATTTTTACAAGTTTCTGAGACAAACTTCCGTTACTATTTTTGATCCAAATGTATTTTTCTTTGCCGGTTCCTGTTTTAATTTCAGGTACAGATACATTGATTTCATTTTGTTTATAATACTTTTGAATTAATTCCGAATCTGCATTAAAGCTTAACGCTGAAGCTGGAATTGTGGTAATATCTTTTAATTCCTGAGTATAAATGGTTACCGTTGCAGTAAGGCCAGGTTTAAGTTTCTGTTCAGGATTGTCGGCATCAATAATTACTGTATACGTAACTACATTGGATTCTGTAGTTGGATCAAGTCGAACCTGACGCACTTTACCACTAAACTCTTCATTTGGATACGCATCTACTGTAAAGCTTACGCGTTGTCCTACTTCTACATTTCCGATATCTGCTTCATCCACATCTGCTTCAACTTGCATTTTAGTGATATCTCTCGCTATGGTAAAGAGCGTTGGTGTCGACATGCTCGCAGCGACGGTTTGTCCTTCTTCAACTGCCTTACTCAAAATAATCCCGTCGATTGGAGCGTATATGTTCGCATAACTCAGGTTCGTTCTTGCCTGTGCTAATGCTGTTTTTCTTTGACTTACAATTTGTTGTGCATTTTTTAGTTGATTCGCTGCTAATTCAAAATCGGCTCTACTAATTACGCCTGCTTTAAACATACTGTTTTGGCGATTGTAATTTTGTTGATTATAGGTAAGATCGTTTACAGCTGCACTGTATTGTGATAAAGCGTTATTTACAGATTCTTGAAGATTGGTTTTATCCAATTCTGCCAAAAGCTGTCCTTTTTTAACGGGTGAATTGTAATCCACATAAATCTTGTTCACCAAACCAGAAACCTGCGTACCAACCTCAATTTGATCTACAGGTTGCAGCGTACCTGTTGCGGTAACATCTGTTGTTACGTCGTTTTTTTCAACCTTAACTGTTTTAACGGTAATTTTAGAATCATCTTTTTGGGTAAAATATCGATAAACGAAAAATGCGACTATTGCTGCTAAAATTACCCAGACCGAAATTTTAAAATATTTTTTTAGATTAGGATTCATCTTGTATCAATTTGTGGTTAAAGTATTCCCTTGATAAAAATTGAGCAATTGTGTATACAACACGGCCATAAATTTAGTTTGAAGGTAGGTTTGCTCGTTGTTCAAATAATTGTTTCTGCTCACGGCAAGCTCAGTGGTGGTTAACCCTCCGAATTCATATTTTTTAGCAGAAAGATCATACGCCAATTTTGCATTATCTCTGGCCACTTTTGCCGCCTTTTGTTGAGCGAGATTTGCAGTTGCATTTTGCCAAGCGGTTTCAATATTGGAATACAACGTTTTTTCGGCTGCTATTTTATCCAACTTGTTTTGGTCAATATCAATTTGAGCCAATTTTTTATCCGTGATATTTTGCTTTTTAGAGAAAATCGGAACATTCAACGAAACACCGAGCGACTTGTTAAAATTACTTTGCATTTGTTTAAAATATCCGTAATTCATTGTGCTACTATACCCTGTATTCAATCCTGCATTTACCGAAACACTTGGGCGATAATCCGCCTTTACAAGCTCCAAATTTTTATATAATAAATCGTTTTGTGCATCGTAAATTTTCAAATCAGGAAGTTCTGCGATTGCTTGTGTATACACTTGCTGTTTATCGGGAACATTTTCCATTGCGTCAGAAAGCGCCACTTTTTCAATTTCAAAATTTACACTTGGATCAAGTTCCAATAATTGTTTCAGTTTTAAAACTTGTTGGTTATACAAATTTTCTGCGGCAACAACATTGTATTGATTTTGTGCGTATTGCGTTTCAACATCTGCCAAATCGAGTTTTGCAATCGCTCCATTTTTATATTTAATTTGTGTAAATTTTAATTCTTGAGCAGAAGAATTCACCGAGTTTTTTGCAATTTCAATTCCTTCGTTGTAGTATAAAGCTTGAAGATAAGCTTCTAAAACATTTAAAATAATATTATTTTCAGCTTGTTGTTGATAGAGTTTGGATTGGTTTACAAGAATTTCGTTTTTCTCGATTTGCAGGTTTAATTTATTCCCTTGATATACTACAACACTACTATTAATCCCAAAACTATTGGAAAAAAGCGTTTGATTAACGAAGTTACTTGTAATAGGGTCGATACTAGAACCATTGGTTAAACCTAATGATGCAGTTCCGTTTACACTGGGAAGTTTATTATTCTTCTGTTGTTCCAAATTCACTTCAGCGGTGGTTTTATCCAACGCCGATTTTTTCACCGTAATATTATTTTCAACTGCATAATTAAGGCAATCTTTTAAGCTCCACACATTTTGTGCGGGGATCAAAATTCCTAAAAATAGCGCAATTATGATATATGGTTTCATTGGGTTTATGTTTGAAGTTATACATAAAGTATTGACTCTTTCACAACGCAAATTTGGTACTTACTCTATTGAAAATCAAACCTTTTAGAAGAAGCTAAAAAATGTATCGACAAACACGCCATTTTTCTCGATAAAGAAGACAGATAGAATTCTTTCTTTTAAGAAAAAGAGCACGAATTATCTTCTATTTTTGAATTTTAAACTCTTTTTATTTTTCGAAAAGATGTGAATCTTAAGGGAACAGAATTTCTAAACCCCACCGAAATATAATGTAGTACACTTTTGAATGTTGCAATTTTTATTATTTTTACCAAACGAAAAAACAATACGATGTCCGAATTAAAAAAGCGATTGCTTTCTATAATTGAAAGTCCGAAACACAATACTGATGAAATTCTTCAGAAAATTTGCCATCTTTTGGATCAGGAAAAAACGTATTTTAATTGGACGGGTTTTTATTTCAAAAATGGAGATCAACAAGAATTGATTTTAGGTCCGTACGTTGGTGCAGAAACCGATCACACCGTGATTCCTTTCGGAAAGGGAATTTGTGGACAAGTGGCCGTTTCAAATGAAACATTTGTTGTGCCAGATGTACATGAACAAAACAATTACCTAAGTTGCTCGATTGATACGAAAGCGGAAATTGTTGTTCCGATTATTAAAGATGGCGAAAATATTGGGCAAATCGACATCGATTCTCACTCTTTAAATCCTTTTACCAACGAAGATCGAGAAATGTTGGAATGGTTATGTGCAGAAATCGCTAAGATTTTGTAAGCGCATTCAGAAGCGTTTCGAAGTACGTGTTGCACTTTGCAAGGTGAGTTCCAAACCACGAAAATGCTTCACCATCAACGATGAGAATTTTCTTTTCAGGAAAAATTTGCTGGAATTCTTCAATATGTTTTTCCTTGAACGGAAAAGGTTCAGAGGAAAGCATAATCACTTCTGCATCAGTTAAATCTTGAAGCGAAATTTCTGGATAACGTTTTTTATCTTTGAAAACATTTTCAAAACCCAATTCCGTAAGTACGTGATGGATAAAGGTATCCGACCCCACACTCATATACGGTTTTTGCCAGATTAAATAAGCAGTTTTTAGACTTTTTATTTTTTTTTGCGCGTGTAAAACTTCGTAAATAAGAAGGTTAAAAAGTTGTGCTTTCTCCTGCCTTCCAATACAATTACCGAGCTGCTTTAGGAAATAATAATTATCTTCAATTGTTTCAATTTGTGTGACCCAAACTTTACAAAAGGTTTGTAACTCTTCAATTTGTTCCTTTACATTTTCTTCTTTGTTTGCGATAACCAAGTCGGGATTTAAAATTTTTATCTTCTCGATATTTATATTTTTTGTACCACCAACAACTTCAACTTCGGGAATTTTATCTTCAGGATGAATACAGAATTTTGTACGACCAACAATCGCTTTCGTCGTTAATCCAAGATCGAACAACGTTTCGGTAATCGAAGGAACCAAGGAAATAATCCGCATTTTTGAAAATTTAAGAAAGAGATTCCTTCAAATATAAAAAATTCAGAATGAACAACGCTATTGTTGTTGTTGTTGTTGTTGTTGTTGTTCGTAATACTTTTTAGGAATATTTGCAGGAACAAGCAATCGCTCCTGCTGCATTACAACATCGTTGGTATCCTCAATTACTTGTCCATCTTCATAACCAACACTTACATAAATACTTAAACTCTGATTGGCAATTCCCTTAAAAGTTCCTTTAATCGGCGAACAATCATTAAAATTTCGCCCAACCGACAGTTTAATATGAGTATCTTTCACCCACATATTATTGGTAGGATCAATCCCGCACCAACCTTCATCGTCTGTCCAAACCTCAACCCAAGCGTGCGTTGCGCCTTGGCCGCGCATTCCGTTTTTGTTCGGACAAAGGTATCCGCTAACATAGCGACATGTTATACCTAAAGTTCGTAGCATTTGAATAAGTACATGTGCTAAATCCTGACACACTCCGCCACCGATTTTCAAAATTTCGTCTAATGTCGTATACGCATCCGTAATACCTTTAGAATATTTAAAATGGGTATATACATATTCATTACACCACTGAATTAGTGTTTTAGGATTGGAAGAAATGGGCGCATTTGAAATAATCTCTAAAATTAAATTCTGCGATTGAATATGTTCCGGAAGCGTATAATCAATTTTAAGAATTTCGGGAAGTGGTTTCATAAGTTTACGAATAGGCGCGTCTTTGTGCACTTTTATGCGACTGTCGATTTTGATGCTTTCATGGGGTTCCGTAAGCGTAAAAACACCAACGCGATTCCCCCAATAATCGATGTAGAAATTAATGAGCGGGTCGTGCGTAATTATTACTTCTTGCGAAATTACATTCTGACTATCACTTTGAAAAGGATAAATCTTAATTAAATTAGTGCTGTCGATTACAGGCGCATCATATTTATATTCGGTAATATGTTGAATGGTGTAGGTTGGCATAATTTCGTTTTAATAGTAAGAGAAAAAGATTTGCCCGATTGTTTGGTTTAAGTTAAAAAGGTTGCGTTTTGCATCTTGAAAAAAATGAAGCACGCCATCGTCAACCAACTGATCCAAATCCGAATAATTGATTTTTGCACTCATCATCCCGATTTCTTTAGTAACTTTATTGTTATTGGGATTCGGGTTTTCTTGAATTATTTTTGTTAAATAATTTCGTATTCGATCTACGGAATAACTGATACTTCGTGTAAATTGCTTATTGTACACAATCATATCCAACACGTGTCGACTGTTATCGCCCGATCGATAGTCTTTAATATACAATTCAAAACCGCTTAAACAAAGGAGAAAATTTTTCCAGAATAAAATATTGTTTGCTTCTTCGGAAAAAACAATCGGGTTTTTATATTTTTCTTCCGAAATACCCAAAACCAAAACTGTTCGTTCGCAAAATTTCCCTAAGTTCATAAAATTCCAGCCTTCGCCGCGATGGTTGGTTCCATCAACAACGCCTGAATATTTTAAATTTTCATCAAAAAGATCGAAAAGAAAATTCAATTGCTCTTCTTTCACAATTATTTTTTCCACATCAACTTTTAGAAGTTTATGGTATTTTTTATTGATGGATTCCCAAACTTCTTTCGAAATATGTTCTTGAACGCCACGTGCATTTTCTCTTGCTTTGGTAATAAGTTCCTTTAAAGAATTTTGTTCATCGCCAACAACCAACTTTTGAAAAACTTGGTTTGCTGCTTGTTGATCATCACAAAAATGATTTTGATTTGTGAAAAACATTTTCGCTAGTATTTCCCATTCAAAATTATTCACCGAACTTGGATGATAATCTGAGGTAGAAGAAAAGCCCACCAAAAGCACTTTCGTTATAAAATCAATTCGTTCCATATATCTGGACATCCAGAATAAATTATCGGCAGTTCTTGCTAACATTGAATTTGGTTTGAGTTAGGAAAATCGTATTGTAAAAAATTAAAGAGCAAATGCATTAATCGTTAATCACCCAAGTATCTTTGCTTCCACCACCTTGGGAAGAATTGACAACTTTGCTCCCGTGGGTAAGCGCAACTCGAGTTAAACCACCAGGAACAATATCGATTCCTGTAGGGCCGTAAAGGGCAAATGGTCGTAAATCCACATGTCGCGGCTGAAGTTTTTCATCGATAAAACACGGTGCCGAACTTAAAGAAATAATGGGTTGAGAAATATATGATCGAGGATCTTCCTTCATGGCTTTAATGGTTTCGGCAATTTCTTGATCGCTGGCTTTATCACCCATTACCAATCCATAACCACCACTTTCATTGGTTTTTTTCACCACCATTTTATGAAAATTTTGAATGGTATATTCCATTTCATCGCGATTTTCCATTCGATAGGTAGGAATGTTTTTCAAGATCGGTTCTTCATTGAGATAATAGGTAATCATATCGGGAACATACACATAAACCGCTTTATCATCAGCAACTCCATTTCCTACCGCATTTACGATACTTACATTGCCTTTTCGGTAAACACTCATTAAACCAGCAACGCCTAACGTGCTGTCTGCACGAAACGCGAGTGGATCAAGAAATTCATCATCTACCCTTCTATAAATTACATCAACTTGCTCTAGTCCGCGTGTTGTTTTCATGAAAACTTTATGTTGATCTACCACTAAATCGCGACCTTCCACCATTTCAATTCCCATATATTTAGCGAGGAATGCATGTTCAAAATAGGCAGAATTGTAAATTCCAGGAGTAAGCAGAACGACTTTGGGATTACTTTTATATTTTGGAGCAGAATTCACCAACACTTTATGCAGTAAATTGGGATAATCTGAAATTGTGCGAACATTGCATTTGGAGATAAAATCAGGAAAAATTCTTTTGGTAATTTCGCGATTTTCCAACATATAACTCACGCCACTTGGCGTACGCAAATTGTCTTCTAACACATAAAACTGCCCATCGGAATCCCGAATTAAATCGACCCCAGAAATATGCGTATAAATATCATTGGCCACTTTAATATCGAAAACCTCACGGTTAAAATAAGGGCAAGTTGCAATTAGGGCTGCGGGAATAATTCCATCTTTAATAATATTTTGCGCACTATAAATATCTTTCAAGAAAAGATTTAGCGCGCGCAATCGTTGTTTGATTCCCTGTTCTACATGATTCCATTCGGAAGAAGTAATTATTCTCGGAATTATATCGAATGGGAATATGCGTTCAATTCCTTCCTTTTCGCTATACACGGTAAAGGTAATTCCACGGTTAAGAAAAAGATCATTGGCAATATGCTCCTTCTCGCAAAAAGATTGTGGTGTAAACCTTTTTAAATATTCCTGCAATTGACTGTACTGAATGCGGATTGTATCCGAACCTTTCATTTCGTCAAAAACCACAGCATCTGTTCCATAAAATTCACTCCAATGCTTCATCCCTACTATTTTTTTATACAATAATAGAAATTTTTATTAAAAAAAATAATAACAACCCCAATAATTTAGGGGGTAAATTTAATTTTATTCAAATTAGAATATTGATCCCATAAAAACACATAGGCGAGTTAAGGCAACAGAAAAAAAATCCTTTATTCAAAGAAAAATAAAGGGAAAGAAAATCAAAAAAAGTTTTAGTAACTCTACAGTAATTTGCCCGTTAGCAGAAGTCCAGCAACTGTAAAATAAATAATGAGTCCTGTAACATCAACCAAAGTGGCAACAAATGGAGCTGATGAAGTTGCAGGATCTAAATTAAATTTTTTAAGAATAAAAGGAACCATTGATCCAGAAAGCGTACCCCAAAGTACAATCATTCCCAAAGAAACCGCAACACTAAAACCTACAAAAAGCCAATATGGACCATAATTAAACCAGCCCATTTCGTGCCACAGTAGAATTCGTAAAAATCCAAGAACTCCCAAAACAGCGCCTAAAATAGCCCCTGTGAGAATTTCTTTTCGCATCACCAACCACCAATCTTTAGTGGTAATTTCTTGTAGGGCCATTGCACGAATAATCAAAGTAGCCGCTTGCGAACCCGTATTTCCACCACTGGAAATAATTAAAGGAACAAAAAGTGTTAACACAACCGCTTTGGCAATTTCACTTTCGTAAATTCCCATTACAGAAGCAGTAATCATCTGCATAAAAAATAGAATGATTAGCCAAAACCCTCTTTTCTTAATCATCTCGAACCAATTCGTTTGTAGATAGGGATCATCCAACGCTTCAACCCCACCAAACTTTTGAATATCCTCGGTGTTTTGTTGTTCAATCTGATCTAAAATATCATCAATAGTAACAATGCCAACCAAAACGCCAGATTCCGTTACAATTGGCAATGCCGTTCTATCGTATTTTTCAAAATAAGAAACAGCATCTTCTTTGGTGGTTGTCGTTGTAATCGCAACAAAATGATTATCGCTAAACTCCGAAACCAGAGCATCTTCTTCAGCAAGCAAAAGGGTTCCAATCGTAATATCGTCTATCAATCGATTTCGTTCATCCACTACATAAAGATGGTTCATGGTTTCCACCTTTTTGCCCACTTTTTTAATCTGTTGCAAACATCTTTTCGCCGTCCATTCTTTACGAATTTGGATATAATAAGGCGTCATCAAACGTGCAATTGAATCCGAATGATAACCAAGAAGCTTTAAAGCAATTCGCCTTTCTTGCGGATTAAGTAGGTTGATGGAGTATTTAATTAATTCATCTGGAAAATCCTCAAAAAGCGCTGTTCTGTCATCTGGAGTCATCGCATTTAGAATCTCGGAGACCTCTTCACTTCCAATACTTCGAATGGTTTCTTCCTGAAAATCAGGATCAAGATGCGAGAAAACATCTGCTTTATATTCTTTGGGAACTTTTAGAAAAGCCAACAAACGCTCATCTGAACGCATTTCGCTCAGATGTTCAGCAATATCCGCGGCATTAAAAACCATTTCGTCGGCTGTACTCATTTTCTATTTTTTCAGACACGCAAAATTACTTCATTTTTTGCAAAAAATGAAAAGCATCGCAATGCTGTTGGTTTAAATTAAATTAAAAGTGACTGTTTTCGGATTGTCGTAATTTGCGAAGATTCTTCAACATTCGCTTCATCGCACCTCCAGTTCCAATTTTTACGGAATTTTCGGCAGAACCCAAAAGGCGCATATTCTTCTTATAAGTATCGTAATTGCTTTCTGTAAGCAAATCCCCTTTAGAATCATATAATTTCATGCTTACGACTACTTGGTTCGAAAAAACATATTTACCCAAACCAACTTTAAAATATTTAACCTTTGGAACAATCGCAAAATCTGCATTATTATTTTTGCAATATTCCTGAATGGTTTGAGCATCAATACGATCAAATTCCATTGGCAAATCTGCGCGAATCATTGGGTTATTTTTTGCGGTGCTTATATTATCCGAAACCGCACTAAAAAATGCAAGATTGGTAGGTTCTTGAATTTCTTCCACTGGTGGAAAAACCTCTGGCGTAAAGTAAATGGTGCGTTTTTCCTTTATTTCAGAAGGGCGAATAGCATCACTCTTTTGGGCATTCAAGCGTTGAACTCCTAATAATAACACTGCCACGGCACCTAAAAAAATAAAGGTTTTTTTCATTGTTTTTTCCTATAGCAAAAATACAGCCAATTCCTGAATTTCAGGTATATAATTTGGCGATTATTTACCATTTTTTCTATCATGGTTTATCGACCAATTCGATATTGTTTGGGAAATCCAGAAAATAGTTATACTTTTGCAGCTCGTTACATAATAATCATTAAATAATATTTGCATGTACTTAACATCAGAGAAAAAAGCAGAAATTTTCGCAAAACACGGTAAATCTGCTACAGACACAGGAAGCGCTGAAGGACAAATTGCGCTTTTCACCTACAGAATCAACCACCTTTCAGGTCACTTGAAAAGCAACCACAAAGATTTCAACACAGAAAAATCTTTGGTGAAATTGGTAGGTAAAAGAAAAAGACTTTTGGATTATCTTAAAAACAAAGATATCGCACGTTACAGAGCGATTATCGCTGAATTAGGATTAAGAAAATAATTCGATTCCTGAACAAAATAAAAGCAACTCTATTCGGGTTGCTTTTTGTTTTTTGTAACATCTGAAGTAAAATAAAGACTACTCGATAAAAAGGTTTAAATATGAAAAGCAAAACACTATGTGCAGCTCTTTTTCTTGTGGGAAGCTTAGCATTTGCACAAGACAATTTGGTTAACAGTTTGAAGAATAACCAATCCGAAAACGCAAACTTTCAATTTACTACAATAAAAGAAGTCGGTAAAACTTCTGTAAAAAATCAAGGTTCATCTGGAACTTGTTGGAGCTACTCCGGAAACTCTTTTTTAGAATCTGAAATGATTAAAAAAGGAAAACAACCCGTTGATCTTGCCGAAATTTTTACCGCACGAAACTCTTATCACGACAAAGCTGTTTTATACGTTTTAAACGGCGGCGCTATTAGTTGGGGAGATGGCGGAGAACTTCACGATGTTGTTAATATGTACAAAAAGTACGGAGCTGTTCCTCAAGATGCATATAGCGGTTTAAAGCCAGGGCAAACTAAAAACGATTTTAAAGAAATGCAGGCGAAAATTAAGCCCAAGTTGGATAGCTTAGTTGCCGCTTCAGGAAAAGGTAAACTTTCGGATAATTGGATTTCTACCATTGATAAAGTTTTAGATGAATATTTAGGGAAATATCCAAGCCAATTCTCATACAACGGAAAACAATATACACCCCAAACTTTCGCCAATGAAGTGGTTGGATTATCCGCTTCCGACTATGTAGAAATTTCTTCTTACAGCACCTATCCGTACTACGAAAAATTTGTTGTGCCGATTCCAGATAACTGGAGTCACGACTCCGATTGGAATGTTCCAATGGAAGATCTTACCACAATCATCGACAATGCGATCAACAAAGGATATTCCGTAGGTTGGGCAACTGACGTTTCAGAACCGTACTTCTCGTACAAAAATGGAGTGGCTTATGTTCCTGATATCGATTTAAATTCAATTTCTCCAGAGGTAAAAAAAGATCTCTTTACAGGACCAAAACCCGATAAAAAAATTACCGAAGTAATGCGTAAGCAAGCATTGTACAATATGACGACCACTGATGATCACGGAATGCAAATCGTAGGAACTGCGAAAGATCAAAGCGGAAAAGAATACTATATCGTTAAAAATTCTTGGGGCGTAACCAACGATTACGATGGCTATTTATATGTTTCAAAACCGTATGTTTTATACAAAACTACCGCCATTATGCTCAACAAAAAAGGTTTGCCAAAAAGCATAGCTAAAAAGTTAAAGCCGAGCAAAAATATTGGGATGTAAATAGTACCCAACTTACCTTATAGAAATCCTCCTCATGCGTGATGGAGGATTTTTTTATACATTTATGAAAATTTTTGAAATATGAATATTACGGAACAAAATAGAGAAAAACTCACTTTTCTGGAAAAAGTAGCCAATGCCGTGATGTGGTGGATCGGCTCAATCCCATCACTGGTTTTTCACACCGTATTTTTTATTGTTTGCTTTACACTTCCCCTGCTAAATATTGTAGATTTCGATCACATGCTTCTCGTACTAACAACAATAGTTTCTTTAGAAGCAATTTATTTGGCGATATTTATTCAAATGTCGGTAAACCGAAGTTCAGAACACATCGAAGATCTTCGAGATGATGTAGAAGAAATTCAAGAAGATATCGAAGAAATTCAAGAAGATATTGAAGAAATCCAGGAAGATGTGGAAGAAATTCAAGAAGATGTAGAGGAAATTAGCGATGAAGAGGAAGAAGATGAAGATCATAACGAAAGAGCCAAAAACGTAATGTTGAAAAGTAAAGTTTCCTCGAATAAAAACGACATTAAATTTTTGAAAGATAAATTAGCAGAGCTTCAACAACAAATAGAAAAATTGAAGAGTGAAGAAGAGGATGAAGAAGCAGAAAACAACAATTAAAAACACTCAATAATCCTGTAACAAATCTCGCTGAGAACGTTCATTTTTAGATGTATTTTTTTAATAACTCACAAGAATACACTACCTTTGCACACGAAAATTTAAAGCGTTTAAATTATAATCGTACTCAATACGGAGTACATAGAAGAACATTTTTATTTTATGAGTATACCTCAAGGTTTTAAAGAAACAATTTCACTTTCCGACGGAAGAGAAATTAGCATCGAAACCGGTAAATTGGCTAAGCAAGCCGACGGTTCAGTAGTAGTAAAATGTGGCGGAACAATGCTTTTAGCAACGGTAGTCGCTAACAAAGAAGCCAACGAAGGCGTAGATTTCCTTCCATTAACCGTAGATTACAGAGAAAAATTCTACGCAGGAGGAAGAATTCCTGGAAACTTTTTCAGAAGAGAAGCAAAACCTTCTGATGACGAAGTATTAACAATGAGATTAGTGGATCGCGTTTTACGCCCATTATTCCCTGAAGATTTCCACGCAGAAGTTCAGGTAATGATTTCCCTAATTTCTTACGATAAAGATACGATGCCTGATGCATTAGCAGGTTTAGCAGCTTCTGCTGCCATCGCAATTACCGATATCCCGTTCAACGGACCAATGTCTGAAGTTCGCGTTGTACGTATTGACGGACAATTATCCATCAACCCTAGCTACGAAAACCTTCTGAAAGCAGATTTAGACATTATGGTTGGAGCCACAAAAGATTCCATCGTAATGGTAGAAGGAGAAATGAAAGAAATCTCCGAACAAGAAATGCTTGAAGCAATAAAATTTGCGCATGAAGAAATTAAAATTCAGATTGAAGCACAAGAAAGATTAGCAGCTCAAGTAGGAAAAGCTTTCCCAAAAAGAGAATATTCACATGAAATTCACGATGAAGATATTCGTAAAAAAGTTTGGGACGAATGCTACGACAAAGTATATGAAGTTGCAAAAACACCTTCCAATAAAGAAGAAAGAGGCGAAAAATTCAAAGCTGTTTTGGCAGAATTCCTTTCACAATATGTAGATAACGCAGAAGAGCTTGAAAGAGTAACACCTTTCGCAAAAGTATACTATCACGATGTAGAGAAAGAAGCAATGCGCCAAATGATTTTGGAAGACAACATCCGTTTGGATGGTCGTGATCCAAAAACCATTCGCCCAATTTGGTCAGAAGTTGATTACCTTCCAGGAGCGCACGGTTCCGCTGTGTTTACAAGAGGGGAAACTCAATCGTTATCCGCAGTAACATTAGGTTCTATTAAAGATGCCAATATGATCGATAGCGTTGTAACACAACACGACGAAAAATTCTTCCTACATTATAACTTCCCTCCATTCTCAACAGGTGAAGCAAGACCTTTAAGAGGTACTTCAAGAAGAGAAGTTGGACACGGAAATCTAGCACAGCGTGCTTTAAGCGCAGTAATTCCAGCAGAAAATCCATATACCATTCGTATTGTTTCTGATATTTTAGAATCCAACGGATCTTCTTCAATGGCAACAGTATGTGCAGGATGTTTAGCATTAATGGATGCAGGAGTACAAATTACCAAACCCGTTTCCGGAATCGCAATGGGACTTATTACCGATGAAAAATCTGGAAAATGGACGGTACTTTCCGACATCTTAGGAGATGAAGATCACCTTGGTGATATGGACTTTAAAGTAACCGGAACAGAAGACGGAATTACCGCTTGCCAAATGGATATTAAAATCCAAGGTCTTTCTATGGACATTATGGAAAAAGCGTTAATGCAAGCGAAAGATGGCCGTTTACACATCCTTGGAAAAATTAAAGAAACCCTTCCTGCGCCAAGAACTGATGTAAAACCTCACGCTCCGAAAATGGTGGTGATGGAAATTCCTAAAGAATTCATTGGTGCGGTGATCGGACCTGGAGGAAAAATCATTCAGCAAATGCAAAAAGATACCGATACCGTAATCGCCATCGAAGAACAAGGTGAAATCGGCCGTATCGAAATTGCAGGAACTGATCGTGAAAAGATTAATGCTGCAATCGCAAAAATCAACGAAATCGCTTTTGTTCCTGTAGTGGGAGAAGTTTACAATGGTAAAGTGGTTAAAGTGATGGATTTTGGAGCTTTTGTAGAATTGAAAAAAGGAACAGAAGGTCTACTTCACATTTCAGAAATTGAATGGAAAAGATTGGATAAAGTTCCTTACAAAGAAGGGGATGAAGTAGAAGTAAAATTCATGGGATACGATAACCGTAGAAAAATGAAACTTTCTAGAAAAGTGCTACTTCCAAAACCACCAAGACCAGAAGGTCAAAAACCAAGAGAAGAGAAAGCTGAAGCACCAAAACAGGACAATCAAAATCCTGAAGCTGAAGCATAAACCATAAAAACTCACTCATTTAAATCCCATCTTTCGGTGGGATTTTTTGTTGAGAATTTAGATGCTTTTCGCTGCAGAAAATCTTATATTTGAGTTTAAACTAAATGTAAATTTATGAGCTTCCCTAGCGATCTTGAAATTGCAGAATCCGCTTCAATTCAACATATTCGGAACATTGCCGAGAAAATCGGAATCAGCGATGACGACCTGGAATATTACGGAAAATACAAAGCCAAAATTCCATTACATTATATTGATGAAGAACGCATAAAAAAATCAAAGCTCATATTGGTAAGCGCCATTAATCCCACCCCTGCTGGCGAAGGCAAAACAACCGTCTCTGTCGGGCTTTGCGACGGATTAAACACCATTGGCAAAAATGCCATAGCCGTTCTGCGAGAACCCAGTTTAGGACCTGTTTTCGGGATTAAAGGTGGCGCAGCTGGTGGCGGTTATGCACAAGTAATTCCAATGGTGGACATTAATCTGCATTTTACTGGTGATTTTTCAGCAATTGAAAAAGCAAACAATCTTCTTTCAGCACTAATTGACAATAGTTTACAAAATAAAAAACATTCCCTCAACATCAATCCGAAAACCATTGTTTGGAAACGAGTTATGGATATGAATGATCGCTCGCTTCGGCAAATAATTGTTGGTTTAGGAAATAATAACGGAATTGTTCGAGAGGAAGGATTCAATATAACGCCTGCTTCGGAAGTAATGGCAATCTTGTGTTTATCGCAAGATTTTCAGGATTTAAAAAATCGATTAGGAAATATTTTTGTTGGCTACACGTTTGATCAAAAACCAATTTTTGCCCGAGATTTAAAGGCAGAAAACGCAATGGCAATACTCCTGAAAGACGCCATAAAACCCAATCTTGTACAAACTTTAGAAAATAATCCCGCGATTTTACACGGCGGTCCTTTTGCAAATATTGCACAAGGTACCAATACCATAGTTGCCACAAAAATGGGACTTTCCCTTGCCGATTATGTGGTTACAGAAGCTGGTTTTGGCGCTGATTTAGGAGCTGAAAAATTTTTACACATTAAATGTCATTATGGTAAACTACAACCTGATGCCTATGTTCTTGTGGCAACCGTTCGCGCATTACGGTATCACGGTGGAGCACATAAAAAAGGAGAATACAATCATCCGAATCTTTCTGCAGTACAAAAAGGTTTTGAAAATTTACATAAACATATTGAGAATGGATTTGCATTCGGTTTGAAACCAATTGTTGCAATCAACCACTTTGCAAACGATTCTGAAGAAGAAATTGAATGGATTGTAAATGAGTGTAAAAAAATGGGAATAAACGCTATTCTTGCTGATGAATTTACGGAAGGCGGAAAAGGTATGAAAGAATTAGCCAAGGAAGTTGTTGGTTGTATTGAAAATGAGGAAAACCATTTTCAGCCATTGTATGATGTTGAAGATTCTGTTGAAAATAAAATTGAAACCATTGCTAAAAAAATCTATGGTGCAGATGGCGTAAACTACACCCACAAAGCCAAGCAACAGCTAAAAACCATTCATCATTTGGGATTTGACCAATTGCCGATTTGTATGGCAAAAACACAAAAATCGCTTAGCGATGACGAAAAGAAAATAGGAAGACCAAAGCACTTTAACATTACCGTTCGCGAGTTTGAATTTGCTGCGGGTGCAGGTTTTATTATTCCGATTTTGGGCGATATGATGCGAATGCCCGGACTACCATCCGTTCCTGCCGCAGAAGGAATGAATATTGATGCGTTCGGAAAAATTACAGGATTGAGTTAAATATTCACACGGGGAAATCGCGTAAGTGATTGCAGCGGAAATCCCGCAGCGAAGCGAGGAATTGCAGCGTAAAGCACGGTATTTCCAGCGATGGAATTGCGGATGAGAAATATACGCCCAAATGAAAATAAAAAAATATAAAAAAGCCACAGAAATCTTGTAAAATGATTTTGGTGTACTTCTTGTATTTTTGATAAAAATTTAAAATTATGAATCCAAAACTTTTAAGAACCGTTTTAACTTGGGTAGCGCCATTTGTAATCGGATTTGTGGTAAAAAAATTCGAAGAACGCCAAACCCGGAAACAACAAAGTAAAGCGCTCGCGCAAAACGCTAAATAAAAAAACTCACTTTCGGGTGAGTTTTTTGTTGGTTAGAATTCTGGATTTCCTGCGGAATCGAACTCTCGGATAAGATTTTTAAAGACGGTTTCTACGGGGAGAATTTCATCAATTAGCGCAGAAACCTGTCCGATTTCCAATTCGCCTTCGTTTAAATCGCCTTCAAACATTCCTTTTTTTGCACGTGCTCTGCCTAAAGTTTGTTTAAGCGCTTCCACATTTCTACCTTTTTCATACAACTGCTCCAATTCAGAGTAAAAAGAATTTTTCACTAAGCGAACGGGCGCCAATTCTTTAAGTGTAAGCTGGGTATCGCCTTCTTTTAATTCGGTGATTTTTTTCTTCCAATTTTCATGAGCACTGGCTTCTTGTGTTGCTGCAAAACGAGAACCGATCTGAACGCCATCTGCGCCAAGAATCATTGCGGCTTTAATTTGCGCTCCGGTTGCAATTCCTCCAGCAGCAATCAACGGCTTTGAAATATGTTGTTTGACATTCGGAATCAGGCAAAATGTGGTGGTTTCGTCGCGACCGTTATGGCCGCCAGCTTCAAAACCTTCTGCAACAATAGCATCTACGCCAGCTTCTTCACATTTCATTGCAAATTTTGTGGAAGAAACGACATGCGCTACAGTAATGCCTTCTTTATGAAGCATTTCGGTGTAGAGTTTTGGATTTCCTGCTGATGTAAAAACAATCTTCACGCCTTCTTCAATAATAATCTTGAGTACCTCATCCAAATTGGGATACAACATGGCAACATTTACCCCAAACGGTTTATTAGTGGCTTTTTTGCATTTTTGAATATGCTCGCGAAGGACGTCAGGATACATACTTGCAGAACCAATTAACCCCAAACCACCATTGTTGGAAACCGCCGAGGCCAATTCCCATCCTGCGTGCCAAATCATCCCGCCTTGAATAATTGGATATTGAATTTTGAAGACCTGACAAATACGATTGGTGTTATCGTTGTACATATTTTCTGAGATGCCGAAATGTTTAAAATTGCTCATACCCTAAAGATAAAAAAATCCCCGAAAATACCGGGAAAATTACTGCTATGTTTTATTTCTTAATAAGATTCCACTTATCTTTAAATGCGCAATCTTTATAACGATCGTCTACCGAAATAAAAATATTAGGCATTTGTTCGCGTACCCATTTATCGGCAATTTCGTTACGTTTTTTATTTAACGCCATGCTTTTAACTCGGTCGTAATCTGTTTCTAATGAAAGTTGATGTTCTGGAATTACCTCTTCTACTTGAACAATTGAAACGATTTTTTTCTGGTTAAGTTCATCTTCAAAAACATCCGTTATATCGCCTTTATTCAAACCGGCAATTTGGTAAGAAACCACATACGGCAAGCTTGATTTTTCAACTTTATCGGATCCATCAGCATCAGAAGTTAGAATTCCTCCGTTAAACTTAGTTTTCTTATCATCCGAGAAACGAAATGCTGCTTCTTTAAAAGAAAGCTTACCAGTAGAAATTAAAGTTTTAATACTATCGAGTTCTTTTTTAGCAGAAGCAATTTCTTCCGCATTAGGTTCGGCTTTTAATAGAATATGCCTTGCATCATACATTTTACCGCTCTTCTTCACCAATTGAATTAAGTGATATCCAAACTCGGATTCTACAGGATCGGAGAGTTCACCTTCTTGAAGATTAAGCGCTGCAGCTTCAAAAGGTTTTACCATTTTTCCGCGTGCAATATTGGTGTACAAACCACCTTTGGACGCAGAACCGGGATCTTCGGAATAAATTCTCGCTAAACTTTCAAAGCTTTCTCCGTTTTTAATATCTTGCTTAATTTTATTTAAACGATCGATGATTTCTTGCTTGTGCGCTTCCGTAAGTTTTGGGTACATACTGATTTGCGCTAACGTAACCTCGTCTTTTACGCGCGGAAGTTGATATTGAAATTGATTAAAAAAGTCGGTAACTTCATTAGGTGTTACATCCGTTTTTTCTGTAACACGTTGATATTTTGCCTGAAAGTAATAATTGTCGGTATCAATTTTTTCAATGGCATTTTTCATTTCGTAGGCAGTTCTAAATTTATAGGTGTCCAACATGGTTTTTTCATCTGGGAACTGACCTAAAATTTGACTAAACTTCGCGTTTGCTGCTTCCTTAATAGATGCAGAACGGTTTTCAATCAGCGTATCTCTTTTCGCTTCGTAAATGAGTATTTTATTGGTTATAATCCCTTCTAAAAATTCGCATTTGTTGTCCACATTTGCCCCTTGTTGTTTGGCATAATTGGCTTGCTCATCTACATCACTCTCCAAAACAATTTCGTCTCCTATTACCGCTGCAATTCCATCGACCAACTGTCCGGGTTTCGCTTGTGCGTGAACAGTATTTAAAAAAGCCGCAAAGAATGCGATAATAAAAGCAAATTTTAGATTCTTACTCATATTTTTTTATTATAAAGTGCAAAATTATAATTATTGACTAATTCTGCTCTATGAAAACTTATAATTATTTCTTAAAATTTTTCTCTAAATCCTTCACAAATTCAGGCTGAACGATAATTTTTGTTTTCGCTCTCTGTTGTGTGATTAATTCTTTTAATTTTTGATCGGTAACGGCTTCTTTCAGAACTTCTTTTGATTCTTCTTGAGTCATTGGTGAAGGTTCCAAAATTTCATCAATAGCAATTACCAAATCACGCTGATCCATTTTTGTTTTATGAACGCCTTTTGTAAATGGAACTTTATATTTTACAAAAACATCTGAAGCTTCGGGCATATCTCCTTTTTCAAAATGAACCAAAATTTGGTTTTTATCGTTCAGTTTCCCGTAATATTTGGTTTTAAGTGCTTCCCATTTTTCTGGGTTTTTAATTTCTTTTGAAATGTCTTTCACCAAAGCTGGATCTGCAATAATGGCTACTCTTCCGTTCGCACGTTTACCCCACATGTATTTGGACTTGTTCGCGTTGTAATATTCTGTAAGCCATTCTGGATGTTGATTCACTTCATTTCTTAAATACGATGAAAACACATAATCGGAGTAAAGCATCCTTTTGGTTTGCTCAAGCTCTTGTTTAATTGCTTTCTGATTAGGAAAATCCATACTGTAAGAATTCATCAAACTTTGAGCACTGAGATTTTCCAAAGCTTCGCTCCATTCTGTAGGCGTTAATTTCGCAGCTTCATCTTTATAATCCGCCACTAAATCCTTAATCGTTTGAACGCTTGTTTGCACTCCATTATACTGAAAAAGTACATCAGAAGAATTTTTATATCCATCGAATGTTTGATACGATTTTTTAAGTTGCTGAAGCAAAGGAAATTCTTTATATCCAGGTTGCGATTTTAAATAGGCAATCATTTGATCTTCCACATCGCGCGCATATTGCGAATTTTGCATTTCCCGAAGGAACAATCCACGCGAGTTTTCATTAAGATCATAAGGCGTAATTTGGAAAATGTTAAAAACAAAATATTTCCCGTTCATTAAAATTGGATCGGTGTAATATCCTGCTTTTTGGCCTTTCAATTTATCGTACACTTCTTCTGGAAGTGTTGGTGAACCCAAAACCAAACCTGCACTATTTTTTTCGTGATCGCTGGATCCATAATTTTTAGCAACTTCCTCAAATTTTTTACCTGCTTTTAAATCGCTATAAATTTTGTTTTTGGTTTCTTCGGCTTTTTCATCGTTCGGATAAGAAATGGTTCCAAAAATTACATATCCCAAACTTGGTCTTGTTCCAAGCGATTTTGCAAAAGCATAAAAACCATTTTTCTTTAACAGTCCAGTATATGTATTTGCAGAAAGCTTTTTCACTTCATTGTACAACTCGCTATCGATACTTCCCGCTTTCAAATAAATGGGCGATGGATTTCCTTTCGTGTATTTTTGAATTGCTTCTTCCATACTGATTTTTCCAGCTTTTACATCTTGATAAATTTGCTCATAATTATGAGTATCTCCATCTTGAGTTTCAACTAAAAAAATCTGAACTTTCTGCTCATTTTTATTGGAATTTACATAATCTTGCAACAAAGGATCAACCACCTTTTTCGGAAAGAAAAACTCTTTTCGAAGTTCGGTTTCCTTCTGCATCATATTTTCGCGAAAAGTGGTTATGGTATCTGCTTTTTTAGATTCTGCAAATTGTTGTAACAATATAAAATCTTCGGTAGTTTCAATGGTTTTAGCAACGCCGTTATGTTCTAAACCATATTGGTAATCGCGTTTAAAATCGGCTAACGACAAACTATCTTTACCAATAATTAAATACTGTGCACTGGTAAATTGTGCTGCAAAAACGAAAGCGAAAATCGCTGTATATTTTTTCATAAATTTTTGGAATCTAAAATTTACAGATTTCTATTTTTTAACGAAGCCAATGCTTATACTTCCACTTCGAAAGTGGTTAATTCTTTAAAGCGTTCAACTCTATTATTGATGTCTTGAGCCGTAACTTCTTGAAGTCTTTCTGTACCAAATTTTTCAACAGTAAAAGATGCTAAAGCAGAACCTACAATTAAAGCAGCCTTCATGTTATCGAATGTAAATTCACCTTTTTTGGTTAAATATGCAGCAAAACCACCTGCGAATGTATCTCCTGCTCCAGTTGGATCAAAAACTTCTTCTAAAGGAAGTGCTGGGATCGCAAATACTTTACCATCGTGGAAGAGCAAAGCACCATGTTCTCCTTTTTTAATAATCACAAATTTTGGTCCCATTTCGTGAACTTTCTTAGCAGCTTTTACCAAAGAATATTCTCCGGAAAGTTGGCGTGCTTCTTCATCATTAATCGTAATTACATCGGTTTTAGCAATTACTTTCATCAAATTATCCAAAGCAATATCCATCCAGAAATTCATGGTATCAAGAATTACCAATTGCGGACGTTTTTCCATTTTCTCTAAAACAGAAAGTTGAATGGCAGGATCGAGATTTCCGAGAAGTAAAACTTCAGCATCTTTTGCACTTTCAGGGATTTTAGGATCAAAGTCTGCAAGCACGTTTACTTCTGTAACTAAAGTATCTCTGGAATTTAAATCGTTATGGTACTTCCCGCTCCAGAAAAAGCTTTTCCCATCTTTAATTACTTCTACTCCATCAACATTAATATTTCTGGCCGTTAACATATCGAAATATTCTTGCGGAAAATCACCTCCTACAACAGAAACCAAACTTACATCGGTATTCATAATTGAAGATGCTAAACCAATATAAGTGGCAGCTCCACCTAAAATTTTATCTGTTTTTCCGAAAGGCGTTTCAATTGCGTCGAAAGCCATTGATCCTACTACTAAAAGTTTCATATATAATTCTTTATTTTTTATTCTTAGGTATTTTTTATTATTTCCACTGAAAAGTATCAATCATGTGCAACACATCTCTTTTAATATAATCCACCGCCGGAGCCAAGGAATCTGGTTTTGGTCGCGAATTAAAATACAAGTTTGCAGTTACGAAATATTTCACACTATCTGTTGCATAAAACTGAAGGTTTGAGGCACTTTGACCTTTCAATTCATAGAAATTGCCATATACTTTTTTATCGGGATAACTGAACGATTTTGTTTCGATGGAAGATGCTTTAATCGTATGTTCGTACACCAATTTTTCTGCTTCTTTTACATGAAGATCAAAATCATTCTGGATAGGGTAATACGTGATAAAAACCTTGGCTTTCATTTTAGGATAATTAATGTAATACCAACAATCTTTTTTCCCTGGATCTACTTTTGCAAAATTCGAGTAATCAAAAGAAAACGGACAATGCGATTCGAATTTTTGATATTTCGGTGCAGGATATTCTAATCGAAGCTCACCATACGGTTTCGGAATTGGATCCTTTCCGCAGGAAATCAATACCAAACTTAATAAAATGAATGTGAGGTTTTTAAACATTGCGCAAAAATACAAATTACATTTGAAATTGGTATCGCCTATAAAAAAGCATTTTAAGGAAGTTCTGCAATATATTTTTCCAAAGGTTTCGGGAACGATTTTTCTTCCGATGATTCTTTAGTAGAGATTAACAATTCTTGTTGCTGCGCAAATTCTAAAAAATCGTTTTCATTGTCGATCAACACTTTATCGATTTGAATATTTAAATTTTTATGGGTAAGTTTATGAGAAATGGTTTTTGAACTCACGATATAGTGTTGAAAATCTTCTGGAATTGAAATAGGAAATTCATACAATTTTTTCCAAATAAAATCTTCACCTCGCCTTTGAATAAGGAAATTCGATCCGCACGAAACAAAATAATAATGAAGCAGTAATGTTTCGGGTTTGATTTTCTTGGATTTTACAGGATAAAGCAAAACTTTCCCGGTTTGAAATGACAAACAATCACTTTGAAGCGGACACACTTCGCAATTTGGATTTTTGGGTTTACACACCTCAGATCCCAAATCCATCATCGCTTGATTGAAATCACCAGCTTTATTTTTCGGCATAATTTTCTGCGCCAATTCGGAAAAATAATCGAACGCTAACGGCTTTGAAACATCAAAATCGTCAGCAAAAACTCTCGACAAAACCCGATAAAAATTTCCGTCAACTGCAGGAATCTGTTCTTCAAAACAAATACTCGATATTGCTGCTGCAGTATATCTTCCTACTCCTTTTAATTTCAAAATTTCATCAAAAGTATTGGGAAAAACACCGTTGAAATCTTCTACAATTTGCGCACTCGCTTTATGAAGATTCAACGCTCTGGAGTAATATCCCAAACCTTTCCAATACAATAAAACCTCATCATCAGAAGCTTTATATAACTTATGCACAGTGGGAAAACGATGAATAAATTTGCGATAATGCTCTAAACCTTGCTGAATTCTCGTTTGTTGAAAAACAATCTCGCTAATCCAAATTTTGTAAGGATCTTTCGTTTTACGGAAAGGCAAATCTCTACCATTTTCAAGGTACCAATTCAACAACTTGGTGCCGATATTTATTTGTGATTGTTGGGCGCTAATTTTCTTCAAAAGTAGGTATTACGCTGCGAAGGTAGAAATTTCAAAACGCCAATACAAACAAACCCCATCTTGGGCAAAAACACATTTTGTAAAATTATTTCGGAATCCACAAATTTTCTGTACAAACAACACATTTTTCATACCTTTGCAACTCAAATTTCAGTATGGAAGAAGAAGTTAAAAAACCCCTAAATTTTATTGAACAAATCATTGAAGAAGATTTGGCAAACGGATTACAAAAAAATGAAATTCGATTTCGTTTTCCGCCTGAGCCAAATGGTTACCTTCACATTGGTCATACAAAAGCAATTTGCATCAACTTTGGACTTGGCGAAAAATACAATGCGCCTGTAAATCTACGTTTCGACGATACGAATCCAGAAAAAGAAGAACAGGAATTTGTAGATTCCATTAAAAACGATGTACAGTGGCTTGGATTTAAATGGGATAAAGAATTATATGCTTCCGATTATTTTCAAACCTTGTACGATTGGGCAATTACCCTTATAAAAGAAGGGAAAGCGTATGTTGATGAACAACCATCAGAAACCATTACCGAGCAACGTAAAAACCCAACAGAGGACGGAGTTGAATCGCCTTTTAGAAATCGTCCTGCTGAGGAATCGCTCGCCCTTTTTGAAAAGATGAAAAATGGCGAATTTGAAGAAGGAACAATGTCGCTCCGTGCGAAAATTGATATGACTTCTCCAAATATGAATATGCGCGATCCTGTGATGTACAGAATTTTGAAAAGACCTCACCACAGAACTGGAACGCAATGGAAAATTTACCCAATGTACGATTGGGCACATGGCCAAAGCGATTACCTAGAACAGGTTTCGCACTCTTTATGTTCTCTTGAGTTTGAAAATCACCGACCTTTATACAATTGGTATCTGGATCAAGTGTACGATGCGAACAAAGTAAAACCAAAACAACGTGAATTTGCCAGAATGAACGTTACCTACATGATTACTTCAAAAAGGAAACTACAACGTTTGGTAGCTGAAGGAATTGTAACAGGATGGGACGATCCAAGAATGCCTACTATTTCGGGATTACGTAGAAAAGGGTTTACCGCAGCTTCCATTCGAAACTTTATCGAGAAAGTAGGCGTAGCGAAAAGAGAAAACCTAATCGATATTCAACTTTTAGAATTCTGCGTACGCGAAGATTTGAATAAAATCGCGAAAAGAATGATGGTTGTAATGGATCCTGTAAAACTTATAATCGAAAACTATCCCGACAATCAAGAAGAATGGGTAGAAACCGAAAATAATCCAGAAGACGAAAATGCAGGAACTAGAAAAATGCCATTTTCTAAAGAAATTTATATCGAAAGAGAAGATTTCCGTGAAGAAGCCAACAAGAAGTTTTTCCGTTTGAAAATCGGAGGCGAAGTTCGATTGAAATCAGCCTACATTATAAAAGCTGAAAGAGTTGAAAAAGACGCAGATGGCAACATAACCACGATTTATGCAACGTACGACGAAAAAAGTAAATCCGGAAGTGGAAATGAAGAATCGCTAAGAAAAGTGAAAGGAACTTTACATTGGGTTTCAGAAAAACACGCAAATCCTATCGACGTTCGTATTTACGAAAGACTATTTACTGTTGAACAGCCAGACGCAGAGAAAGAAACTGATTTTCTGAATTTTGTTAATCCAGATTCCTTACAAACGGTTACCGCTTTCGCTGAACCAGCACTTGCTGATGTAGCAGTTGGTGAGCCACTTCAGTTCCAAAGAATTGGATATTTCACTAAAGATCAAGATACCACTGTAGAAAAGGCGGTGTTTAACAGAACTGTAACTTTAAAAGACTCTTTTAAGCCAGAGTAAAATAATAACGAATATTTAAAATACAAACAGGGCTTAATTTAAACAAGTCCTGTTTTTTTGTGCCATGAAAATACTGAAAATTTATTTCGATTCCTTTAAAGGACTTTCGTCCGAAAGTTGGATGCTTGCGCTCGTAATGCTCATAAACAGAGCCGGTTCTATGGTTTTGCCTTTTTTGGGCGTTTATATGACTGATCATTTGGGGTTCAGTATAAAACATACCGGAATTATTTTGAGCTTTTTCGGGATTGGTTCGGTGTTGGGATCTTGGCTTGGAGGGCTGATTACCGACAAGCTTGGAGAATTTAAAGTACAAGCGTTCAGTTTATTATTGAGCGTACCTTTATTTTGCATCATTCCATTATTCACCTCAGAAATTGGGCTCGCAATGATCATCATGACTCAAAGTGCCGTAAGCGAGGCATTTCGCCCAGCAAACTCTGTCGCCATAACGCGTTATGCGAAACCTGGAAATATCACGCGTGCATTTTCTTTAAATCGAATGGCAGTAAATCTCGGATTTTCCATTGGTCCAGCGCTTGGCGGAATATTGGCCGCAATTTCCTACAACTTTTTGTTTTATTGTAATGCGACGGCCGCTTTGTTAGCGGGTTTAACCTATATCGCCTACTTTCGAAACAAGAATTATCGTAATGAAAAGCCAAAAACAAGAGATCACGTAAAAAAGGAAGTTTCGCCCTATAAAGATTCCGTATTTATGGCGTTTTGTTTGGTAACGCTCGCCTTCTCCGTTTGCTTTTTTCAATTTGTAAATACGCTGCCTATTTTTTATCAGAAAAATGCACACCTAAATCAACAGGAAATTGGTTACTTACTCGCCTACAGCGGTTTGGTAATTGTTCTCCTCGAAATGCTATTCGTACAAATTGCAGAACGAAAATTTTCATTAAGGTTTACGCTCTTCATCGGCACCTTACTTTGTGGAGCATCTTTTTTGATGCTGGCTTTTGACGTTGCAGTTTTGGTTTTGGTATTCTCGATGACGATTCTTTGCATTGGCGAAATTTGGACACTCCCATTTATGGCAACAGTGACTGCAATGCGATCTGGCGATCAAAATAAAGGGGCATACATGGGACTTTTGGGAATTGCATTTTCAATTTCCTTTATCATCACTCCACTTTTGGGAACTCAAATTGCTGAAACATTTGGATTTCAAATTTTATGGATTTCCACTGCGATTGCGATGATTCTTTCAGCACTTGCGTACTATTTTCTAATTCCGAAATTACTGGTTAAGAGCAACAGTGAGCATTCTGAAAATTGAAACAATTAAAAAAGATTCGACTTATTTTGAAGTCGAATCTTTTTCAATCTCAGCAAAACTTATGTTTTAATTCAGCTTTGAAAGGATGTTCTGAATAATTTTATTGGCGTGAATTCTAGAATTCTCAATAAACCACAAATGCGTGTCTTTACCACCACAAACAACACCCGCCAAATATAAGCTTTCAACGTTCGTTTCCATGGTTTCTGGGTTGTAATACGGATTTAAATTTTCACCTTTTAAGTCAATTCCCGCATTGGTAAGAAAGGTAAAATCAGGAATATAACCCGTCATCGCTAAAACAAAATCGTTTTCGATATCGAGCAACGTTCCATTATTGAGCTTAATGCTAATTTTTTCGGGAGTAATTTCAATTGGCTCAGCATTAAAGTAGGCTTTAATACTTCCTTCCTGAATTCGATTTTCAATATCGGGCTTAACCCAATATTTCACACTTTCGGAAATGGCATCACCTTTAATTACCATTGTAACTTCTGCACCTTTTCTATATGTTTCAAGTGCAGCATCAACCGCAGAATTACTAGCTCCAATAACGGTTACCTTCTGATTTGCATACGGATAAGGTTCGGTGTAATAGTGTTTCACTTTAGGCAAATCTTCTCCTGGAACGCCCATCAACTTTGGAATATCATAAAATCCAGTGGCAATAATCACATTCTTTGCTGTATAAATTCGTTTTGAAGTTTCAATCGTAAAAAGTTCCTCATTTTTATGAATCGAAAGTACTTTTTCGTAGAGATTAATATTCAAGTTCCGTACTCTGGAAATCCCTTGATAATATTCTAAAGCTTCCTGTCGACCTGGTTTTGGAGCAGCACAAACAAAAGGAATTTCACCAATTTCCAATTTTTCGGCCGTTGAAAAAAACCTCATGTACAAAGGATAATGGTAAAGAGAATTTACAATTGTTCCTTTCTCCATAATTACATATGACAAATTATTTTTTTGAGCTTCCAACGCACAATTTAATCCAATTGGTCCACCTCCAACGATGAGTACATCTAAAATTTCCATTCTGCAAATTTACTGAATATAGGATTGATAATTTTTTATTTCGACACAAAAAATTGTTTAAATATTGTTAAAACGTGGAACAAGATAATACTTTCAATAATTACTATATTTGCAAGTAATGGACATAAAACATGCTGATGAAAAATGAGATACCTACCCTTTTATTACTCCTATTTTTAGGTTGTAATGAAAAAACTAAAGTTAACGTAAAACTACCGGAACAGAAAAACACAGAAAATACATTTCCAAAGCAGTCCGCAACACAAGAAATTAAAGTTGCTAGCGATGAAACCATTAAAACCATCAATGGAAAATTACTGGGCCTTTTGAAAGATCGAAAATACAAGGAGCTTTCCACGTACATACATCCTGAAAAAGGCATTACCTTCTCGATGTACGCCAATGTAAAACCAAAAGAAGACCGTACTTTTTCAGCAGAGGAATTCGTTTACTATTATAACAAAGGCACCAAGTTTTCTTGGGGGACAAAAGATGGGAGCGGCGAAACGTATATGGATACCATCCCAAATTATCTTTCTAACTGGGTGTGGAATAAGGATTACACAAAAGGAATTTACGAACTTAATGCTAAATTAAGCCACGGCAATACGCTTGAAAATATTGCGAATGTATATCCTAAAGCCCAAATCGCTGTTAACTATGTTAAAGGAACCGAAGCCAACAACGAAATGGATTGGGGAAGTCTTGCTTTTGTTTTCGAAGAATTTAAAGGAATGTATTATCTCGTTGCCATCATTAATGATCGTTGGACAATTTAATCTCGATTTTTAAGTAAAATCCATCCCGTAAATGATCGCCCGTCTGGAAGACTTAGAACATACCAATACGATGCTGTAGGAAGTTTTCTACCTGCATGATAACCGTTCCATTCAATTCTTTTTGCACTTTGTTCTTCAAAAACTTTTGTGCCCATTCGATCGAATATTTGAACTTTTGCCAATTGCCCATCAAAAACGCTTAAATCTTCGATATGCCATGTATCGTTAATGCCATCAGCATTTGGCGTGAAAACATTGTGGATGTTTAAAATTAACCCGTAGCGCGTAACCCCCACACAATCTTCATCTTTAAACTTAATATAAAAGGTTACAACTCCAGGATTAAGATTATCAAATACATTTGAATCTTGCCAATTTTCTCCATCAATTGAATATTGAATTGGCTTACTGCCCGTTGCGTTAACAGTATACGAAGTTCCATTTGGAATAACCTGAGTAATGATCGGAACTTCATAATGCAACACTTCAAAAGTGGTAGAAAATTCACATCCATTTTCACCCACCACTGAAATCGTATACGTTCCAGCAGTATTCACACCTAATAATTCAGAAGTTGTTGAAATCACCATTCCTGAAGGATCTTTCCATTCAAACGAAGCAATATTAAGCGACGAAAAATCGGGCTGAATATCTACTGAACCTGGATTTCCGCTAACATCATTATACGGACAGAAATAATAATCCGACAAACTAAATACCGGCGAAGTTTTTAAATTAACTGTTATTTTTACGAACGCTGGACAATCTTCACCATTGCTCACTTTCACATACAATTGATTTCCAGAAGCGTTATTAAAATCGTAGTTTGATGGATTTGAAATAACATTTGTGCCGTTATTCAAGTCTGCAAGGGAAGGATAATATTGAAAAGTGACATTTCCAGAACCTAAAATATCGCCTTCAAATTGAGAAAGATTAATAGTTTCCATGCCATCATTTTGTTCATCACAAACGTCATTAATTTCAAAAGGACCGTTGTGATCGAGTGTAATTGTATTTCCAAAATTAAAATTAACACGCGCAATATCGAAACATCCTGTAATAATCTCCACCCGAACCCAAATCTGCGATGGAAACGGATTCATCGTGAAGTTTTCTGGATTTTGTATTGCATTTACTCCCTCTTTCGCATCATCCTCCGAGAGATAAAAGGAGTACACATTCTGCGCATTTGGAATATCCACCATTACATCTTTATAATCCAAAAGATTTACATCGTAAGAGCCATCATTATTTTCGTCGCAAACCGTAATTGTTGAAACAATTGCTTTCGGAGGAAGATACGTTCTTAACACAATTGGCGCGGTAGAATAGCAACCATATTGCGAAGATTCAAATCTTGCCCAAACAGTTACAGTAGATTTATCGGTAACTTGCGTTTCTGAAATTCGTGCGCTGGGATCCCCAATATTTGCATCATTATAAGAGCTATAATACGTTACTTCAATTGATGAAAGCGGAATAACATTGTCCGCTTCAGCAAATAGTAACGCGATTGCATCGGGCAAATTAAAGCTTTCATACAGATCAAACTCATAATCACACTTTCCCAACTCCACATCTTGTTTCAAGATAATTTCTGGCAGAAAATCATTATTAATTGTAATTGTAGAAGCTGAAAAACAACCTCCGACCACAAATTCAACCTTAACATAAACGACTGAACTTTCTCCAGCAAGAAACTCGGTTGGATTGGTAATTCGGTTTGAAAATGTTTTTGTACCCTCATTATAATTCAAGTAATAACTGAATAGTACCGAATCGGCTCCAGTATAAATTTCGGACTGCAAACTTGTTAAATCAAAAGGTTCTGTACCATCCGCATTATTATCACAAACTTCTGACTGATTAACAATTACTTGCTCTTTAACTTCTGGCACCTCAACTAAATTCACGGTGATAGGATAAACTCCCGAACAACCATACGATTGAATTTTAATGTAGTAAGATGCAGAACCATTTATAACCGCATCAACTGTAATTTCATTCGTGTCTGCATTTGCATCCGTTTCAGTATTATAGAATTTTACCGTTGCATTTTGTGAACCGATCAGCTCTTGACGGTAGTTGCTCAATTTTATCGTTTCAGTACCATCGTTTTTGAAATCGCAAATTTCTAGAGTACTTTTTATGGGTGCAGGGTAAACCAAAGCGACCGTTAACTGACGAATTGCGTAACATCCGGAAGCATTTTCAAACCGAACATAGTAGGTTTGAGATACATAATTTCCATTACCTGTAATAGTTTGCGTGGTTGAAATTTGATCACTTGGATTTCCCGTATCAGCATTGTTAAAAGTGGAATAAAAAGAAGTCGTAATACCTGTGGGCGAATCAATTAGCATTCCTTGCGAAAGCGTGTATAAATTGAACGTTTGATCTGAAGTTCCATCAAAACAAATCGAATAAGTTTTATTATTGGCTTGAATTTTTGAAAATACGACATTCAATTTCAATTCACCAATAGAAAAGCAACCGCCCGGAATTTCTACACGCACAAAAACAGAATATTGACCTTCCCTAATTGTTGAAACCTCATTCCCCGTTCCCGAATATGCCTGCTGATAAGTATTGAAATACTGATAATTTAAACTTGAATCTGAGGAAAACAAAGAATTTAAATCCGAAAACAAATAGGGTTCTGAACCATCACTTTTACTATCGCACATTTCAATATTTTGCTCTATTGGAGTGTTGATGGTTGGTCCAGATTGCAAATCCACAGTAATTGGTCCTACAACCTCACTGCAAGTTCCAACGCTTAAACGTACCCAAAGTTGCGTGGTAGCAGTAATATCAGCATGCGTTAGTGCACCAACATTATTGGTTGCATTATCCAACGAAGAAAAATAACTTAAAGTTCCGGAAAAACCTGAATTAACAAGTTGCGCATTTAACAAATTAAGCTGAAAATTTGTCTCAACACCGTCTGCGGATAAATCACAAATCGTAACGGTATTTGTCAGCAATGGTTCCGACATGAATTTAAATTCCAGCTTCACAACCTGATAACAATTACTATCGGAAGGGTTCTGAACGCGAACATAAAAAATCGTATTGGCTGACACGCTTTGATTTGAAGAAAGCGGACTTGCTCCCGATTCAGCATTTGCAGCCGAGCTGTGAAAAGTTATAGAAAAATTCGCGGGATTTTGCGAAGTGAGTTGCCCAAGATAATCGCTAAAATTAACCGTTTGAGCATTTCCTACAGTGGCGCAAAAATATTCGGTATAATCCTTCGCAAGTGGAAAATCATCAGCAAATTCAATTGCGATATCATCTTCTAAAACATATGATTCCGAACCGCAAGTTGCATAGCTTACTTGTACACGATACGCAGCGTTTTGAGTAGGACAAACCTGAATGTTTTGCGAATTTCCGATTACTTGTCCATCACTATTGAACCACTGAAACTGTGGAGCAACAACAGTTCCGTTAGGTGTAAATCTGTAGCCTTCCATTTCAGAACTCCACACTCCTGTATTTCTACCAGAAGGTGAAACACCTTGGTTTCCATCTTCATTTAAAATCCCAATCAGCGCTTCCTTAAATTTCGCGGTAGCGCAAGGTGCTGGTTTATCTTCTACAAAAACATCAATAATATTGGTTCCCTCATGAAGAACAATTTGCGACGTGGAAAAAGCATCAGTACAACCAGATTCTCTTCCTTTATAAAAATTAACAACCAATTTTCGACAAGGTGCATCGCCAATGATTGAATAATAAATTTCAGATTCTCCATCTGCGGAAAAAACCATATCGTGTAAAACTCCAAAAATGGAATTTTTCGGCAATAAAGGACTTGGATTTTCTGCTTGAATATTAGGATAACTAACGTTTCCTAACTGACTGCTATCAAAGGTTAATAAGCCATTCGACCCAATTACAACTTCGTTATAACTATTTCCATAAAAACAAAAACGGAAAGGCAATGTGATTTTTTCTGGAAAAACATCATCAAAATTGGCATTCAGTGCAGTTCCTTCATTAAAAGGAATTATTGGTTCATAGGCGATTGAATTTACAGCATAAGAATCAGTTCTCCTAATTTCAGGATATTGTGTGCTGAGATTTACGCAAGACGGCTTTACAATTGGATAATCGCAGTTAATGAACGGAGCTTCATTGCCTAACGCGTCTACCGCTTTTATTGCGGGACATGTTTGAGCGCTTAGCCACGAAAACACCAAAAGCAAGAAACTTGCATAAATTTGCTTGATTACCATTAAATTAAGTTAATTTAAGACAAATGTATAAAAACAAAATAGTATCTGTAACACTTTTAAATTCTCAAGACAAAAATATGATTATTTCCTCACGATTATCATTTCAAAATTAGAAGACTTTATTCTTTATAATCTTGTATGGTATCCGAAAACGAAACCATTCTCCCAACCAGAATTCTATTTTCCCGTTGAAGATTTTCCATTTTTTGCATCATTTGATTGAGAAGTTCCAAGCCAGGTAAATTGATATCAAGATCGTAATGCCAATTCGCGAATCGCTCAAAAGCATCCAATTCATCGTAAATTAAGTATTTGGTATTGTTTTCTTTTTCAATGCTGATAAGGCCGTATTCTTCCAACTCGTCAAAAAAACGGATTTCAATATTGTACAATTTTACTAATTCTTCTCTTGAAATTCTTTCTTTCATCGCTTAGGAATTTTTAAGTTGTTGGAAAAGCTGTTTTTGTTGATCGGTAAGATTGGTCGGTATTTTTACTTCGTAGGTAACAAATAAATCGCCAAATTGCCCTTCTTTTTTATACACCGGGAAACCTTTACCTTTTAATCGCACTGTAGTTCCGTTTTGGGTTTCGGGCTTCACTTTCAGTTTTACACTTCCTTCGAGTGTTTCAATTGCAACTTCACCTCCTAAAACAGCAGTATACACATCAATAGGAACCTTTACTTTCAAGTCATCTCCAATTCTTTCAAAACGGGAATCTTGCGCAATGTTGAAAGTTATGTACAAATCTCCATTTGGTCCACCATTATACCCCGCATTTCCATGTCCTTTAAGTTTAATTTGCTGTCCATCATACACTCCTGCAGGAATGGTAATCCGCACTTTTTTTCCATTAATTTCAAAGGTTTGTTGATGCGTATTGGCGGCATCCCTTAAGGTAAGATTCAATTCCGCGTATACATCTTGCCCTTTAAATTTCCCAGAAGCACTTCCTCTGGATCCTCTACCAAAACCTCCCGATGCGCCACCACCAAACATATTTTGAAAGAAATCCGAATACTCTTCGCCCCCACCAAAATCAAATCCTCCGAAATCCGAATTTCCATAACTTCTGCTCTGTTGCTGTTGTTGCTGTGCTTTTTCGTACTCTTCACCGTGTTTCCAATTTTCTCCGTACTTATCGTATTTGGTACGATTTTCAGGATTACTCAGCACCTCATTGGCTTCGTTAATTTCTTTAAATCTTTTCTCGGCTTCTTTATCTCCAGGATTCACATCTGGATGATATTTTCTCGCAAGTTTACGGTAGGCTTTTTTAATGTCGTCCTGCGAAGCAGTTTTGTCTACTCCTAATGTTTTATAATAATCAATATAGGCCATAAAAACATAAAATGTATGTAGTAAAATTACAAAAAATTAAAAGTTGGACATCAATTTTTCCATCAAATTAAAAGTAAATTTTCATAGCGATCCATAAAAAAAAGATCCAAACAATAGTGTAGGGATCCTTTTATATTTCGATTTTAAGATCGATTAGCGATTAAACAACTCAAGTTTATTTAAGCGTTCCAACTCTGTTTTAAGCAGTCTTTTTTGAAAAGCTTGTAGAAATATGAAACCAGTGAGCATCCCTAAAGTATTCAAGATTACATCATCAATATCGGCAGTCCCTCGGCCAGAAAAATGCTGCGTAAGTTCAACTCCAATAATACCCAAAACAAAAACAGGCAATAAAACCCAAAGAGAACGCAATGGTTTGAAAGAAAGTCCAAGCCAACCAAATGGAACGAAGACCACAATATTACAAATGATGTTAATAAAAAATCTTCCAAAGCCTACATCGGCAATAAAAAAGAATTTAATGCTATGAAAAGGGATCAGCTGCAAATTTCCAACTTCGCCAGCAAACCTTCCCATTCCGAAAAGCATCATATACAATAAAAATAAAACATAAAAAGGCAGTAAATAAGAATAATAACTTCTTAACATAAAATTTGTTTTTTACAGATTAGGGAAATATTAAAGTAGAATTTATGTTCACACAGTAATTTTTAGTTAAAACGAAGGGGTTTGCTAAAATTGCATCCAAAATCTTTCCAAACCAGACAATTTTATAGAATTTCAGCTATATTTAACATAATTTTAAAATAGGTTTTAGATTATTTTAAGAATATAAAAAGCAGAAAATTTCCACTTTTTTAAAAGCAATTACAGAAATTATAAGTCGGTAATTAAAACTTTAAATAAAAATATCAATACCATAAACCAATTATTAAAAAATTAATCGAATTACTTTATTAGTTTATAAAAGCGAAATAATAATCAGATTATTCAGAATTTAATATAAAAAAAAAATGATGATAGCAGTAAAAATACAACTGTAGGAAGAAAATAAGACATCAAAAAAGCCCGAAGAAATTCGGGCCGAGAAATTTTAAAATAACGTAAGATCTTTCACTCACCAAGATTATTGATAATGATAGAATCTTGCTCCTACCAAAACTGGATTTTCTTTTTCGATATTCACCAAACCAAATCCCTTGTAATTGGGATTTACAGAGTTTGATAATTGCTTCCTATGAAGTTTTTCATAGGTATCAAAATCAATTTGGGTACGATTTTTTAAGTTTTCGAAAAGATTCCATTTTTCCACAACATTTTTCCATTCTGGTGAAACTTTTCCTACAAAAACTTTCGATTTCGATCCACTTCCATACCCTAGGAAACCAATTTCCTCACCAGTAAGTTCTTCACCATTATCAAAACTCACTTGCAAAGCAGACAAAAGCGCCATGAAAATTGAAGCCGTATACATGTTTCCAATTTCTGAAGAAGCACGTTGAGAAGGTTCAATACGTTCATTAATAAAATTCAAATAGGCTTCAGACTTGGCCACCGTTTTTTGACTTTCTGGAGTGGAATAATCCAAATGATTTTCTAAACTAAAAATCTCGGTAAACACACGCTTTCCATGGAATGCATACGGTAGATGAAAAATTAGATATCTCCATCTTTCATACGGTTTTACCGTCCATTTTTGTTCTTTATAATGTTCATAAGCTTCACGAATTCGATCTTGATAACATTGGTTGGAATATTGACCATCAAAAACAGGTTCATCGGTAAACAATTCAATTTTTTCTGGCATTGTATCTGAAGCGTTTTTCAAATCGGATTTATCTGCCAATCTTCTCGGCTTAAAGAAATCGAACACACTTTCTGTAGCTACTCCAAAAACATTTTCAACCTCAATCATTTTGGGCTGATCGGAAACCAAAAGTGCTACCGCACCGCCTCCTTGCGTGTATTCTCCAGGTGAAGCCAATTCGTATTTAGCATAATCGGATGCAATTACAACCGCCTTTTTTCCTGGATTTGCACGTACAAAATCTAAACAGTTTTGAAAGGCATCAACGGCGCCCACACATGCAAATGTAAGATCTACCACATCGCAGTTTTTAAATACGCGTGCTCCAAATTTCGGTTCCAAAACCTGTTCAACCATTTGCATTGCGTAGGTTGCGGTTGGTTTTGCTGCATCAAGTGCACTTTCCGTTCCTAAATAAATTCTCGAAATATCTTTTGGATTCAATTCAAAATCTTGGATGAGCTTTAGTAATGCTTCCGCTGCAAAGGTGGCTGCATCTTCTTGCACATCAGGAAATGCCATTTTGTGCAAACCCAAACCTTTCTCCAATTTTGCTGGCTCGATGCCTCTTTTTTCTGCTAAATCTTTGATTTCCAAATATAATGATGGTACGTAATAACTTGCTGCTTCAATTCCGAAACTCATAGAATAAAATTTGGCTACGAATTTAAAAATTATTGTTTAGAAAGTCACCTTTTCATCGTAGTAAAATTCAATTTAAAGAATGAAAATCGTAACCAAGAGAGGCATCAACTTTACGTTGTTTACTTTTTCAATCTAAAGAAAAAAGCGCCTCATTTCTGAAGCGCTTCAAATTGTTTAAGCTTTTTATTTATATGCATCAATGGCTTTATTTAACGCGTCGATCTGCTGATGTATGGTTGGACTTTGTGGATGAGTTTTCAGCACTTCCATTTTTTTCGAAAGCCCATCTATTAAGATTTGAACAATCATCATTTTCGCTTGAGGATTGTTGCCGATCTGACTTTTAACTGCCGTTAAAATTTTGGTAACATTTTCTGTGGCTTTTAATTGATCGGAAGACATAATCCAATTATAACCTGCCTCCGCAGATTTACCAAGCTCCGGATTTTGAAATTTCACGAAAGGATAAAATGCAGCAACTTGAGCAATTGCAGTCATTTGTTTTTCAATTTTATTATTCACAATCACTGGAAGCAAGGTATTTATTAAATCTTCCGAAGCATTGTCGAGATCAATATTTTGAATTAAAGATGCTGCTTTTGACGGATCTAAAGCAATAATCCCAGAAATTGAAGCTCCTTTTACCGCATTGGAAACCGCGCCAACACCTTTCTCGTAAATATTTTGATACTTTGAATTTTTTGTTTTGGCTAATGCAGAAATAGCCGCTGCTTGAACCAAAGTTTTAGAATCATTCACCGCTAATTTTTCTACATCTGAAAGCGCAATTTTCGCAACGTTTGCTTGAGTAAGATCAATTCCTGAAAGTGCCTTTTCGCGAACTCGGAAAAATGGATCTTTCAATGCAGCTGTTAACGTTTTAATATCGAGATCGGTTTTACTTTCTGAACTTACAATATTGGTAATTGCTTTATATCTTCCATAAAAATCTTTTGTTCCCGAATACTGTAGAGTATTTTGCTGTGGCGTTCTTGTTTCGGAAATCTCAGCCACAACTATACCATCGGGATTAATGTTCACCAAATCTGGACTTTTGGATGATGAAAACGTAAATGAATTTCTTGTTTTAGCATCTACCCAAACTTTTTGTCTTGACGTTTTTCCGTTTTCAAAAACATCAATGGTTAGCGGAAATTGAAATAGTGGACTCTGACTTTGTGCGATTGAAACGGCAACTTCTTTCTTCACCGGTTCGTAAGTATAGGTGTAGGAAATTTTTGGATTTCCGTTACTAAAATACCATTGATTAAAAAACCAATTTAAATCTTTTCCGCTTACTTTTTCGAATGACAAACGCAATTGATGAGCTTCAGCATTTCCATATTCATAGGTTTTCAAATAATCGTGCATTCCAGCAAAGAAGGCATCATCTCCAAGATAATTTCTTAGCATATTCAAAATTCCTCCACCTTTTTGATACGAAACCAAATCGAAAACATCTTCACGAGAAGCATAATTAAAACGCACTAAATCTTTGTTGAAATCATCAGGATTGTGCAAATACTGATTTACATCTGTCATTAAATGATAATCCGCTTGATCTTTCCCATATTTATATTCATTCCACAAATATTCAGAATAATTCGCAAAAGATTCATTTACAGTAAGATTGCTCCAACTTTCTGCAGTTACCAAATCGCCAAACCAATGGTGAAAAAGTTCGTGTGCAATAACATCTTCCCATCGATTTTCGTCGGCAAGATCTCCTGCTTTTTGATTGGCCATCTCTCCATGAAGCGTTGCCGTAGTATTTTCCATTGCGCCAGAAACATAATCTCGACCAACAATTTGGGCGTATTTTTGCCACGGATAATCGTAATTCAGCTTTTTAGAAAAGAACTCAATCATTTCCGGTGTATTTCCGAAAATTTGTTTGGCAAATGGTTCATATTCTTTCTCAACATAATAATCAACAGGAATATTTTTCCATTTGTCTTTTACAACGGCATAATCGCCAATCCCCATAAAAAATAGGTAAACAGAATGCCGTTTATCCATCACCCAATAATCCGTTCTTAAACCGTTACCTTCTTTTTTCTGCTCTTTTAAAACTCCATTCGAAAGGGTAACATACTGATCCGGAACCGTTATATACATTTCCTGAGTGGATTTTTGATTGGGCTTATCAATGGTTGGAAACCAAGCGGAAGAAGATTCCGTTTCGCCCTGCGTCCAAATTTGGGTAGGTTTATCGGGATCTTTTCCTTGTGCATTGATGAAATAAAGACCTTTAGCATCATTGATGGCGGCGCTCCCTTGCTGCTTCACTTCGTTTGGTCGTGCAGTATATTTAATGTAAACGGTATAGTCCTGATTTTTTTGATAGGTTTTGCCTAAATTGATTTTCAGAATATCGTTTTTATAATCGTATTGTAACGGTTTTTTACTTCCTTGTTGATCCAAAGCAACTTCATGAATAAGCATCCCTTTCGCATTGAGAACCAAAGAGTCGGTAGGATAAAAAAATGGACGCGCAGTTAACCATTCTTCGCCATTCATTTGCTCTTTTTCGTAATCGAAATTTACTTTTAATTTGGTATGTTGAAGTTCTGTAGTCTTGGTATGAGTAGCGCGATACACGACATCTCTGCCAGAAACATCGGTTTGCGCAAAAGTGATATTAGAATGAAATAGTGCACCTAAAAACAGCGCTGCAAAGAGGAGTTTTTTCATTATATAAAGTTTAAGATTGATAGAATAGATATTCTTCAATAGGTATGAATCGTAAAGAATTCGTTACAGACATGCAGTTTAAACCACATCAATACCATATTTACCAAGCAAACCAGAAAGTCCTTGTACCGAAAATTTCGCGCCTTTAATTTTGTTTCTCTCAGGATCAATGTAAAAATAACGAGCACTGCTGAAATCCGCCTTTTCGAGTTGGGTATTTTCGAAAATAGCGCCACTTAAATCGGAATCTTCAAAATCGGAACCAGAAAGATTGGCTTCAGAAAAATCCACTTCTAAGAGTCGACAATTTCTAAAAATAGTTGCTGGAATATCCAACTGATAAAAAACAGATTGATCCAATAGTGAACTTACAAATTCCAGCTTCAAGCCAAACGCATTAAGGTTTTCAAAATTGTTTCCAATCATTTTACAATCGGAAAACAGAATATTTCGAAGCGCCGTTTTGTTCCATTTCGATAACGAAAAATCGCAGTTCAAAAAGGTACAACTGGAAAATTGATATTCCGAAAAATCAAACTCCGAAAACCTAAG
This sequence comes from Bacteroidota bacterium, assembly GCA_023422635.1. GTDB lineage: Bacteria > Bacteroidota > Bacteroidia > Flavobacteriales > Weeksellaceae > JAFAGO01. The sequence continues at coordinate 46,303 of JAFAGO010000045.1, forward strand.
ATTTCGAAATGAACAGTTTTCATATTCAGCTTGTGCTAAAAATGAAACTCCATCAAAAATTTCATCTCTAAAAGTTCCTTTCATCATGATAAAAATTAAATTGCCACTGGTGCTTTTATACCTGGATATGGATCGTAATTTTCGAGCGTAAAATCTTCAAATTTAAAATCGAAAATATCCTTAACTTCTGGATTTAATTTCATCGTTGGTAACGATTTAGGTTCCCTAGAAAGCTGTTTTTTTACTTGCTCGAAATGATTATTGTAAATGTGAACATCGCCAAAGGTATGTACAAAATCACCCGCTTCTAAACCCGTTACCTGCGCCACCATCATTAAAAGTAATGCATAGCTGGCGATATTGAACGGCACGCCAAGAAAAACATCGGCGCTGCGTTGGTAAAGCTGCAACGACAATTTTCCATCCGCGACGTAAAATTGAAACATCGTATGGCAAGGCGCCAAAGCCATTTTGGGAATTTCGGCTGTATTCCACGCGGAAACAATAAGTCTTCTGGAATCTGGATTTTTCTTAATTTGATCAATTACATCCGAAAACTGATCAATCACTTGATGATCCGCACCTTTCCAACTTCTCCATTGAGCACCATAAACAGGACCTAAATCTCCATTTTCATCTGCCCATTCATCCCAAATAGAAACGCCATGATCGTTAAGATATTTAATATTCGTATCGCCTTTTAAAAACCAAAGCAACTCGTAAATAATTGATTTTAAATGTACTTTTTTAGTGGTTACCAAAGGAAAACCTTCCGATAAATTATAGCGAAGTTGATAGCCAAAAACGCTTCTGGTTCCCGTTCCTGTGCGGTCTTCTTTATCTGTTCCGTGATCTAAAATATGTTGGAGTAAGGTTTGGTAATTTTGCATATTTTTTGGAGAAAAATTCTTTCAAATGTATAAAAATCTAAAGGAAATAAGCTCGATTTTAATTGTATTTTAATAATCGATATTCGACAATGATTACAAAATCGATAAAATCTTTTGCTGAATTCCATTGAGACTAAAATGTGTATCAGCAGGTTTTGAGTTCATTGCTTGCGCCAAAGGCGATTCTGAAGAAATACAGAAAATTTTATTGCCATTAAAGTTAATTTCGCCGACAGAAACGGAAATATAAAAAACACCTTTATCCGTTTGCACCAAAGCTCCTTTCTCTGATTTTTCCGAAGGTTTTGAACTGATGGATTTCAAAGCGTTTTGTTGCTTGATCACTTCATTAAGTTGCGTTTGCAGATTGTTAATTTCCTGTTGAAGCATTTCCCGACCAGTTTCGTATTTATCTCCCATTGAAGATTTTGTATCGTTGTTTGAAGCACGAGTTTGCTCAATCAGATTTTCGAAATATTGAATTTTTTGGTTCAATTTTTCAAATAAATACAACTTCAGTTCTTCTTTTACAATCGTCATAAAATTATTCTACTATAATTTTCAGTTTTGGAGTTTTACCATTAATGGATTTAATCTTTCCCCGCTGTGCGCCACCAAAAATTTCATCCCAATATTGGATTTGTGTGTTCCCAATAAAGGTAAGCTGATTACTGCTTGCAGCGGTGAACATTTCGCCACCGTACTGAATTTTAATATCAGCAAAACTTTTCAATTTTCCATATTTAGCTGCATCGGTAAATTCATTATCATAATATAGAAAAGGAATCTCTCCAATTTTTCGAAGTTTACCATCTTTAAATGAAAACTGGTTTTGATAATACTCAAGATATATGTTTCCAATTTTGCTGGGTTTACCAGAAAAATCTTGGTTAAAATTGTCGTAATACTCCACTGAAGTGTTTCCTGTTTTTCGAATTTTCCCCGAAATATTCGCTGGTGCAAAATCATCATAATACTCGTAAGTGCCTTCAAAAACATCGGGAGAAAAAGAAATTAAATTTCCTTCATCATCAATTTTAAAATTGATTTGATTGGCTTTTAATTCATAATACTTCAAATTTCCTTTCGCTGAAAGTACAGCGGTTAACAGAAAATTTTGAGCTTTTCCACCGAAGAAAATCAACATGAAAAATAGGGTAAGTAATTTTATTTTCATTAAAACAAACTAGGATTTTCAACCGCTAATTGAGGAATTTGAAGTTGAGTTCCCCATTGTTCATTCACATTTTTGATAAAATGCGCTGAAAGCAATGGTGATGCTTTTTCAATATTTTGATGAACAAAGAAATATACATTTTCCAAACCTTCCTTCTTCCATTCTGTTAACCGTTCCAACCAATCATCCAACCTTTGATAATCGCTCTCGTGGTTTGCGCCCACATATCGAATAAAAGCCGTTGGTGTGGTTAATCGCATGTGCAACATATCGCGCCTTCCCGCTGTATCTACAATAATATTGGCAATGTTGTATTGGGTAAAAAGTTCGCAAGTTTTGTTAAAAATAGCTTCATCGCTAAACCATTCTGAATTTCGAAGTTCTATGGCTAAAGGTATTTCTTGAGGCCAATCGTGAACAAATTTTTCTAGACGATCGAAATCTTTTGGCTTGAAATTGTCGTGCAATTGAAGAAAAACCATTCCTAATTTTTGTCCAAAATTTTGCACGGACATAACATATTGCGTAACAACGTCGGTAATCTCCTTCAGTCTTCGGAAATGCGAAACGGTATTGGTAATTTTCGGAAAGAATTTAAAATCTTCTGGCGTTTTCTCTGCCCAAGTTGTTACCTGCTCCGGACTTGGCATTCCATAAAAAGTTGCATTTAATTCAATTGAATTAAATTGAGTAGCATAATAGGTGAGTTCATCCTTGGTTCCACGCGGATAAAATCCTTTCAAATCGGTTTTATTCCATTTTGCGCAACCTACTTCAAAATTTTAAAGTCCATTTTTATTTTGATTGAGAATGTTTTTAGTTTGGGGATGATCCTGTGGCAACGTAAAATCAACGTTTGAAGGATCATCAACTTGTCCGAATTTCATAAAGTTTTCAGATTTAAGATTAAGCTTTTAAAGGTAGCAAAAATAAGGCAATCGGAATTTCTAAAAAGAAAAAACCGCAGAAAAATCTGCGGCTATAGCAATGAGTGATCAATTATTCAATATAGAATTAAGCTTCACAAGATGAGCACGTTACGAAATTAACCATTAATTCTTTCGATACCGACGAACTTCTTTGGTAGTACAATGTTTTAACTCCTTTTTTCCATGCTTCGATGTACAGATAATTAACATCTTTCACGGGCATTGTCGCCGGAATTTGAAGATTGAGCGATTGTGCTTGATCAATATATTGTTGTCTTTGTGCAGCTTGCGAAATAATTTCCATTGGCGAAATTTCTCGGAAGGTTTTAAAAACTGCTTTTTCATCTTCCGACAATTCTTTAATGTGTTGCACAGAACCGTGATTCAGCATAATCGTTCTCCAAGTTTCCTCATTATCCAACCCTTTTTCTTGAAGCAATTTTGCGAGGTATTTATTTTTACGCATAAAATTTCCTTTGGCCAAACCTGCTTTATAGTAATTGGATGCATAGGGTTCAATTCCTGGAGAAGTTTGCCCTAAAATTGCAGAACTGGAAGTGGTTGGCGCAATCGCCATTACGGTAGTATTTCGTAAACCGTACCCTTTTAACATTTCTGGTTCACCATAAATATTTGCCAATTCTTTTGATGCAATTTCGGCTTGTTCTTTAATATGCCTAAAAGCTCGAGCGTTAAATTGAGTGGCCTCGAAACTTTCAAAAGGAATCATGTTTTTCTGAAGGTAAGAGTGATATCCTAAAACGCCCAAACCTAAAGCGCGGTGGCGCATTGCAAAATTTCTTGCACCTTGCAAGTAGTAATTTCCTTCTGTTTTTTCAATAAATTCGGAAAGAACGGCATCCAGAAAATAGATGGCTAACTGAACAGCATTGGTATCTTTCCATTCATCAAAAAGCTCAAGATTCATGGAAGAAAGACAGCAGATAAAAGATTCATCTTTTGTAGAAGGCAGCATAATTTCCGAGCAAAGATTACTTGCATTTACAGGCAATCCTGCATCTTTATATACTTGTGGTTTATTGCGGTTTACATTATCGGTAAAAAAAATATACGGAAGTCCCTTTTGCTGACGACTTTCTAAAACCTTCGCCCAAATTTTACGTTTTTCCATATCGCCATCAATCATGTCTTGCATCCAATAATCGGGCACACAAACACCTGTAAATAGATTTTGAATAGGATTTCCGATATCTTTAATTTTCAAAAATTCTTCAATATCGCCATGATCGATGTCCAGATAAGCCGCAAACGCGCCGCGACGAACACCACCTTGGGAAACAACATCCATTGAGGTATCAAACAATTTCATAAAAGAAACGGCTCCGGAAGATTTTCCGTTGTCGGTAACAGCAGTACCTCTGTGGCGCAACTCACCGAAATAGCCCGATGTACCGCCACCAATTTTGGTTTGCATAATTACTTCGCCCATTTTATGGGTAATCCCTTCAATACTATCAGGAATATGAACGTTGAAGCAAGAAATTGGCAACCCTCTTTGGGTTCCCATATTGGCCCAAACTGGAGAGGAAAAACTAATCCATCCTTTTACAATCATTTCTTTAAATGCTGTTTGCAACTCTGGTTTGTACAGTCGTTTCGCAGCAGCGGTTGTAATTCTATCGATGGCACCCTCTACGGTTTCACCTTTTAAAAGATAACCTCTATTGAGCATTTGCTCGGATTCTTCATTTAGCCACCATATATTTAGTTTTTCTTCCATAATTTATTTTTTGTGAGGTTATTTTTTTTGTGAAGCACTTCATTTTTTGCTTCGTTTGAAGTTGTAGTCCCGCTTTACGCTGTATCTTTTTTGTGATTCGAAACAGGTTCTTATCATCACTTCGAAATTTACTGCGAAATCACAAAAAAGGATGTCGCTACAATCGGGGCTATTATTACGTTTGGATTCTCGTTTGATCTTTCTACTAAAAACATTCCTTTAAAAGATGGGAACATTTTTGCAGTTCATCAAAGAAAATTGAACACCAAATTTCTACAAATGTACTTTTCGACGCTCGCTTCGCTCGCGCCAAAACCACATTTTCTTTCCGTCTTAAAAAAGATCGTTTGCGGTAATACTTTTGTCGTGTTTGGTATAATCTACCGGTCTTTTTGCAAAGAAATCATCAAGGGAATTGGCAAATACTTCTTCTTCAAACCATACCATTGGTCGGTATTGTTCTGCAGTTACATCGTATCGGGTTTGCATATTAATTTTTTTCAAGCTATCATCTACTCTATATTTCATAAAGTTGATGAGATTTTCTTTAGAAACATGATCAATTTCGCCCATTTCGAAAATCCAATCTAAGATTTCGCTTTCTTTCTGAATGGATTCATCTACCAAGGTATAAATATCTTCGATGTCGCTATCGGTAAGCAAATCAGGTTGTTCTTCACGAATTTTATTAATCAAATAAATTCCGCCATTAGCATGTATTTGCTCATCAACGGAAGTCCAACCAATAATATTGGAAACATTTTTCATAAATCCTTTAAACCTTGTAAACGAAAGGATAATGGCAAATTGGGAAAATAGCGATACGTTTTCCACCAAAATACTAAAGAGCAAAAGAGAAGATACATACTCTTTTGGCGTGGTGGAATTGGCGTGTTTCAACACGTTGCTTAAAAATTCTATTCTCCCTTTTACGGCAGGAACTTCAATTACGTTATTGAATTCTTCATTATACCCCAACACTTCTAATAGGCGGGAATATGCTTCGGAGTGACGGAATTCGCATTCTGCGAAAGTAGCGCCTAAACCGTTCAATTCTGGTTTTGGAAGATGATGATAAAGATTCCCCCAAAATGTTTTTACGTTCACTTCGATTTGAGCGATAGCCAAAAGCGCATTCTTCACCGCATTTTTTTCGTGCGGCTGCAATTGGGAATGAAAATCTTGTACATCTGCAGTAAAATCTACTTCAGAATGTACCCAATACGCCTTATTAATTGCTTCTGTAAACTGCAATACTTCTGGATATTCAAAAGGTTTATAGCTCAGTCTTTTATCGAAGATCCCCATAGTCTTAAATTCTTTTTTCGTTTAAAATTATTCAATGTAGGAAAAGTAAACACATTAAGTAAATAACTGATTTTCAATATTTAATAAACACAAACTCCCACGATTTGATGTTCTTTTTTACCGTCCTCAGACGAAAAACAAAAATAGAAAATGAGGCTCAATTTTGAAAGGTTGAAATATTAAATCTCTGTATTCTAGCACCAAAAGTTTTCCACAATCACACAGACCCTGCAGTATCAAAGTATTTGCAAATATTTCTTAAAAATGATCGCATTTTTATCGAGCTTAAACTTAAACAAATTAACTTATATCATTAATTTTTAATTGTTTAAATTTAAACAAGCTTTAATAAAACTTTAAAATCCATCTTTGTAACAAAACGAAAAAACAATGTACTTATAATACACAAAACGCTTCCAAAATCTATGCTAGTAATTCAAGATCTTCATAAATCGTACGACACCGGAAAAAGCAAACTTCACGTATTGAAAGGCATTAACCTGAGTATTTCTGAAGGAGAATTTGTTTCCATTATGGGAAGTTCGGGTTCCGGAAAATCTACCCTTCTGAACATTATCGGAATTTTAGACGAGAAAGATAGCGGCGTTTACGAATTGGACGGAATCCCAATTGAACATCTAAACGAAGTTAAAGCAGCAGAATATAGAAGTCGATTTTTAGGTTTTGTATTTCAATCCTTTAATTTAATTGGCTACAAAACAGCATTAGAAAATGTTGCGCTTCCGCTTTATTATCAAAATATTTCACGGAAAGAACGAAATTTTAGAGCACAAGAATATTTAGAAAAAGTGGGACTGGGACCATGGTCTAACCATCTCCCCAACGAACTTTCGGGCGGACAAAAACAAAGAGTAGCCATTGCAAGAGCACTCATAACAGATCCTAAAGTAATTCTTGCAGATGAACCTACGGGTGCGTTGGATAGTAAAACGACCTTCGATATTATGAAGTTGCTGCAAGAAATTAATAACGACGGAAAAACCATTATTGTGGTTACCCACGAGCCCGATGTAGCAGCGCAAACCAAGCGAAATGTTGTGCTCAAAGATGGCATTATTGAAAGTGATGAATTTATCAATCAATTGGTTTTGTAGGTAAACATTAACAGTTTCTCAATCTCTTTAAAAATAGAACCTCAACGGAAAACAAAAAACTTTAAAATAAACAAATGTTTGATCTCGATCGTTGGCAAGAAATCTTCAGTTCGATTCGTAGCAATGTGCTGCGGACGGTACTTTCAGGATTTACAGTTGCGCTTGGACTGTACATTTTTATTGTACTTTTTGGGATTGGCAACGGACTTCAAAATGCTTTTACACAAGGATTTACCCGAGATGCGCAAAACCTAATTTCCATTTTTGCAGGTAAAACTTCAATGGCGTATCAAGGCTTACAATCCGATCGAACTGTTTCCATGAATAACGATGATTACAACGCCATTGTTAATGATGATCCAGAAAAAGTAGAATATTCCACACCAAGATATACCGCGAACTGGCTCGTTAAATACGGAAAAGAAAGTGGAAATTACCAAATTAACGGAGCTAATAGGGAAGAAAAGTATATTGAAAACCGAAAAATCATCGATGGCCGTTACCTTTCTCCGCTCGATATTGAACGCAAACAAAATGTTGCCGTGATCGGAAGAATGGTTCAGCGCGATTTAATAAAAAATGGAAATCCGGTTGGAAAGGATTTAGATATTAACGGAACGATGTTTAAAGTTGTGGGCATATTTTCCGATGACGGCGGCGATTGGGACGAAAGGCATATTACCATTCCCATTACCACGCTTCAGCAAATGAAAAAAGGTTCCGATACTGTTTCAACAATTTACATTGCATACAATCCAAAATTAAGCCCTCAGGAAGCCATCAAATATGGCGACAATTTAAAAGAAAAACTTAAAACACGCAAAAAAGTTTCCCCTGACGATGAAGAAGGAATCCGCGTTTGGAACAATGCTAAAAATACAGGCGACAGCGTACAATTTCTTTTTGTAATCACGTTTATTGTCGGTTTTATTGGTTTGGGAACTTTACTCGCAGGCATCATTGGAATCAGCAACATTATGGTGTACATCGTTAAAGAACGAACACAAGAAATTGGCGTAAGAAAAGCCATTGGAGCCAAACCCAGAAGTATTATTGCATTAATTATGCAGGAAAGTTTGGTAATTACTGTCGTTTCTGGAATCATCGGTGTTTCACTTGGTGTTTTAACCTTAAAAATTATTGGTAATCGATTCGAAAAATATTTCATCCTTGAGCCAAGCGTAGGTTGGGGATTAATTTTGGTTGCCTTTGTATGTTTGGTCATCTCCGGACTTATCGCTGGATTTGTACCTGCTTATCGAGCGGCTAAAATAAAACCAATAGAAGCATTACGATCAGAATAACAAACCATTTAACTCAGCTAAAAGAAAACTAATGAACATTCTTTTTAAAAGCGATACCTGGCAGGAAATCTACTATTCTCTTAAGAATAATAAACTCCGCACGTTCCTTACCATGATCGGGGTAGGCTGGGGAATGTTCCTGTATGTAACCCTTTTAGGAGCAGCAAAAGGAATGGAAAATGGATTTGATAAACTCTTTTCAGGATTTGCTACAAATTCCATTTTTCTATGGCCACAAAACACCACAATTCCATATGATGGTTTTCCGAAAGGCAGAGCAATGGAGCTTCATTTAAGCGATATGGATTATTTGGAAAAGAAAATTCCAGAGATCGATTATATTTCTCCACAAAATTCTAAAGGAAATTTCGGAAGTTCAGGAGTTACGATGACCAGAGAAGGTAAAGTTGCTACCTACACCTTAAACGGCGACTACCCCATCGGAAACAAAATATCCGAAAAGCGCTTGCTCTTCGGAAGATATTTAAATGATGCCGACGTTGCAGAAAATAAAAATGTAGTCGTGATTGGTGAAGAAATTTATAAGAATTTTTTCGATGCCAAAAAAAATGAAAATCCAATCGGAAAATCCATTAACATCAAAGGAATCTTTTTTAACGTTATCGGAGTTTTTGGCGTAAAAAGAGGCGGCGGAATGGAAAATGATCGTGCAGCGTATATTCCACTATCAACCTTCACCAAAATGTTTAATGATGGCGACAAAGTTGGTTTCTTCGCTATTGTTTCTAAACCCAACGCCGATGTTGGTATTGTAGAAGACAACGTTAAAAACCAATTGAAAACCAAATACAATGCATCACCAGAAGACACCAATGCTTTCGGAAGTTTCAATCTTGGGAAAGAATTTAAAAAACTCACCGGTTTCCTTACCGGAATGCAATTGCTCACCATTATTGTAGGCACACTCACCATTATTGCTGGCGTAATTGCGATTTCGAATATTCTCTTAATTACTGTAAAAGAACGAACAAAAGAAATCGGAATCCGAAGAGCTTTAGGTGCAAAACCTGCCGAAGTTCGGAACCAAATTTTACTTGAAAGCGTGGTGATAACATTATCATCGGGGTTAATAGGATTTATTTTCGGAATGCTGTTGCTGATGGTTTTGAATATCGCAACGCAAGGGCAAGATGATTTTCCTTTTTACAACCCAACAGTAAATTACGGCAATGTATTCGGTGCCATGGCAATTATGGTATTTCTTGGTTTAGTGATCGGACTCATTCCTGCGCAAAGAGCGGTTAAAATTCGACCAATTGAAGCATTACGAACAGAATAAAAAAATAACAAGTTAAATAAAAAAGCAAAAAACGTCACCCGAAAACAACGTTCTACACTTGAAAACAAAAGAATCAATATGAAAAAGAAGTTCACCTTAAAAAAAGCAATCTCAATCTTCCTCATTTTGGTTGCAGCAGTGGCATTAATTTCCGTAGTAAGTTATTTAATCAAATCCAACGCTGGCTCAAAGGAAGAATTTCTTACGCGTAAACCGATGGTGCAAAACATGGAAGACAAAGTAATGGCCACTGGAAAAATTGTTCCTCAAGAGGAAATCGAAATCAAACCCAATATGTCGGGAATTATCGATAAAATTTTGGTAAAAGAGGGCGATAAAGTTACTGCCGGACAATTAATCGCAACCTTAAGAATCGTTCCGCAAGTTGCTGACGTTAATGGCGCTATACAACAAGTAAGCACGGCAAATATTGGTGTAAGCAATGCCAAAACCAATCTTGCTAATCAGCAGCAACAATTCGCAATGCAACAAAAACTTTACACGCAAGGGGTTATTTCTAAGCAAGAATTTTTAACTGCTCAACAACAACTCTACACCGCGCAACAAAATGTAAAAAATGCAAATCAACAATTGGTAACCGCCCAGAAACAACTTCAAATTGCAAAAACTGGAGTAACGCCTGAGTTGCAAAGTATGGCCACCACACAAATTCGCGCCAAAGCAAACGGTACCGTTCTGGAAGTTCCTGTAAAAACAGGAAGCCAAGTTATTGAAGCCAATTCCTTTAACGCAGGAACTACAATTGCTTCAATCGCAGATTTAAATTCCCTCATTTTTGAAGGCGAAATTGATGAAGCGCAAGCGGGAAAAATAAAAGAAGGAATGGAGATGAACATTGTAATTGGGGCGCTACAAAATAAAAAATTTCCTGGTCGCGTTACCATGATTGCTCCAAAAGGAACCGATGAAAATGGAACGATAAAATTTCCTATTGAAGGCGATGTTTTCAATCCGACCAACGAATATATTCGGGCAGGCTTTTCTGCAAATGGCGAAATCGTTTTGAGCTCTCAAAAAAATGCACTTTTGTTGGATGAATCTTTGGTTCAATACGAAAAAGAAAACGGAAAAGATGTGCCGTTTGTTGAAGTAAAACAAGCGAATGGAACGTTTAAGAAAGTAAAAATCAAACTCGGCGCAAGCGATGGAATTAACGTTCAGGTGCTTTCTGGAATTGATAAAAATGCTGAAATTAAAGTTTGGAATCCTTCTGATAAAGACAAAGAAGAATTGAAAGAAAAGAAATCAAACTAACCGATTATCTACTTAAAAAAAGAAAGTGCATTCCCAAAAAGAATGCGCTTTTTATTTTCTCTTTAAAAGAAGTGCCAAATTCAAAAACAGAAGAAGCAAATCCATGGATATCCAAATACTTAAACCTATATTTTCTTCCTGCTCAACATTTACATACGCTTTTGCAAGATTTGAAAGTTTCACACTTTGAATTAGGTAATTATTAACCTCAACAATTTGATCCATATTCTTATTAGGAACCGAATGCTGCGAAAAATAAACCAGACTTTCTTTCCCCAAATAACCAATTACCCAAAATTCGTCGGAGTTTTTCATATTCAAATATTCAATCCTAAAATGTTCGGGACGAATCTTTCCGATATGCTTTGTGTTGTATTTATTCCTTTTATTCTTTTCAATTTTAATAAGATAAAAATCCAAAGTCACAGGCAACTTATTCACCACTTGTGTACTTAACGAGTTTTGTTGATAGCGTGTGCTACTGCTTTCAAAAAACCAATACGCGAAAAAGCCAATTGCCGCAATCGCAGTGCTCCAGCGAATAATCCGCGACCATTTTGCAAATCGCCCTTTTTTCACCATCGTTAACGAAAGCGAAAATACAAGCAACAAAAAAAGTACAAAAAGTAGAAAACCCATAATCAAGACAAATATAATGGAATTCTAAAAACTAAAAGCGGTTTTATTCCACATTCCATTCTTGATAAAACTGATCCAGAAAATCAAGCATAAATTGATGACGTTGCTCTGCAATTTCCTTCGCTTTTGGCGTATTCATGAGATCTTTGAGCAGCAACAATTTTTCGTAAAAGTGGTTAATGGTTGTTCCATTTGATTTTTTATAGGCCTCTTTTGTCATATTGAGATTGGGCGAAATTTCTGGATCGTACATTAAGTTATTTTTAAATCCACCAAAATTAAAAGTTCGCGCAATACCAATTGCACCAATCGCGTCCAACCGATCTGCATCCATAACCAATTGTAATTCAATTGGTAAAACATCAGGAACACTGCCACGATTTTTAAAAGATAAATGCTGAATAATGAACAAAACTTCTTGTATTGTTTTTTCATCAACACCTTCTGAACGTAAAAATTCCTCAGAAATGGCCAAAGCCAAAGTTTCATCTCCGTTATGAAATTTAGGATCAGCAATATCGTGAAGCAATGCTCCCAATTGCACAACTCCCAAATTACAATTCTGATTTTCAGCAAGTTTCATTGATAATTTCCAAACCCGTTCAATATGGTACCAATCATGCCCTGCTTCAGCACCTTTTAGTTTTTCCTTTACGAAATCGACTGTTTTAGAAATATCATGCGACATAATTCTTTTTTTTGCAAAGATAAAATCTCAATATGTAATATCACATACCACCTAGCAAACCAATGCAATGATTTTCAAATTTCAAAGGAAGTTCATTAAGAAAAGAATCAATTTTCAAGAATGATGATTTGGTCAATAGAAATAAAACCCGTTTTCTCAATCAAAAAAATAAGATTTTAAAACAATGAATTTCAGTTTATTTCATTCAAAATAATTGACCACAATTTTTTGTTATACGAACGAAAAAAATTAATATGACCGATTTTTCCAGCGTCTGATTCGGCAACTTTAACTTTTCGAAAATTGGGTTTCATATTGGGAAATGTTTCTTTCATCAATTTTTGTACGCCTTCTTCAGTCACCCAAAAATCATCTTCCATATAGAGAAAAAAAACTTTTTGAGTAAGGTCAGAAGAATAATTTTCGGTGCGTTCCAACACTTTATTAGTGGATTCTTTATGCATAATTAACGTTCGCCAATCGAAAGCATTTCCAGATGGCAAACTTTCCCCCAAACCAAATCGATGTGCGGGAAAATATCCCAAAACTTTTGTTACCGTCGGAAGCAAAAAACCAAAACCGATTATCGCTTCCAATTGCGTTTTAAATCTCAAATTCCCCCAATAGGATTTTTGCGTTGCCACGAAAACAAATGATTTAAAAAGTTGTGAATCTTTGTTCATTCCCAAAATTAAGGCACCCACCGAATGTCCTAAACAGAACTTTTCATAATCGCCAAATCGATTTTGTATATAATCCGTTACCGCTTGATAATCCACACTTCCCCATATCTTCATATTCGAATGAAACCCTTTTATTTCTTGCGGTTTAGATTCTCCAATTCCACGATAATCGTATGTGATTACAGTGAAGCCATTTTCCGCAAAAAAACGAGCAAACGAAAAATAGATCGTTTGTTTTACGCCTGTTGCGGTGTTGATTAAAAGAAGCTTTTTCGAATTCTTTTCAGAACTAAAAATATGCGCTACCAATTGGTAACCATCAGCAGTTTGAATCTTTATTTTTTCCATTTCTTCTGGATAAAAATACAAAAACTGATGTTGCCATTGAGATCTTTCTATATGAAACGAATAACAAATATCTGTACCTTTATTGCCAATTATCTCCTATTTTTGCACGATGGCAAAAAAACAAGTTCAACGCAAAACTTCACGTAAAATCCACCAAAAAAGGAAGAAAAATGGACGTGCCAAAAGATATATTCTTCTTCTAATTTTGTTTGGAACATTATTTATTACAGGATTTTACCTTAAAAATAAAATTGCTTTTTACTATGCGATGTACTTTAACAAATTCGAGCATCGCCACCTTAAAAACTCTGAAAACGAAGAAAAAAGAATTACAAAAATAATTGGCGAAAATACCGACAAAACGTTCGGGATCGACATTTCGCATTACCAAAGAAAGGAAGATATTAAATGGGATAGTTTAAGCATTGCCAACCAATCCATCCCAATCGATTTTGTGGTTTTACGCGCGACAATGGGAAATAAAAGTACCGATAAACATTTTGATCATTTCTGGAATAAAGCGAAGAAAAATAAATTGATTCGCGGTGCTTATCATTTTTATCGTGCAGATGAAGATCCCATTTTACAAGCCAACAATTTTCTTGCTCATGTAAAATTGGAAAGTGGAGATTTACCACCAATTTTGGATATTGAGAAAATCCCTCGTCGCAAAAGCAAAGAAAAACTTATTGAAGATTTGAAAGTTTGGTGCAAAATTATGGAGGAAGCCTACGGCGAAAAACCGATTATTTACACATACTTTTACTACTATCGCGATTATCTGAAAGGCGAGTTTAACGACTATCCTATTTGGTTAGCCAACTATAACGATGTTCCCGCACCATCACCAGATGAAAACTGGAAATTCTGGCAATTTACCGAAAACGGAATTGTGTACGGGATTAACGTGAAAGTAGATGTTGATATTTACAACGGAAGTCTTTGGTCGTTGCAGCGCCTTACTTTGGATTAAAGTAAATCGTAAATCTCGCTCCAATGGTTTATTCTAACATATTCATTGTTTTTACCTTTGTTGTGAGGTTGCGAAAAAATAATACGCTTTCCAGGAAAATAATCTAAATTTTTAGGATGATCGTCAATCATCACATCCGCACAAACGGGAACTTTGCTTCCACAAAAAATAAACTGCTTCCAATTTAGGAAAGGAAAAAATTCCTGAAGCCAAGCGTATTTATCCTGAAGAGAATTGGGAAATTCCATTGCGGCAGAAACAATAAACAACTCGTATTTATCATTAAGATATTGCATACCTTCTATTGCATCTTCCATAACGGGAACCGTTCGGAAAAAACCTTTCATATTTACATGCTTCATCCCGTTCGGAAACGCAACAACCTCATCAGTTCCAATCGCATCTTTCAAAGGGATTTCATTCCCCGATTCTTCTTTTTCATAACGGATAAATTGTTGATACACATCTGCAAGAACACCATCCATATCCACTAAAACTCTTTTTTTCATTCTACAAAATTAAAACTTTTCTTTTAGGCCGCAAGGTTTACAACTTATCTCGCGCCAAAATCGAGGTTCTCGCCGTTATTTTGTACTTTCGCGTCACGAAGTTTAAAACGCACATTTCCACATCTAATGAATTATATTTCCGCAGAAAACCTTACCAAATCGTACGGAATTAAAACGCTTTTCGAAAACATAACCTTCCACATTAACGAAGGCGACAAAATTGCAATTGTTGCCAAAAATGGAAGCGGGAAATCTACCCTTTTAAAAATTTTAATGGGAAAAGAAATTGCGGATTCCGGAACGGTGATCGTTAACAAAGATATTCAAGTGGTTTTGTTTGATCAGGAAATTGAATTCAATCCTCAACTTTCGGTTGAAGAATTCATGATGACTTTAGATTCCGCCCCGATAAAAGCATTAAAGCAATATCATCAAAGTTTGATTTCGCAGAACTCCGACGAAATGGAGAAAGCCATCAATGAAATGGAAGCTCAAAAAGCGTGGGATTTAGAGAATGAAATGAAACAAATTCTTTCTCAACTGAAAATTACCGATGTAACCTTAAAAATGGGAACGCTTTCGGGTGGACAAATAAAGAGAGTTGCTTTAGCAAAACTTCTTACCGAAACCCGTGCAGAACATCGCCACACCCTTTTAATAATGGACGAGCCAACCAACCATTTGGATGTGGAAATGGTAGAATGGTTGGAAAATTATTTAAGTAAAGCCAAAATCACACTTCTTCTGGTAACGCACGATCGCTATTTTTTGGATTCCGTTTGCGACATTATTTGGGAAATGGAAGACCAAACGCTGTACACGCACAACGGCAGTTACGCAACGTATCTGGAAAATAAAATGATTCGTGAAGAAAATCTAAATGCAACAATCGACAAAGCCAATAACCTTTATAGAAAGGAATTGGAATGGATGCGTAGACAACCGAAAGCCAGAACTACAAAATCGAAATCTAGAATTGACGCCTTTTACGACACTGAAAAAGTAGCCAAAACCAACACCAAAAAAGAATCTTTGGAATTGGATTTTGAGATGAAACGATTAGGAAACAAAATTTTAGAACTTAAAAATATCCATAAAAGTTATGGTAGCAACGTTCTTTTGAAAGATTTCTCCTATCAATTTCAACGGGGCGAAAAAGTTGGAATTATTGGTAAAAACGGCGCTGGAAAATCAACGTTATTAAATATCATTCAAGGTTTTGAACCGAAAGATTCTGGAGAAATTGAAACGGGAGAAACCATCAGGTTCGGTTATTTTTCTCAGAAAGGATTACAATTTAAAGAAGACGAACGCGTAATTGATTTTATAAAAGAAATCTCTGAAAATTTTCCTTTAGCAAATGGAAGAACTATTTCTGCATCGCAATTTTTGAGGTTATTTTTATTTGATGATCAAACGCAATATTCGCCAATTTCAAAATTATCTGGCGGCGAAAAGCGAAGATTACACTTAATGTATGTGCTGTATCAAAATCCGAATTTCTTAATTTTTGATGAGCCGACCAACGATTTAGACCTTCCCACGTTAACGGTTTTGGAAAACTTTCTATTGAATTTTCAAGGAAGTTTAATTATAGTTTCGCACGATCGCTACTTTATGGATCGCATTGTAGATCACGTTTTAGCTTTCGAAGGCGATGGAAAAATTAAAGATTTTATCGGAAACTTTTCTGAATATCGAGAAAGTCAAAAACTAGAAAAATCGGAAGACCGAAGTCAGAAAACAGAAGACAAAAGTAATGTTAGTAAAGATCCGAACGTTGAACCTCAAAATTCAGTGAAACCCAAAAGAAAACTTTCTTTCAAGGAACAACGCGAAATGGAGACCATCGAAAAGCAAATGCCCGAACTAGAAAAGCAACGCAACGAAATTCTTGGCCAATTAAACAACCAAACCGATTACGAAAAAATTGCAACATTATCTGCTGAACTAGAACGTATTTCAACAACATTAGAAGAAAACGAAATGCGTTGGCTAGAGCTTCAAGAAATGATTTCGTAAACAAGAAAAACCCCGAATCATTTCTGAAACGGGATTCTCTTGATATGGAATTTAGAAATTAGTTTTTATTTATTCGGCTGTGGCGTGTACCGTAAATACGGTTTAATTTCTTTCACGCCTTTTGGGAAAATTTTTCTTGCATCTTCGGTAGAAATTGTTGGCGGCACAATTACATCATCACCATCTTCCCAATTTACTGGTGTGGCAATTTTTTCCGCATCCGCTAATTGAAGCGCATCTAGCACACGAAGAATTTCGTTAAAATTTCTTCCTGTCGATGCAGGATACGTAATAATGAGTCGCACTTTTTTATCCGGATCAATAATCAATACCGAGCGAACGGTTGCCGTAGCAGAAGCATTTGGATGAATAAAATCGTACAAATCCGAAACCTTTTTATCTAGATCTGCGATAATAGGAAATTCCACCGAAGTCCCTTGCGTTTCGTTAATATCATTTATCCATCCTTTATGATGTTCTGCACTATCAACGCTTAACGCCAAAACTTTTGTATTTCTTTTATCAAATTCAGGTTTCAATTTGGCGGTGTACCCAAGTTCCGTAGTACACACTGGCGTATAATCCGCAGGATGTGAAAACAAAATCCCCCAAGAATTGCCTAAATAATTGTAGAAATCAATTTCTCCTGCGGAGGTTTCAGCGTGAAAATCTGGAGCAACATCTCCTAACTTTATAGACATAACATTTATTTTTTAAAGATTATTAGTCTACAAATTTAGTAGACTTTAATGAATTATACAAATTATTTTTTAAATTATATAAATCGCAAAAAAAATCATCATTTAATGATAATAAAACAAAGACTTTAACGAAATTAAACACCGATTAATAAAACATTTAAGAAAATATTGGCATAGGTTTTGGTTTAACAATTTTGAAGTAAAATAAACTAAAATTTAAAAATTTGATATTATGAAAAAATTATTATTGGGAGCTTTTGCCATTGGAGCGGGATTATTTTCGTTAACAAATGCTCAAATCCAAAAAGGGAATTGGATGGTTGGTGGTAACCTTGTTTCAGCAAACTTCGGTTTAAATACTGGTGCAGGATACAATGTACAAATTCAACCAAAAGGAGCGTATTTTATTGAAGATAATTTAGCTGTTGGTGGATATGCAAATTTAGGATTTGCTGGTGCAAAAGCTTCTGAAACAATATGGAATTATGGTGCTGGAGCTTTGGGTAGATATTACCTTTCTCCTGGACAAGAAGGTGTTGACAATCTTTTGAAAAACGGAAGATGGTTTTTTGAAGCTAATTTAGGGATTGGTGGACAATCTGCATCGAACGGAGGAGATTCTGCGAATGGATTAGATTATGGATTTGGACCTGGCTACGCGTACTTCATTACCCCAAATATTGGTCTTGAAGGATTACTAAAATATACAGGTAATGTAGGTTTTGGTAACAGAGGTACCACTTCTAACTTAGCTTTCGGGCTTGGTTTCCAAATTTATTTACCAACTTCAAAAGCGAAACAAGTAATCAACAACGTAAATTAATTTTTACTGTATTTGAATAAAAAAGGCCGGCTTTATTGCCGGTTTTTTTGTAACAAAATCCGAAAATACTGCTAAAAAGAATTCCGAAAAACCTCTATTTTTACACCAATAATTTCAATTATGCATTTATTAAACATTCAAAATCAAAGCAAGCATTATTCAGAAATCGTTCTCAATACTTTGGAAGCATGGTATCAACGATTTGCAGAATTTACCCCAAGTTTAATTGTGGGATTATTGCTATTCTTTTTCTTTCTCGTCACCAGTTCTTATCTCAGTAAACTAGCAGTAAAACTCATTCACCGATTTTTACCCAACAAGCAAGAAACCATCGTTTCCTTAGTCGGGTTTTTTCGATTTTTAATTGTTTTAATGGGAACATTCATTGCTTTGGAAGTAATGGGACTAAGTGGTTTTCTATGGAAGTTTATCGGAAGTTTAGGAGTTGCCGGGGTAATTGCTGGTGTAGCTTTGAAGGATTTGGTTTCCTCCATTTTTTCAGGAATGTTGGTGAGCATCGATAAATCATTTAAAGTAGGTGATTATATCACAATTGCTAATTATTCGGGAACAGTAATGGAAATCGGCTTTTTAACCACAAAATTAATTACCGACGACGGGAAAAAAGTGTACATCCCCAATCAGGTTATTTTTTCTGCTCCTTTCTTTAATATTTCTGCATCACCACAAAGAAAAATCATTCTTGAATTTGAAATCCCTGCGGGTGAAGATGTAAATTCAGCACAAAGAAATATTTTGGATGAAGTGAAAAAACTTAAACATATCGATAATGCGGATTCAGCAGAAGTATTTTTTACCAATGTAAAGCAAGGTTTATTTACCGTTCAAGTAAAATTCTTTTTGGAGAAGGGTGCTAATTTTGTAAAAGTGAAAAGTGAAGCGATTAAGAAAATTAACGAACGTCTTCAGAATGAAGGCATCAATTTGGTAACGCCAACAAGCATTAACATCACAAGCGCGCTTGATAATCCAACGGATAATTAGTAGAAACTCCTATAACATAAAAAAGCCCTCCATAAAAGAGGGCTTTTTATATTTGAAGTTTGAGATTAATTGCCCAAAACCTCTTTTACTTTATTTGCTGCTTCTTCCAAAGTAATGGCTGAATGAATTGGCAAACCTGCATCATCAATCAGTTTTTTAGCTTCAACTGCATTTGTCCCTTGTAAACGTACAATTAAAGGAACAGGAAGACTTCCCATTGCTTTATAAGCATCTACAACACCTTGCGCAACTCTATCGCAACGTACAATTCCACCAAAGATATTAATTAAGATTGCTTTTACATTTGAGTCTCTTAAAATAATATCGAAAGCAGTTTTTACTCTCTGTGCATCAGCGGTACCACCAACATCAAGGAAGTTTGCAGGATTACCACCAGAAAGTTTAATAATATCCATTGTCGCCATTGCAAGACCAGCACCGTTTACCATACAAGCAACGTTACCATCCAATTTCACAAAGTTTAATCCCGCTTCTCCAGCTTCAACATCCAAAGGATCTTCTTCTCTTTTGTCGCGAAGTTCTGCTAAATCTTTATGACGATATAGTGCGTTGTTATCTAACGTTACTTTTGCATCAACTGCAATAATTTTATCATCTGAAGTTTTTAATACTGGATTGATTTCAAAAAGTGAAGCATCAATACCGATATAGGCATTATAAAGACTGGTGATGAATTTCTTAAATTCTTTTAAAGCGCTTCCGCTCAATCCAAGGTTAAAGGCAATTTTGTTTGCTTGAAAAGGCAATAAACCCAACTCAGGATCGATCTTTTCTTTATGAATAAGATGAGGTGTTACTTCTGCAACATGCTCAATATCCATTCCCCCTTCTGTAGAATATACAATGGTATTTTTACCCTGCGCTCTGTCTAAAAGAATTGAAACATAAAACTCTTTTGGCTCAGAATCTCCTGGATAATAAACATCCTCAGCAACCAAAACAGAATTTACCAATTTCCCTTCTGCAGAAGTTTGAGGCGTTACCAAGCGCATACCGATAATGTTTTGCGCATTTTCTTTTAGTTTATCCATATTTGGAGAAAATTTCACACCTCCTCCTTTTCCACGGCCACCTGCGTGTACCTGCGCTTTTACAACCCAACCTTGAGTTCCGGTTTCGGCAGTCAGTTTTTCTGCTGCAGCCACAGCTTCATCAACATCATTGGCTAAAATACCACGTTGGGTGGTTACGCCATACTTGGATAAAATCTCTTTGGATTGATATTCGTGAAGATTCATATACTTTTTAAAATTAAAAGATTAAAGATTCAAAAATTCGTTGAAATTTCTAAAAATCCAACGTTTACAAAGATAAGAAAAAGCGAGAAAAAATAGTAATTGAAAACCTGATAATTGTTAATTACGGTGATGCTTTTAAAATTTGTAAACTTCAACTATTTAAAATTACTTCTTTAATTGATTTCAATACTTTCCGCCCACTTCCTTGCAAATCGCCTCATATTCTTTGGGAATTTTGGAAAAATACGAGGTTTCAAAATACTCATCGGAATGCGGAATATAGATGCTATACTCTTTTCCTAATGGAATTAAAGGTATAAAAAACACGGTAATGTAGTTTCTAAAAACTTTTACTTCAGCATTTACTTGAAAGCCATTTTTATTCACTTTCACCGATTCCTTTCCAATACATTTTCGAGTTGTTCCAGCGATAAAGAAAAACATAACCTTTATTTATTAAGCATTCTAGGTGAGTAATTCTTACGCTTTAAGTTTCGCAAAGTAAAAAATTAGCATTCCCCAGGAAATAATCATAAGTAAACCACCTATTGGAGTAATGGGTCCTAAAAATTTTAAATTCACGCCCCAATATTGTTGGAAACTCAAAAAATAAATACTGAAAGAAAAGAAAAACGTACCCAAAATCATCAACCAAGAAATCCAGTTTTCAGATTTCGTTTCAAATTTCAAAATCCACCCCACAACAAGTAGAAAAAATGCAGCATACATTTGATAACGAACGCCTGTTTCAAAGCTTTCGAGTTTTTCTGGTGGCAAAATTTTCTTAAATGCATGCGCTCCAAACGCTCCAAGAATAATGGAAAGCATGCCATAAAAAGCACCAATAATTAATGTTAATGTTTTCATTTTTATCGTATTATTAATTCTGTTTTTAAATTGTTTTAAATTCAATATCGTTCTAACCAATTGAAAAAACCCAAAACCAAAACTCTGAAAATAAAACTTGCACCAAAGAAAATGAGCAGTGCTCCCAAAATTTTAGCAGGCGCTTTTGCAGTTGCATTTCGGAATCCCAAAAAATACCCTGCAAGAATAAGCACAATTCCGATGGCGATATACATTACTTTTGATTTCTAAAGTTCTCGAGTTCAGCGATAACTTCGTGGTGACTCACCGTTTTATCTTTAAAATAAGTTACAAAATGTTGCTTTTCCGCTTCAGTTGCTCCAAATTGATTAAGAATGTTAAAAAGGTGCATTTTCATATGCCCTTTCTGAATGCCCGTTGTAACTAATGATCGTAACGCTCCGAAGTTTTGAGCCAATCCAGAAACCGCCAAAATACTCATTAATTCTTGCGCCGAAGGTTTACCAAGCAATGCCAATGAAAACTTCACCAAAGGATGCAAATTGGTTAATCCACCAACCACGCCAACGGAAATTGGCAAATCAATCCAAAAACGAAAAACGCCATTGTCGATCGTGCAATGCGTTAGCGAAGAATAGGATCCACTACGAGAAGCATACGCATGTGCACACGCTTCTGTCGCTCTAAAATCGTTACCGGTTGCAATAACAACAGCGTCTACCCCATTCATAATTCCCTTATTATGTGTTGTTGCTCGAAAAGGTTCTATTTCCGCAATGGTAACCGCTTGTTTAAACTTCCACGCAAACTCTTCGTTGGAA
The DNA here is from genome assembly GCA_023422635.1 of Bacteroidota bacterium. Taxonomy (GTDB): domain Bacteria; phylum Bacteroidota; class Bacteroidia; order Flavobacteriales; family Weeksellaceae; genus JAFAGO01. The sequence goes on from JAFAGO010000045.1 coordinate 68,641, forward strand.
ATCCCGCTATCATCTTTTAAATCTTCGATTTTACAAGAAACTTCTGCACGAACAATACAATCTGGCGTGTAATTGGACAAAATATTCATCACAATTTGCAAAGAATCTTTTTCCTCTTGGGTGAAAGTCTCATCAAGTGCAACTTCTTCCTTTAGTGTTTTACCAAACTGTTCCAAAACGGAATTGATGAAATTCGCACCCATTGAATCTACGGTATTAAAACTCGCTTTCAATTGATAATAATTCGGCATGTCGGCAGTTTTATCAACCAGTCGAATATTGAGAATTCCACCACCGCGATTTCGCATATTTGCGGTAATCTCTTGGGTTGCTTCAAAAAGTTTTTCTTTCAATTTAAAATTGAAAAAATGTTGCAGCTTATGAGGTTCAACTTTGAAAATAAAATGGGTATGACCTAATTTTTTAGTATTGATGATCGTAGTTGTAAAACCACCTTTATCAAGCCAAAATTTTGCAGCTTTAGATGCTGCTGCCACCACAGAACTTTCCTCAACGGCCATAGGCAAAGCCAAAAGCTTACCGTCTATCAAAAAGTTAGGCGCAATTCCGTAAGGCATATAAAAATTAGAAATCGTATTCTCTGAAAATTCATCGTGAAGTTTCTGCAAATCTGGATCGTTGTTCCAATATTGTTCTAAAATCTGTTCGTAACTGCGATCGTTACTTAGATATTCCGAAATGAGCCAATCGATTTTCTGTTGTTTAGAAAGCTTAGAGAAACCTTCCACAGGCTTTAAATTCATAAGGATTTTTTTGACTTCGTAAAGATAATCAATTCCGCTCTTGTATTGAAATTTGATATAAATTGTATCAAAAATTACAACCTAAAAAAAAGTTTAGGAACTACTTTTGCATACCCAATCGCCTAACATTCAACATGAATTTTGATCGCCTAAAAGAAAAGCTCGAAATACTTGCGGATGCCGCCAAATACGATGTGTCGTGCTCTTCTAGCGGTGGAAATCGAAAAAACAAAAATAAAGGTTTGGGCGATTCATCAGCAAGTGGAATTTGCCATACTTACACAGAAGATGGAAGATGCGTTTCGCTGCTTAAAATTTTATTAACCAATCATTGCATTTACGATTGTGCATATTGTGTTTCGCGAAGTTCAAACGATGTAAAACGTGCCGCATTTACTGTTGACGAGGTAGTTGATTTAACCATTAATTTTTACCGCAGAAATTATATTGAAGGCCTCTTTCTAAGTTCTGGAATTTTTAAAAACGCCGATTTTACAATGGAACGATTGGTTCGTGTGGCGAAAAGATTACGTTTAGAAGAAAATTTCAATGGCTACATCCATTTGAAAACCATTCCTGGCGCGAGTGATAAATTACTTCAAGAAGCTGCTCTGTATGCCGATCGACTTTCAATTAACCTCGAAATTCCTACGGAAAGCGGTTTAAAACTTTTAGCTCCTGAAAAGAACAGACAGGATATGCTTGTCCCAATGAAATATTTACAAAATGGAATTTCACAATATAAAGAAGAAAAGAAGATTTATAGAAAAGTTCCAAAATTTGCCCCTGCAGGACAATCCACCCAAATGATTGTTGGTGCAACCAATGAAAACGATTTTCAAATTATAAAAGTAGCTGATTATTTTTATAAAAATTACGGAATGAAGCGTGTGTATTATTCTGGTTACGTTCCAGTTTTAGCGGATAATCGTTTGCCAGCTTTAACAACTGAAGTCCCAATTTTGAGGGAAAACAGATTGTATCAATCCGATTGGTTGATGCGCTTTTATGGTTTCAAAGCTGATGAAATTTTAGATCCCAATGTTCCTTTTTTAGATTTAGAAGTTGATCCAAAACTAGGATGGGCGCTCAGAAATTTGCACCAATTTCCCGTAAATTTACAAACGGCAGATTATCAAATGATTTTACGAATTCCTGGAATCGGAGTGAAAAGTGCAAAGAAAATTATTAGCGCACGACGTTTTCAAATTTTAACAATTGATCATTTAAAAAAGTTGGGTGCGGCAGTAAATCGAGCAAAATACTTTATCGATTTCAACGCCGGAAATCCTCATTTGAAATATTTAACACACCAAAATTTAAAAAAAATTTTGGCTGGAGGTTCACATTCAAAATTTCAACATCATTTTTCGCAACAATTGACCTTGTTTTAAAGAAAAGCGATAAAAACCTTAGTCTGATTAGGAAAGAAGCGAAATATATTTCATTCAAAAAAAACAAATACTTTTTTATGCAAACCCTATTGTACGACGGAAGTTTTGATGGACTATTCACCGCTGTTTTCGAATTTTTTGAGTATAAATTCAAGACCGTTGAAATTGTCAATCGAAACCGTTTTGTTCAGGAAAATATGTTTGCTGAAATTCATGAAGTCTACACCAACGTAGAAAAATCAGAACGCGTTTTAAAAAAGCTAGAAAAAGCGATTGGGAAAGATGGAATTCATCAATTAATGATGGTTTACCTTTCTGAAAATGAAAATTTAGAGCGTCTTATATTATCGGCAGTTCAGCAATCTGTACAATTTCCGGAAGAAAATATTCTTAAAAACTACGCCATCGACGACATCTTGAATATTGCTAAAATATGCAAATCTGTTAGTCGCGAACGCCACAGAATGAATGCGTTTGTACGCTTCGAAAAACTGAAAGATGATGTTTATTTTGCAAATATTGATCCTGATTTCAACGTGCTTCCTTTAATTAGAAATCACTTTAAGAAAAGATATCAAGATCAAAAATGGATGATTTATGATTTGCGGCGCCAATACGGAATTTTCTACGATTTGGAAACTTGTGATTTCTTTTATCCCGAAGAAAATATTGACACAAAAAATATTACTGATAAATTTCATGACGAAGAAAACAACTATCAGAAATTGTGGCAGCGCTATTTTGATAAAACCAATATTAAGGAACGTAAAAATCTAAAATTACATCTACAACATGTACCCAAGCGATACTGGAAATACCTTACCGAAAAAATAAGTTAAATGAACTAATTTTCCAGTTGAGCTCCTAAAAACTCCCATTCCTGAAGCGCCATATCCAATTCTTCTTTTTTCGCGTTGTAGGTGTGCAACACTTCATCACTTGGATTTCCTTTTGCAAAATCTGCTTCGTATTTTTCGATTTGCAATTCTAACTCAGCAATTTTTTCTTCTACTTTTTTAAGTTTATTTTGGATACTTTTTTGATCTTTATTAACAAACTTATTTTCTTTTGCTGTAGGAATTTCAGCTTTTTTTTCGTCTACTGGAGCAACAGATTCATCTTTGTGAAGTTTTGCTTTTTCCGCAGAAACTTCGCGTAAACTTTCTTTTTGGCGATATTCCAAATATTCATCAATGTTACCCAGAAACTCTTTCATAGAACCATTTCGAAATTCAAAAATTTTATCCGAAAGACCTTGTAAAAATTCACGATCGTGGGAAATCAAAATCAACGTTCCATCGAAATTTTTCAAAGCTAATTTGATGATTTCTTTCGATTGGATATCCAAGTGGTTTGTAGGTTCGTCCATGATCAACGTGTTAAACGGACGAAGCAATAATTTACACAAAGCCAATCGATTACGCTCCCCACCGGAAAGCACTTTTGTTTTCTTTTGAACATCTTCTCCAGAAAAAAGGAAGCTTCCCAACAAATCACGAACTCGTGGTCGGGTTTCTTCAGTTGCTGCATCTTCTGCTTCTTGCAGAACGGTTTTATCAGGAGTTAGCACTTCTTCCTGGTTTTGGGCAAAATATCCAATATTCACATTATGGCCGAGTTTCCAGCTTCCCGTATAGTCAGTAATTTCACCTGCAAGAATTTTTGCCAACGTCGTTTTTCCTTGACCATTTTGTCCAAGCAAAGCGATGCGATCTCCTCGTTCAACAAAGAAATCAACATGATCAAAAATTTGTTTTTTACCGTACGCTTTCCCTAAATTTTCTGCCTCGAAAATCACTTTTCCGGGAACAACAGATTGAACGAAACGAATATTGAATTTAGAAACATCTTCGTTCTCGACTTCAATTCTTTCAATTTTATCAAGTCTTTTAATTAGCGATTGCGCAAAAGCCGCTTTTGTTGCGCTCGCACGGAAACGATTGATGTTGTCTTCCATCTGTTTAATTTCCGCATCCTGGTTTTTCTTGGCTTGAATCAGTTTTTCTTTGCGATCTTTTCTTAATTCCAAATATTTGGAATAATTTGCTTTATAATCGTCAACTTTCTTATTGTTCACGTCAAAAGTTCGGTTACAAACAGCGGTCATAAACTGTTTATCGTGACTTACCAAAACGATAGCTCCGGGATAATCTTTTAGAAAACTTTCTAACCAAATAATGGATTCCATATCCAAATGGTTAGTTGGTTCATCCAAAAGCATTAAATCATTTTTCTGAAGGAGAAGCTTCGCCAACTCGATTCGCATACGCCAACCACCAGAAAATTCGTCGGTAATTTTATCAAAATCTTCAACTTTAAATCCTAAACCTAGAAGAACTTTTTCCATATCACCTTCAAGATTGTAAGCATCGTGGTGATGGAGCAAATCGTTAAGATCCGTCATTCTGTGGATCAAATCGCTGTAAGCATCACTTTCGTAATCGGTTCGGGTAGCTAATTGTTCGTTAACATCTTCAAGTTCGTTTTTCCAAGCGTTGATTTGCTCGAATGCTTGCATGGTTTCATTCCACACGGTTCTTCCTTTAACAAAATCAAGATCCTGTTTTAAAAAACCAATGGTAATATTTCCTTCAGGAACAACATTACCTTCGTAAAAATTAATTTCTCCTGAAATCATTTTAAGAAGAGTTGATTTTCCTGCGCCATTTTTACCGACAAGCCCAATCTTGTCTTCCTTCTTAATCGTAAAATTTACATCTCGAAAAAGATAATTTCCGGAGTGGTGAAGACCAAGACCTTGAACTGAAAGCATAATAAGATTTTTAAAAATGCAAAAAAACGAAAAACGCCCGAGATATTCAAACGTCTGTATCGTTACTTAAACTTTAATGTACTATTTACAACAAAAAAACACCCTGAAAATCAGAGTGTTAAATTGAAAAGTGTAGACCCACAGGGATTTTAACCTTTTATTTTTTAGAATATCATAAAATTTTAAAATACTTGTTAATCAATAAATTACAAACTTGATTTATTTAATGATACTTAATTAGTTTATTTGTATATTATAAAAAATGGCTGTAAATTTGGCTGTAAATTTTCAGCGTGATAAGTATTAAAAGAAAAGTAAATGTTGCTCTTGAAAAAAGAAAAAAAGATGGAGTTGTTATTAATGACAATGTGCCTATTTTTCTTCGAGTAACCTATAATTCAAATAGAATTAATTTGTTTTCAGGATTTAGAATTGATAGAAAAGATTGGAACGAGACTCAATCTTTGGTGAAAAATGGAAAAATAAATTCAAATGGATTAACAGCAGAGGAAATTAACACCTATTTAAGTAACCTTATTAATAATATTCACACTTTTTTTATCAAATGTCAAGTCGAAGATAGAGTGCCAGATACATTGGAAGTAAAAGAATATTTTGCTGAGATTAAGGATAGGGGTGAGAAAAAGAAAAAAGTTGAGATTAAAGAAGATGTTACAGAAAAAACTTTTTTTGAGGTATTTGATCATTTTACAGAATATTCAGGCAAAGTAAATAATTGGACAGTTGATACTCATAAAAAATTCGCCGCATTGAAAAATCATCTTTTATCATTTAATGAAAATTTGACTTTTGAAGATTTTGATTCCAACGGGCTTCCCAAATTGCTATCTTACTTCTCAAATAATTTAAAGTTAAATAATGTTACAACTAAAAAGTACTTGAAAAATATCAAATGGTTTTTGAGATTTGCTGTGAAGTTTGGTTATTGTAATAACTTGTATTTTCAACAATTTACTCCAAAGATAAAGACGACTGATAAAGTTATTATCTTTCTATCTGAGGAAGAAATAAATACTATTAGAAAGTATAATATTCCTACTACAAAAAAATATTTAGAAAGAGTCAGGGATGTTCTTTTATTTACTTGTTTTACTGGACTACGCCATTCCGATGTCGAAAAATTAAAAAAATCTGATATTAAGAATGGTAAATTGTATGTGGTAACGAAAAAGACATCTGATTTTATTGTAATTGAATTAAATGATATTTCAAAAAATATTTTAGAAAAATACAAGGATTTAGATGGCGATAAAGCATTACCTGTTATATCAAACCAAAAAATGAATGAATATTTGAAAGAATTAGGACAACTTGCAGAAATTGATGAACCTATAAATCATACTTTTTTCATTGGCAACAAACGAAATGATGAATCAAAACCGAAGTATGAATACTTTTCTTCACATATTGGGAGAAGAACATTTATTTGTTTATGTATCTCAAAAGGTATCCCTATTCAAGTTATAATGAAATGGACTGGGCATTCAGATTACCAATCAATGAAACCTTATATTGATGTAGTGGATTCAACACGTGAAATTCAAATGCAAAAGCTTAATATTTTATGAAATTAACAGAACATTTTGATTCATTAATAGCTCTTGAAAGTAGATTGAAAAAGAATGAAAAGCAAAAGTTAACAAAAGAATTAATTGATGAACTTTTGGAATTTCCATTTTCAATCGAAAATATAGAATTTAGTGAATTATTTGAACATTCTCGCCCGAATTTAATTTATAAAGAATACTCGGCAATTTTACAAAGGTTAAAATATATACTTTCATCATATTCATCCGATTTAGAAAAACAAAATATTCATAAAATTATTAGTGAATCGTGTTCTAATTATGAGCGAGAGTATGAATATCACTATAAAGCAATTTTGCTTCCTATAAGCGGTAAAGAGAGAGAATTAAATGGAAGATTAGAATCTTGGTGTTTTAAATATGATGATAAATCCCAAGAAATGATTGATTTGAGAAATGAATATTCGATTGCCAAGAAAAAATACAAGGAAGAACACCAAATAAGTAAGGAATTGTATGCTAAATGGAAGAATAAAGAAAAAAGTTTATTATATCTTTTTGATTTTAATATGAGTTCCATTATTGAACAATTGACTTTTTTAGAAGTTCAACTTTCAGAATTGAATTCTTTTGAGAAATATGCAGATGAAACCTTTATCAATCTGGAAGTTGTAAATAATTTGTACGAAATTTTCGTGAAATTAAAATTAGTGGAATACATCAATTTCTTGGATTTTGCTAATCAAATGGCAGGTAAAGAAATTCTGTGTATTGAAAAGAATAAAGGCACGGATAAATATATTGCATATTCAATAAATAAAATTGGTAATGCTTTTATAAAAAAAGAATCATCTGAAAATTGGAAAAAAATAATGATTCAACATTTTGATATAAAAGATTATGAAAAAAAAATCAATCCATCTAATGATAATAAATCTGAGATACATAAAGAAATAGATGATATTATTCTAAAAGGACAGGCTATACTTTAAAACTAAATTAAACTTATTAAGTATCAAAAATCTTATGAAATAGACTCATAGAATTTTTCTGAATTTCACTTTTATAAATTATTTTTTAAACACTTAAAAATCAGTATATTACTTATGCTGATTTTTTTATTTGAATTTCTTGGAATTTGATTTTGATGGCAATTTTGCTCTATTAAAATCAACAAAAGATGAAAATACAAGAATTATTGAACAAGCCAATATGGCAAATGACAGGTGAAGAATTTTTATTCTTAAATAAGACTAAGAATGAAGAAGAAAATGAAAGCCCTCAAATTATAAAAACTACTGAAACCAAATTAGTTTATGGTATTAGGGGGATAGCAAATCTTTTTGACTGTTCAATAGCAACAGCGAATCGCATTAAAAAAAGTGGGGTTATTAATGATGCTATTTCTCAAAGAAATCGAACAATTGTGATTGATGTGCAAAAGGCATTGGAATTATTTAAAAATAATGAAAATGAAAAATAATATCCTTTACCGCTCTGAAGAGCACAGCACAACAGTTTACGATCAAGCACTTCAATACATTGAAGAAAAGTATGATTTGAGATTTAACAGCATCTCATTAGACTATGAAATTAAGCTTAAAGATTCCGATGATTGGAGTATACTAAATATCAATTCGTTACTGATAGAACTAACTCGTGTGGGAATTAAGATTACACCACAGAAATTGGAAATTTTAATACGGAGCGATTTTATAAAATCCTATAATCCCATCAAAGAATATTTTGAAAAACTGGAAGATTGGGACGGAAATGACCACATTAAAGAATTAGTTACTTATGTTACTACAAATGATAACGAATCATTCCATTATCATTTAGAAAAATGGCTATCTAGAGCTGTCAAATGTGCTTTAGAGCCTAATTACATCAACAAACAATGCTTGGTGTTGTTTAGTCAAATACAAAATTTAGGAAAAACTACCTTTCTCCGTTTTTTAATTCCTAAAGAGCTGAAGAATTATTATACCGAAGTTGTAACGGTAGATAAAGACGGACAAATTGCTATTACGAAGAATTTTATAGTTAATGCTGATGAATTAGCGGTGTTGACTAAATCAGATATTAATAGTTTAAAATCTCTTTTTTCAGCAACCAATGTTAAAGTCAGGCTTCCGTATGCCCGGAAAGCAGAAAATCAACGCCGAATCTGTTCTTTTTTAGGATCAACCAATAAATGTGATTTCTTAACTGATGAAACAGGCAGTGTAAGATGGATAGTTTTTGAAATTAAAGAAATTGATTTCGGTTATAGTAAAACTATAAATATTGACAAATTTTGGTCTCAGGTATACTACAACACTTATAAAAGTGAGGATTTCAAAGAAGAATTTAGTCAGAATGATATTTTGGAAAATGAACTTCGAAACGAAAGATACTTCAATATTAGTCCAGAACAGGAAGTGATTATCAAACATTTTGAAAAATCTACAGAGCTCAAAGATTTCCTTACAGCTTCTGACATTGTTTTTGCGATGAATCATGCTTTGGGAACACAACTCAACCATATAAAGGTTGGAAAAGCACTCACAAAATTAAAATACGAAAGGATAAAACATCCTAAACTCCAAGTTTATGGCTATTTAATCAAGCGAAAAATATAAAATTTTCAAAAGCGAAAAAATAGCCTACCTGCTTACCAAGTTACCTTAATCTTAATTATAAAATATAACAGCTTGCCATTTTTAGGTAAGCAGGTAGAGAGGTAAGCCAAAAAATAACATTTCAAAAAAATATATCAACATTAAAAAACACAAAACATGAATTGCAAACAAGCCAACGAAAATATCAGCATCAAGGAAGTAATGGAAAGTTTTTCTCTATTTCCAAGCAAAGAACATCCGAAAACTGCCTATTATTTTGCTATCAATCGACAGGAACGAACACCAAGTCTATTGGTGAATTATGTTAAGAATATTGCCTTTGATTTTGGCACAGGAAACCAATACGATGTCGTGTCGATTGTTCAGGAACTCAAACGATGCACCATATCTGATGCCCTTGAATATCTGAAGCAATTTGATTTTTCATTTCAAAAGCAAAAAGAAGATTTAAGCAATCTAAAAGAAGAAACTAAATCCTATCAAATTTTAGAGGTAAAAGAAATTTCGCATCCGGCACTTTTGGAATATTTGAAAGAAAGAAATCTGGAAACTCAAAAATCAGAATTAAAAGAAATCCATTATCAGATTGGAGACAAAACTTATTTTGCGATTGCTTTCAAAAATGATTCTGGGGGCTATGAAATCCGAAACAAATATCTAAAAATTGCTTTAGGCAAAAAAGATGTTACCACGATAAAAAACAACTCCGAAACTTTGAAAATCTTTGAAGGATTTAGCGATTATTTATCCTTTTTAATTCTCAAAAATAAGGATCAAAATTTTTCATCAGAAACCTCCGATTTTGTGATTTTAAATTCCGTTTCGATGGCGTTTAAAATTGAAAAATCACTAGAGAATTATCAAAAGATTGAGTTGTACTTAGACAACGATGAAGCAGGGAATTTACTCGTGGAAAAATTAAACAAACTCAATTCTAATGTTCAAGACCAAAGAAAATATTACAAAATTTTTAAAGACTTGAACGAATATTTAGCTTCTAAAAAAGCAGAAGAACAGATCCATATTGAAGAGAAACGAACTTATAAAATGCGGCGGTAAATTATACGCTTAGAGTTAGTGCAAAAAGTACCCAATGTTTACAACAAGCGTATGCTTGCCGTAAAAATCGGGCTTTTTGGTTTCCTCCTGTCGTCGGAAACAGTTGTATGGAATTACGATTCAAGCCCATAATTTAAAATTATAAAAAAATTAAACACCACATAAACACAATATGAAAAATGACTTTTTAAAACAGTTTGTAAGACAGATTTCCGAGCAGCAAATTGCCAAGGTTGCAGAAGAAAAAAGAAGAAACCGCTTTCGCGAAATCGGTAGAAAGGGAGGTTTGAAAAAGAAGACGGCGAACCACTTTTCAAAGGTAGTCTCGGTTCGTTTTACCGAAAAGGAGTTCGAGAAAATTCAAAAGGAGGCGGACTTCTACAACCTCAAAATATCCAAATATTTAAGACTGATTTCTACCGAAAAGGAAATTAAAGTAAACGAGTTCAAGACAGACGAAGTTCTATTGAATTACGGCAACAATTTCATAAGGATATCCAATCTGCTCAGGAACAGAGAATGGAACGAATTTGAAAACAAGAAAGAGATCCTTGAGGAAATTCACATCGTCACCAAATTAATCAGAGAATACCTCTACCAACAAATCATCACGCATGAACAATTCGGCAACGACGAGGAGGATCAGTAAGATCGCGATTGAATACAACGGCAATGACAAGGGCACGGCGGAATGTATTTATTCCAACAACCTGCTTTCAACAACGCCGGAGGAAAGATTTGAAGAGATGAAGATTGTCGCCGATAGAAATCCGAATGTAAAGAAATGGGCTTTGACGGGCTACATTTCTCCACCAAAGGAAATCGGCGACAGACTGACCAACGAAGATCTGAAGGAACTGGCTTTAAAATCATTGAAAGATGTGGGACTTACAGAAAATAACCAGGTCGTCCTGGATGTCCACAATTCCACGAAGCAGAAACATATCCATTTCATCGTGAACCGCATAGATGTTTATGGTAAATGCTCGGTAAAATCTGCCAATATCGGCAAACGCTTCGGCGAATCGGTTCGAAATGTCTGCAAAGAGATGAATCTCAAAACAGATGTGGAAATCGGAAAGGAGAAAAAGCAGCAGATGCTGAAAGTGCTGCAAAACTGTCTGAAGGTCTCAAGAAATTTTGACGACTTGATCGATTATATGCGGCGATGTGGTTACAGAGCGACACTCTCGCAGAATGTGAAGGACGGTATTTCAGGGATGCGAATCGTGAAACTGAGCGATATTAACGATAAAACCCAGAGGCAGTACCACCCCGGTTACAAACTTTCCGAGATTACAAACAAACTGAAAATCAAAGATATCAAAGAAATTCTAAACCGGAATGCGGAAAGCCACCAGTCGGCAATTTTCAGTCAGAGTAATCCGCAAACGAACGAAATAAAACATCCGGAAAAATCAGCCCTCAGGGAGATTGAAAATGCCGTGAAGGAACTCCTCAAACCGAGCTACACACCGGCGGCTGACGACGAATTGCTGAGGAAGAGAAAAAGGAGACGATAGGTCTTTAAAAAAAACATCAATAAAAAAACATCAATAAAAAAACAAAATGAACAACAACGAATTTAACAACCAAGAGAATACAGAAAATTATTCTTCACAAGATGCAGGCATCGAACTTTTGCACCGCGTCATAGAAAGCAATAAGGCGGTAGAAATTTCGGGGAAGGCGATTTTCCACATGTACTGCGACATCAAGGAGGATGTAAAGAAAATCCAAGAACTGGCACATCAAGAAAATCTAAAACGGCAGGAATTGCTCAAATCCATCCCCAACAATATTATCGCAGAATTATCTCCGGACGATGTAAAGCATCTGGAAAATTTCCATCAGAAATCAGATACAGTTAAATATTGGTTTTTCGGAATCGTAGCTATATTGCTGGTTGCATTTTCTATTTTAACAGCAACTCTTTATCTGGGAAAAAACTGGTACCGAGAGAGCATCCGCACAAAGACTGAGGTTCGCGCGGAAATCCTCGAAGAGATTAAGGATGAAAACAAGGCGATTTATGAAACAGAGCAAGTAAAACAGCTGGAACATAACACCACGCTGATGAACAAATGGATGCAGAAAAACCCAAAGGACGCAGAAAAGTTCTTGAAGTTTAAGGAGGGGTATGAGAGTAGGTGAATATATTATGTTTATTAGAGTTCGGAATGAAAAAATTGGGTGTATACGAAATATTTCTATATTTTTACATAAAATGTAAATTTTTATGCAGCAAACACCAATTAACAGATTGAAAGCTGTTTTGGCGGATAAGCAAAAGACCAATAAATGGCTAGCAAATCAGCTTAATAAATCTGAAACGACCGTTTCGAGGTGGGTTACAAATGATATCCAACCTTCGATGGAAACTTTGCTTGAAATTGCGAAACTGTTGGATGTGGATATAAAAGATCTATTAAACTCTACAAAGAATTGAGATATGTCTAAAGAAGCAAAGGCACGGATAAAGATAAACAGATTATTGGAAGAGAGCGGTTGGCGCTTTTTTGATGATGAAAAAGGAAAAGCAAATATCGTTCTTGAAAACAATATTAAGATAACTGAAAAACTATTAAATGATTTAGGTGAAGATTTTGATCAAACCAGCAAGGGTTATATAGATTATCTCTTACTAGATCAAAAAGGATTTCCTCTGATTGTTTTAGAAGCGAAAAAAGAAAGTATAAACCCGCTATTTGCAAAGGAGCAAGCACGAAAATATGCTAATGCCCAAAACTGTAGATTCGTAATTCTCACCAATGGTAACCAGCATTACCTGTGGGATCTGAAAAGAGGAAATCCCAATATTATTTCCCGATTCCCTACGCCTGAAACCATAGAAAGTTATCAGGAATTTAAGCCTAATCCCTCAGATCTGGTAAATGAAGAAGTAAAAGATGATTTTATTGCAAAAACCCAGAATCCTGATTACGATAAAGATCCGCGGTGGACAGATGAAAAATCAAAAAATCAATTCATTTTCGACACTGGGTTAAGGTTTCTCCGACCGTATCAATTGCGGGCGATTCAAAGAATTCAGGAGGAAGTGAAAAATGGTAAAGACCGTTTTCTTTTTGAAATGGCGACCGGAACGGGGAAAACACTTACCAGTGCGGCAGCAATAAAATTATTCCTTAAAACCCGTAATGCTTCCAGGGTGTTGTTTTTAGTAGATCGCATTGAGCTCGAGCAGCAGGCAGAAAAAGATTTTAAAGATTATTTAAAAATTGATTTTTCGGTCTGTATTTACAAGGATAATCGGGAGGATTGGCGGAAAAGCGAAATCGTCATATCCACCGTACAGACACTTTTAGCAAACAATAAATACAAACGATTATTTGCGCCGACTGATTTTGATCTTGTTATTTCAGACGAAGCCCACCGCAGTATTGGTGGAAACAGCAGGGCTGTTTTTGAATATTTTGTGGGGTACAAGCTCGGCCTTACCGCTACACCTAAAGATTATCTGAAAAAAATAGATGCGGATGCACTTGAACAGAAGGATCCACGCGAACTGGAGAGAAGGATGCTGCTTGATACTTATACCACATTCGGTTGTGAAGACGGAAAGCCAACATTTCAGTACAGTTTGCTCCATGGTGTAAAAGACGGGTATTTAATTAACCCAATCGTAGTGGATGCAAGAACGGAGGTTACCACGCAACTGCTTTCAGATGAGGGATACAGCGTCTCCACCACCGATGAAAATGGCGAGAGTGTGGATGCCTCATACTCTCAGAGAGATTTTGAAAAGAAATTTTTCAGTGATAATACCAACATTATCTTTTGCAAGACTTTTCTCGAGAATGCCTTACGCGATCCGATAACCGGGGAAATAGGCAAGACCATTGTTTTTACGGTAAGCCAAAACCATGCTGCAAAAATTGTGCAGCTGCTAAATAAAATGGCGATGGAATTGTTTCCGGAAAAATACAGTTCAGATTTTGCCTTGCAGGTTACTTCAGTTATTCCAGATGCACAAAATTTTACGTTGAATTTTAAAAACAATAAACTCAGCGGTAGTGGAAATTTTAATCCATTATACAAAACAAGCAAAACACGGGTTTGTGTAACGGTTGGGATGATGACTACGGGTTATGATTGCCCCGATATTTTGAATGTAGTTTTGATGAGACCGATTTATTCCCCCACAGATTTTATCCAGATAAAAGGAAGGGGAACGCGAAAGCACAATTTTACGAAAGAATTGAAGGATGACCAGCAAAAGAAACTCGTTCAGAATCCGGATAAGAAGGCTTTCAAGTTATTTGATTTCTTCGCAAACTGTGAGTATTTTGAGGAGAAATTTAATTACGATGAAGTGCTGAAACTACCGCCTGTTTCCACCAATATACAAGGAGGTGAAGGCAAACCCACTGTATCAGAAGATGATTTTGAATACGCTCTGGCAGACCCCCTTAAAACTATCAAGGAAAACCAGATTGGTCTGGAAGGTATGAAAATCGACAGGATGTATTTTGACCGTTTCGAAGATGTGGTGAAGGAAGATAAAGCAATCCAGAAAATGGTGGTAGAAAAAGATCTGGATGCGATAGAAAGATATATTGTTGACAATATTTTTGATAAGCCCAACGAATACTACAACCTGCAGAAACTGAGGGATGCCGCAAAAGTGGACCGCAGATTGAGTTTGCGTGAAATCATTGAAAAAATGTTTGGCTACATTCCCTATTTCAAAAGCAAAGATGAACTTCTGGAGGAAGAATTTGAAAAGTTTGATTCGCTTTATCTACCGGATGAAGCCTATTTCGATTTTGCCAAGAATTACTTTAAAAGTTATATCACAGACGCGCAGTTCCGGGAGATTATCGAAAATAAAAACTTTGCCTTGCTGAATACTAACCCCAATGGCGACACTTTCAAAAAACTGACGCCGGAACTCCGCACCATTATCCCGGAATACATCAAGGACCATGTTTCAATTAACAGATTTATGGCGTAAAATTAAACATATGAGTACATCCACAAATAATACAATCAAAAATAAAATTGATGCAGATGACAGATCAATTAGAGAATTATTAGACAGTAAAAAATTTACAATTGATTATTTCCAAAGAGAATATCGATGGACTGACAAAAATATTAAAGCATTAATCGAGGATTTAACCACTACTTTTCTTAAAAACTACGACCCTGTCCATAAAAGAAGTGATGTAAAACAGTATGCTAATTACTATTTGGGTCCCGTGGTTTTACTTGAGACGGATGAAGGAACAATATCTGTCATTGATGGCCAACAAAGAATTACTTCAATTTCTTTGCTATTAATCTACCTTATCCATTTACAAAAAGACTTGCAAACTCCACAGGTAAACATTTCAGACCTAGTTTTTTCCGAAAGTTATGGTGAAAAATCGTTCAATTTATCAGATGACAACAGAACTGATATTCTCACTTCTCTTTTAGCAGTAGGGAATTATCAAATTTCTGAAGAAGATGATGAAACGGTAATAAATATGTATAACCGTTATATGGATTTGGTGGAAAATTTCCCAGATGAACTAGCTGGGAATGCATTACCGTATTTCATAGATTGGTTAAAAGATAATGTAATTCTTGTTGAAATAAAGGCTTATTCCGAAGAAAATGCCTATCTGATTTTTGAAACAATGAATGACAGAGGATTGAACCTTACCCAAACAGAAATGTTGAAGGGTTATATTCTTTCGAAAATAAAGGATGCTACGAAAAGAAATGAAATTAATAACCTTTGGAAAAAAACTATACAAGAATTCAATAAACTTGGTAAAGATGCAGATTTGAGTTTTTTCCAGGCATGGTTTAGGGGAAAATATGCCCTGACAATAAGACCAGGGAAAGCTGGTTCAGAAAATCAGGATTTTGAAAATATTGGTTCAGTCTTTCACAAATGGTTTAAGGAAAACCATGAAGAATTATTGGAATTGAAAACTTCTGATGATTTCTATAATTTTTGTAAAAACGACTTTGCGTTTTTTGCAAAATGGTATCTCATAAGTAAAGATGCGCAATCAAACTATACCGAGCAGCTTGCCAATCTTAATTATATTAATTACTGGGGAATTGCTGAATCGCTTCAGGATCCATTATTGCTATCCTCATTAAAAACGGATGACAATGAAGAAACCATCAAATTAAAACTTAAAAATACTGCACACTATATTGAAAACTTTACGGTGCGTAGAGCTGTAAATTTTAGGAAATTCGGACAAACTGCCATCAAATACACCATGTTTAATCTTATGAAGAAAATTAGAAATAATTCTTTAGAGCAACTGGCAGAAAATTTAACCGAAGAAATCGAAAAAATTGATGAAAAGTGGATAGCCGTCAGAGACTTCGGAATGCACGGAATGAACAAAGCATTTGTAAAGCACTTACTTTGTAGAATTACCAGCCACATTGATCAGGCCACAGGAAAAAATACAACCTACGCCTCCTATCATCATCCTACTGGAAAACAATATGAAATCGAACATCTTTGGGCAGACAAATTCAGTAGACACACTGATGAATTTGATCAGAAGGGTGATTTTGCAAAATATCGGAACTACATAGGCGATTTGATTTTATTGCCCAATGGCACGAACCAATCTTTCAATAGTGACATTTATGAAGATAAATTAAAGTTTTATCTTCGTGAAAACACCTATGCACAGTCACTTCATCATGATACTTATTCCAAAAATCCCAACTTTTTAAATTCACCGCAAATTCAAAAATTGACATTTGAGCCGTTTCCACATTTGAAGAAAGGCGATATTTTGAAAAGAAACGAGTTGGTTGAAAGAATATGCGAGCAAATTTGGTCAGTAGATTTTTTTGAAAAAAGATAATACATAAGTAGAAATTAAATATCAATGCTTGATACCCAAACAAAACGCCGTATAGATTCGGCTCGTGATATATTGGTCGGAAAAGTGCCCGATCCTAAAAGCCAGGTGGAGATGATCACCATGGCCATGATCTACAAATTTATGGACGATATGGATAATCAGGCCGTGGAATACGGCGGTAACCGCTCGTTCTTTACCGGAGATTATGAAAAATTTGCCTGGACCAAACTTTTCGATCTGAAACTTTCCGGGCAAGAAACCCTGAACCTCTATGCAGATGCTATCAGCAGTTTTGCATTCAATCCCAATTTGCCGCAGCTGTTCCGGGATATTTTCAAAAATGCGTATCTGCCTTTTCGGGATCCGCAAACGCTAAAACTTTTTCTGAAAACCATCAACGACTTTCATTATGATCATAGCGAAAAACTGGGCGATGCTTTCGAATATCTTTTGTCCGTTTTGGGAAGCCAGGGCGATGCGGGACAATTCCGAACGCCGCGCCACATTATCGATTTTATGGTGGAAATTCTGGATCCCAAGAAAGGTGATACCATTGCCGATCCCGCCTGTGGAACTGCCGGATTCCTGATTTCTTCCTACAAACATATCCTGAAACAAAATACTAAAAACTCCCTTGGAGATCTACTCACGCCCGATGAGCGTACGAAGCTGATGACGCAGTTTACCGGTTACGATATTTCGCCCGACATGGTGCGCCTGAGTTTGGTGAATATGTATCTGCACGGCTTTCCCAATCCGAACATACAGGAATACGACACGCTTACCAGCGAAGAGAAGTGGGACGAATATTTTGACATCATCCTTGCCAATCCGCCATTTATGACGCCGAAAGGCGGCATCCGCCCGCACAACCGTTTCTCTGTGCAGGCGAACAAGGCTGAAGTGCTTTTTACGGATTATATCGCCGAACACATCAATCCTGTTTCGGGCAAGGCGGCCATTGTAGTACCGAACGGTATCGTGGCCACCACCAATAAAGCCTATAAAGAACTGCGGAAACTCTTGGTAAACGAATCCCTGCTGGCAGTCATCAGTCTGCCGGCGGGCGTATTTCAGCCGTACAGCGGCGTGAAAACTTCTGTCCTCATTTTGGACAAACGCCTGGCGAAGAAAACCGACAAAATTCTTTTCCTCAAAATAAACAACGATGGTTTTGATTTGGGGGCACAAAGACGGCCGATTGACAAAAACGATTTGCCGAAAGCGCTGGAAATTATACAAAACTACCGTGAGGCCATTACCAAAGAAAAAGATTTTGTAGAAGATTTGGACAATGTGACTTTAGTCGAGAAGGAGAAAATTTTAAATAGTAAGGATGTTATTCTTTCCGAAGATAGGTATAGGGAAAGGGCAGCAATCGTTACTGATTTTCCTCTCATAGAATTGAAAGACTTAGTAATGATTCAATCAGGATTTGCATTCAATAGTAAACAGTTTAATGAGTATGATGGTTTTCCTATAATTAGAATAAGGGATATCAAAAACAATTCTACCAAAACTAGATATCAAGGAGATTATAATGAAAATTATATTGTTGAAAATGGTGATTTAATAATTGGAATGGATGGAGAATTCAACCACGTTATTTGGCGAGGAGGAAAAGCTCTTTTAAATCAACGAGTTTGCCGGATTATTAAATATGAAAATTGTTTAAAGGAATATATTTCATATATGCTAACTAAACCGATTAAACAAATTGAAAATGAAACAGTTGCAGTAACAGTTAAGCACATTTCCGTCAGACAAATTTTAGAAATCCAAATCCCAATTCCGCCTTTGGAAGTCCAAAAGGAGATTGTGGCAGAAATTGAGGGTTACCAAAATAATATTGAAAACCTTAAAAAACAGATAATTGTAGAAGAGCAGAAAATTAAGGACAGAATTGATGAAGTATGGGGCGTGGGAAAAAACTAAGAAAAGATGATACGAATTTACTGCGACAAGAATATTTTTTCGAACATCAAGGAAAGTAATCCAAAATTTAATTCCGCGCTGAAATGCTTAATGGATGAACTAAAGGATAAAATGATCTTTAGTTATTCCGAAGCACATCACTCAGATTTGGCGAATTCAAACCAAAAATATTGGGATGAAGATTTAGAACTAATGTCGCAGTATGTTAAAGACCATTATTTTGAATATGATGCGCAGAAAAAAAATACAGAATGTTTTTTAGCAGATCCTAAAAGTAGTTTTTATAACATAGATTTTGAGGCGAGAAAAAATACAATTCAATTGGTTACAGATTTGTTTGATGAAATTCTGGAGCCAGTGGAAGATGAATCGCCCGAAATGATTATTGCCCGAAATCTCCTGAATAATCTGCTTAATCTGCCGATGCCGAATCTGATTCCGGAAACAGCAGATCCAAAACAAAAGGAATATCTGAAAAAGTTTTTGCCGGATTCCGGGAATCTAACGATGCGCGGTATGATGAACCATATGCTCACCGCAGGAACAAAACTTTTAAACGACAGGACGGAAGTTATCGAAATGAAAAAAATGGTGAAAGAATATGTTTCTTCTGAAAAATATAGCTTCGAAATCTGGAAAGATAAATTTGATGAGAAATTCAAAGAAAGTTTTGGAGACAAAAGTTTTACTGAAATGATGGAAACTGTTTTTGCAAACAATACCACTTATAATGAATATGAGAAATTTGGTCTTTTTTTCAATTCGCTGGAACTTTATAATGTAACTAAAGATAAGCCTTTAAGGAAAACTCAAAACTTGCAGAGCATAACTACAGATGCCAACCACGCGTGGTATGCATCTTTCTCGGATTTTTTAGTGACTGATGACAAAGGAATGCTTGCAAAAACCTATATCACATACAAGTATTTTGGTATTAAGACTGAAATTCTGGATACTAAAAGTTTCGTGAGCAGAAAATCACTTTTTCTTCAGCAGGAAGAAAAAGAAGCAAACAAATTTTTTGATTCTTTGAATTATGAAATAAAGAACAGCTTAATCCTACGTAGTTCAAAAGATCAAAATCTACAGCAAACAGCAGTAATTAAGAATCAGCACAAGTTTTTTAATTATTTTAATCGTATTTCTGTGAAAAACGGTTATGTGATTTTATATTGCCAAAGGCATGAAAATGCTAACTTCGTTATGTATAGCGAGTTGGAATTATTGGTAAATAAAACTGTGGCTTTGTTTGGAAATGATGCGGATGGTAAAGGTTATTATGATTTTGATTTTGATGCAGAGGATAGTAGTGCGGATATTCTTCGTCATTGGCTTTTTTCGAAATTCGAACTTACACTTGGCTCTGCAGAAAATAACGGCGGTGTATGCCTTTCATTAACACTTACTATAAAAAATGACGAAGAACCAGCAACGGCAGTTGATCTTAAGTATTGAATATTGTGCAATTATAGGAGCAATTTTTTTAACGGTTTATTCAGTAATTAAGTCGCAATGGGAAGTTACGGCTGCTTCTCTTGCTGTAATAGCGGCTATTCTTGCAAATTTCAATTCCCAAAGGATTTCCTGGAAGCAAGAAGATGAGTTGGAAGCTGATATTGAAATTAATTTTGATTTGAAAACCATAAATACAATGGTTCTTCTGGTTATTGAAAATATTGGTGGTAGTCGAGCTTACGATATAGAATTTAATATTGAGCCGCCATTAAAGGTCATTTCTTATGAGGATATTTCGACAGGATCATTTCCTTACATTGAAAAAAAAGATAGAATTCAGTATTATGTAAGTAGTACTGCGGCAATGTTTGAAGAAAATGTGAGAAAGGAACGACCTCTAAATTATAAGGTAAATTATAAATTTTCTCAAATAAAAAATGGCTCAAAAATATTGAAAACCAAGAATTTAACAATTGAGCCTTTTCGCCGTACAACTTCGCCGGATTCCGATTATGAGAAATTCATATTAGAAAGCACAAAAATCAGTGATAAACTGGATAAAATAGAAAAAGCAATAACCAAAATTTCAAAATAAAAAATATGAGTCTGAATGATTTCTACAAACTTCGGAGAGATTTTATTGTAATTGGCCTTACTGGAAGGATGCAAGGTGGCGCTGATAAGTTTACTGAAACTCTTAATAAAGAAAATAAAGCGGAAGTGTTGTCGCATTTGAACGATTCTTTTATTAAGGATTATAGCTTTTTAAGCGATAGTGAAAGTCGGAAATTAAGAAGGATTAAAGATTTTTTCGGTCACGATCCAAACTGGATTGAATTTGAAAAATTAGAATATAAAAATGTTATTCTTTTATTCATATTGCAGAATTGTTATGATGCCGATCCAGATAAATATGTTGAAAATCTATGTAGTTGGATTATAGAGCTGGGCAGTTATAAGCCTTTTAAAACAGCAAGATTTGGTAATGAAATAGGATTAGGAAAAGACAGTTCTGACTTTATAAATAATGATTTTAAAAAGAAAATTAAAACAAAGATAGAATCTATTTCTTCTTTAAGTTTAAATAGGGGCTCTTTATCTGATTATTTGGATAATTGTTCCACAAATTTTTTCTTTGGAAATGATTTCATAGAGTTTGCAGATTTTTTCTTCGAAGCTCTGGATGAGTTTAGTATTTATTTACGACATAAGTTGATACATACAGCTTCATTTTGTTTGAGAAGGTTTGGCACATTGAAAATTGAAGTTATAAAGTCTGGAGAAGAATCGAAAAATCATGATTCACTAAAAGATATCTATATTATTGCGAAGGTTATCAACCGTCTAATTAAACTTCACAGAGATAAAAACGATAAAAAAGCTCATATTATCATTGATCGGCTGAAGAATTCTTATGAAATTATGTATTTCCGGGAGCGTTACTCCGGTTTTTATTTAATCGCAGCAAACCGTGATGATGATGAAAGAAAAGCTGATATTAAGGATAAAGTGCGGTTAAAATCTAGCTTTACTGATAAAACCGAAAATTATAATAGGATAGTCGAATTAGATAATATCGAATACAAGACTAATGAATTTAAAAAGGGGATTTTTGACAGTTTCGACATAGAAAATTGCGTTCAAAAGGCTGATTATCATTTATGGTATAAAGAAGAGTTAAATTGTTGTGATTTAAGCAAATATAAAGAAGCAGGTGGGCAGGTAGAGAACAAATGTTTATCAAAAACAAATGAGTATTATGTATATCTGCCGTTTGAATTTCAAATTTTGAAGTTAATAGCTTTGATTCAACAGCCGGGACTTATTACTCCCAATTATATTGAGCGTACAATGCAAGTGGCGTATAATGCTAAATTAAATTCCGGATGTATTTCAAGACAAGTTGGTGCAGTGGTGACGGATTCAAGTTTTTCAGTAAAAGGAATAGGTTGGAACGATGTGCCAAATGGTCAGACACCTTGTTCATTACGAGATTTGCGAGATTTTGAAAATAAAGAAAACAAAGATTTACCAGAATTTACAGCATATGAAAAGGGAAATACAGAGTTCAAATATGAGGACGAAAAGAAATTTAACGAAAAGTTAAAAGAAGATTTAAAAAAATATCCTATCTCTGAAAATCTTTTGGAAGGCCGCTCTTGCTCATATTGTTTTAAAACCTTTCATAACACTTACGAATCTAAAGAAAATCAGGTTCATACCCGATCTTTACACGCTGAAGAAAATGCGATGATGCAGATTTCTAAAAACGGTGGACAAGGGCTCTATGGTGGAAATCTTTTTACGACAGCCTCGCCGTGTGAGTTATGCGCAAAAAAAGCATATCAGTTAGGGCTGAAAAATATTTTTTATATTGATCGTTATCCGGGTATTTCAAGAAATCACATTTTAGAGGGTGGCAAATCAAAAACAAATCCGAATTTATATCAATTTCAAGGTGCTATAGGTCGCGGTTTTAACAAACTTTATGAGCCTTTTATGTCAATAAAAGACGAAACAACTTTAAGAACCTCTATTCAACCTTCTTCCTCCCCAGAAGCAATGAATAAACAGTTTTTAACTATTCTTAAAGACTCATTAAAAAATAAACAGTATGAGGAGCTTAAAAGTTATTTAGAAAATTCTAAAGATTTAATTGCTGAGACCGTGTCAATATTGAATGAGAAATTTAAGCGTTCCGATGTCGAAACCCCTAACTAAGTCCCGTTTCAAACTTGGGCTCGAATGTCCGAACAAACTCTATTTTACTGGTAATCCGAAGTATGCCAATCGGAAAATAGAAGACCATTTTCTGCAGGCATTGGCAAATGGTGGTTTTCAGGTCGAGGCATTGGCAAGACTCTCATATCCTGAAGGCGAATTTGTAGATGCCGAAAACTGGGATTATGATAAGGCTGTCCAAATAACGAAGGATGCATTTAATAAAGAGAAATCTTGCCTTTTTGAAGCTGGTTTTTCGTCCGATAATCTCTTTATCAGAACGGATATTGTGGAAAAGAATGAATCCAAAGTAAAATTAATCGAAGTAAAAGCAAAATCCATTGATCCAACAGACGATTATGCTTTTATCGGTAAAAAAGGAAGTATTTCCACGGGCTGGAAACCTTATTTATTTGATCTCGCTTTTCAAAAATATGTAGCACAAAAGGCATTTCCAGATCTTATTTTCACGGCTTATCTTATGTTGGCAGATAAAACCAAACCTGCGCTGGTAGATGGTCTTAACGAGCGTTTTAGGATTCACAAAGATTCAGATCCGCGAAAGGAAATTGAAATGCGCGTAGGTTCTATCGAAGAGATTGGCGAGAGTGTTCTCTGCGAAATTAATGTGGATGATATAATTAACGAGATTATAGCAGGCAAGCACGAGTATTTGCCAGGCTATAGTTTTATTGAATCAATTAATTTTCTCAAAAAACACTGGCTTAAAAAATCCTATGCAAACTGGCCTGTAAAACATTCTCCGTGCAAACAATGTGAGTTCAAAGCCAGCAATGAAGAATTGGAACTGGGATTATTATCGGGTTTTGAATTTTGTTTCACAAAGCAGTTGAATCTTAAAAAAGAAGATTTTGAAAAACCAACCATATTAGAAATTTGGGACTGCAGGGATGGGAAATTACTCGACAGAGGATTACTAATGATGGATCAACTTTCGCCTGACGACCTTAAACTGATACCGGAAGCGGGCAAAATCTCTCGGACGGAAAGGCAATGGCTGCAGGTTGAAAAAGCAGTTGCAGGAGATCAAACGCCGTATATTCTGAAAGAGGAACTAAAGTCTGAAATGGATGCTTGGATTTTTCCCCTACATTTCATAGATTTTGAAACCAGTGCAGTAGCCTTGCCGTTCAAAAAAGGAAGAAAGCCATACGAGCAGACAGCGTTCCAATTTTCCCACCACATAGTTTTTGAGGACGGCACAATTGAGCATAAAACAGAATTTATCAATGCCATTCCCGGCGAGTTTCCAAATTTTGAGTTTGCGCGAGCTTTAAAAGATGCCCTTGGAAATGATAATGGGAGTGTATTTCGCTTTGCTGATCACGAAAATTCAATAGTTAATGCAGTCATTAAACAATTAACTGAAAGCAGTGAGCTGGACAAAGAGGAATTAATTAGTTTTTTGAAAACCATCAGCCATTCAACAAAAGATTCCAGCGAAAAATGGTGTGGTGGCAGAGATATGATTGATTTACGCAAGATTGTGTTGAACTATTATTACAATCCGCTGACAAACGGTTCGAATTCTCTCAAATACATTCTACCAGCCATTTTAAATACCAGCGAATTCTTAAAGGAAAAATACAGTAAACCGCTTGGTGAGATTAATTTAACGAGCAAGAACTTTAGAGACGAGCACATTTGGCTGCATTTTGAAAATGGAAAGAGCATTAATCCTTACCAACTATTGCCTAAATTATTTTCGGAATGGGAAGTTGAAAAAATAGATGAAACGATTTCAGGATTAGAAACCGTCGCTGATGGTGGAGCGGCATTAACCGCCTATTCCAAATTACAATTTACAAATATGGCTTCTGAAGAAAGAAAAGAACTTGAAAAATCTTTATTAAAGTATTGTGAATTGGATACTTTAGCAATGGTGATGCTTTATGAACATTTGAAGAATGATTTTTTATCTTAAGTTACAAGCACAGTCTGAAAGTACAATGTTTAAACAAAACACACATTGAAATTGTGGATTTATTTAAAAATTCAATACCCAACCCTAAAATAGTCCAAAACATTTTTATAGTGATCCTGTGCGGTTAGACAGGTGTCCAGCAAATATTCTTTCGCATTTGGCCATTGCTGCAAACCTCTCTAGTAGAACTGTTTTAGATCTTCTTCAATGATGAACGGAACAATATTATTGGCAAGACATTCTTTGAACATAATTAGCCGACTGACACGACCGTTACCGTCCTGAAAAGGATGGATAATTTCAAACTGGTAGTGGAAATCTATAATGTCTTCAAAATTTTATTATCGATTGAGTTGTAATTTTGGAGAAGTTTCTTCATTTCCGAAGCCACTTTTTCGGGCGCGCAAGTTTCGTTTCCGCCCACCTCGTTTGGAAGTTTTTTATATTCTCCGGTGTTGGGTAATGTTCCAAAAGTGTTGGTTTCCCATAACCATCAAACTTTAAGAGATAAAATGTGAAATAAACATAGCAAACCTGTGCAGGCATTTGCCTGCACAGGTTATTTTTAATACATAAAACAGCAATTTATGGAGATAAAGATTTATTCATGTTCCAAATGTGTTGGTGCAAATGTCCAGTTTATAAAGTATGGAAAAACTTCTTCGGAAAACAAAGATACCAATGTACTAACTGCAAAGCGACAAGTGTTTTAAACTTTACTTATAATGCTTACAAACAGGAAGTTAATAAAAATATCATCCAGCTTACAAAAGAAGGACTGGGCATCCGTTCTACCGCAAGGTTCTTAAAAATTTCTCCCACAACATTACTTAGCAGAATTATTAAAATTTCTGAGAAAATCTCTCCACCGGCATTAGCGTTTGGTAAAATGTATGAGCTGGATGAAATGCGTTTCTTCATAAAAAAGAAAACGCAGCTCTTTTGGCTCTGCTACGCCATCAATCGTGAAAACAAACAGGTTGCGGGCTTTTACATTGGAAGAAGAACCAGCCGGACATTAAAAGCAGTGGTGAAAACTTTAGAAAATGCCAAAGCCACAAAAATATTCACCGATAAACTAAAACACTATCAATATCTCATTCCCAAAGAACAACACTCCACAAAAAGATTTGCCACCAATCATATAGAAAGAAAAAATCTAAGCATTCGAACTCACTTAAAACGCTTTCAAAGAAAAACAATTGGTTTTAGTAAAAGCATTAAATTAACGGTGGCAGTTTTGAAAATTTATTTTTGGTATTAATCCTTGAAATATCGTTGTGCATATTAGAATATCATATAATAAAAAAACAGTTTTAAGCTTTTAAATGGCTGTAAAAACGGCTGTAAATAATAAAACCACCTGAAAATCAGGTGGTTTTGTAGACCCACAGGGATTCGAACCCCGACTGGCGGTACCAAAAACCGAAGTGCTACCGTTACACCATAGGTCTCTCTTTTTTTATTGTGGTGCAAATTTAAAACATTTTTTTGAACCTCCAAATATTTTTAGCGAAAAAGTTTCATTTTTTCTGAAATTGTAGTGCTTCAACGATTACAACTATAGCTAAACTTCATAGTTGAAACACTACTTTTTACGCTTTTTCAATTTGATTATCAAAAGAATACACCCACCTAAAACTACTATTAAACAACAAAATGCAAACAGAAAGGGCATTCCAAAAAATTTTATCACAAAACCCGCTAAAGGACCTGTTAGTCCCAAAGAAATATCAATAAATAATCCGTAAGCAGCTAAAGCAGCACCTGCATTTGAGGAAGGAACCATCTTTACCGCTTCCACCCCCAAAGCTGGAAAAACTAACGAAAACCCAAAACCGGTAATTCCAGCCCCAATTAAAGCCATTAGTGAAGATGTCGCTTGAAATAAGAAGAATAATCCGAGAATTTCCACGAGAAAACAAATCAAACCAACGTTAATGCCTCCATATTTTGAAATTGCATTTGAAAAAACAAATCTAGTCATAACAAATGTTACGCTAAAAACAGATAGACAAAGAGCCGCATTTTTCCAATTGAAATAATCGTAGTACAAAGTGATAAAATTCGAAATTCCTCCAAATCCCAAACCTGCAAGACCTAAACAAATTCCCAATGGTGCCACTTTACCGAGAACTTCCAAAAATGAAAAACGAACTGCCGTTTGCTTCACCAAAACTGGCGGTTTTGGAACAGCGTAAATCCCACCTGCTATTGCGATAATGATAATGACAACCGCAATTGATTCCAAACCTAGATTCTGAGATAACAAAACACCCAAAGGCGCACCGAGTGCCAAAGCACCATAACTTGCAATTCCGTTATACGAAATAATATTGGGCGTATGTCGTTCGCCCAATGTTAACATTGCCCAGTTGATGGGACTTGCGCCAACCATGCCCTCTCCGAATCCCATAATTAAACGAGAAATGGAAAGAATAATCAAACTCAACATTGGATTTTTCTGTAAAAGAAAGGTACAAAGGAGTAAAATTCCACTAATAAGGAAACCCAACATACTAAACGTAACAGCGAGCTTAGGCCCTTTTCTGTCCACTATTGTTCCAGCGTAACCACGAATTATAAATGTAGAAAAATACTGCAAACTAATTACTATCCCCGCAATTACTTCACTAAAACCTAAAGTTTTATGAATATAAATAGGCAAAACGGCCAACGGAAGACCAATGCAGAAATAACCTAGAAAAGTAAACAATACGAAACTGATAATTCTGAGTTTAATGTACTGTGATAAACGAATTGTTGTATTCATAAGCTGCAAAATTACATTCGATTTTTGAATCGCAACAAAATAGTTTCCATAAATGATAAGATGTAAAAAGGTGAACCGCATTAAAATCACAAATAATAAATGATGAAAAATGCACACATAAATAAATATCATTTAAAGAAAAAGAATAGACCTCAATCAAGATGATTTTGACCAATCACGGAAACCTAATTTGAGTTCTTATTTGAAAAATATTTCCGTATTTTTACCAAAATTTATATTAAGAAATGAGTAACGAAGATAAAAAGAAAGCACTCTCGTTAGTGCTTGAAAAACTAGACAAGACCTATGGCAAAGGTACGGTGATGACGCTTGGCGACGACTCTGTGGACTCTACCATCGAGGTTATTCCGTCGGGTTCTCTAGGTCTGGATTTAGCTTTGGGCGTAGGTGGTTATCCAAAAGGAAGAATTATTGAAATTTACGGTCCTGAATCTTCAGGTAAAACTACATTAACGCTTCATGCAATTGCTGAGGCACAAAAACAAGGTGGAATTGCTGCATTTATCGATGCTGAACATGCTTTTGATAGACATTATGCAGCAAAATTAGGAATCGATTTGGATGAATTGATTATTTCTCAACCTGATAATGGCGAGCAAGCTTTGGAAATTGCCGACAACTTAATTCGTTCTGGAGCTATTGACATCGTCGTAATTGACTCGGTTGCGGCGCTAACTCCTAAGGCGGAAATTGAAGGCGAAATGGGAGATTCCAAAATGGGATTGCACGCAAGATTAATGTCTCAAGCACTGAGAAAATTAACGGCAACCATTTCTAGAACAAAATGTACGGTAATTTTCATTAACCAATTACGAGAAAAAATCGGTGTAATGTTCGGAAACCCTGAAACAACCACTGGTGGAAATGCCCTTAAATTTTATGCGTCTGTAAGAATTGATATCAGAAAAGCATCAGCTCCAATCAAAAATGGAGACGAAGCAGTTGGAAGTAGAGTGAAAGTAAAAATTGTAAAAAATAAAGTAGCGCCACCTTTCAAACAAGCTGAATTTGACATTATGTATGGAGAAGGAGTTTCTAAAACTGGTGAAATTCTAGATCAAGCAGTTGAACTTGGAATTGTGAAAAAAAGTGGATCTTGGTTCAGTTATGAAGACACAAAACTTGGTCAAGGTCGTGATTCCGTAAAAGATGTTTTAAAAGACAATCCTGAACTTTCAGAAGAACTTGAAAACAAAATTAAAGAAGAGATTCACACAAGAAAATCGTAGAAGAAACGAGATTCAAGAATCAAGATATTAAATAAAAAATCAGCACCGAACTTTCGATGCTGATTTTTTATAGACCTTTTCTTTAAAACTAAGGTTTTTCGTCCGTCAACTCAAAACCCCAATCTTTTCCTTTCATTGTTGCTTTTACGCCCTTCACCATCCATTCTGGCGCTTTTGCACCTTTCAAATAATAATCGAAAAATTGCTTTTCACGAATTTGAATATCTTTTCGGTTTTGGCGTTTCATCAAATTATGATCGTCGCCATTGTAATTGAGTAACCACACTGGTTTTTGAAGTCTTCGCAAAGCAGTAAACATTTCGATTCCTTGGTACCAAGGAACGGCGCCATCTTGATCATTGTGCATAATTGCAACTGGCGTTTCTACTTTTGGAAAATTAAAAAGAGGCGAATTTTCCACATATAATTTGGGTGCTTCCCAGAGATTTTTACCAATTCTACTTTGAGTTTTTTCATATTGAAATTGTCGGTTCATTCCAGTTGACCACCGAATTCCGCCATAAGCGGAAGTCATATTCACCACTGGAGCTCCAGCCCAAGCTGCAGCGTACATATTGGTATGTGCAATTAAGTAAGCAACTTGATAACCGCCCCAACTTTGCCCTTGAATTCCAATTTTTGAACCATTAACCCAAGCATTTTTCTTCAAATGTTCAACCCCAGAATTAATGTATTCCATTGCCGATTTTCCAGGATGACCATCTTTGTAAGAAATATCTGGTGCGAAAACCAAATAACC
This sequence comes from Bacteroidota bacterium, assembly GCA_023422635.1. Lineage (GTDB taxonomy): Bacteria > Bacteroidota > Bacteroidia > Flavobacteriales > Weeksellaceae > JAFAGO01. Next base: position 98,492 of record JAFAGO010000045.1, read on the forward strand.
GTTGCTCACAAAATAAGAAATATTCAAACGAGAAGGTGTTGGCGCTGGTGGAATATATCTATTCAAACCATCTGATAATTTTTCATAGAAATACACGATCATCGGATATTTTTTGTTGGGATCAAAATTTTCTGGCTTGTAGAGAATTCCTTGAGATTTGTTTCCTTTATTTGTTTTCCAATTCACCAATTCTGCAGTTCCCCAAATGTATTTTGCTTGTTGAGGATTGATGTTGGAAAGCTGCTCAGAAATTCTAAAATCTTGTGTTGCAAAAAGGTTTGGTGATTCTTTGTAGGATTCTTTTGTGTATAAATATCCTTCGGCATCTTCAGCTTTTATCAATCTTAGGAAAGCAAATTCATTCAACATTTGAATTTTTTCAGGATCGGTTCCTGAATTGATTGTTGTTTTGAAAATTCCGCTTTGTTTATTGTCTTCGTTGAAGGTATACAAATAAATTGGCGCTGTTCGGTCCAAACCTTTTTCCTCCTTATCGAGATTGTAAGTATTGAAAGAAATCTTATTTTTTCGACCAAAACCGTTGGTTATATTTCTTGGTTTTTCATTATTCAACAATGAAAATTCCCATAAATCATAACGATCTTTAATGATGACTGATTCATCATTTTTGGTGTACGAAGCAATTCCGTAAGGTCTTGGAAAATCGGGCATATCAAATTCTTCATCAGCAAAATTAACTTTCATTTTTTCGTTTAAATGCGTCGTTTTTCGTGTAGAAATATCATATTTAAACCAATTACCTTTCACTCGATCAAAATAAACGGCAAATTTTCCGAGTGGTGAAATATCTAGATTTCCGTTCAAATCTTTTACAATTTCTGTTGAATTCCCAGTTAGCGTATTCACTAAAAAATAGGTTCTTTTGGAATTTCCCTCCCATTGTGAAGCCAATTTATTTTCGCTTCGAACGCCTAGAACAAAATTTGCATCGCCACGATTAATCAAACGAATGGTATCATTTCTTCCATCATCCAAATTCACGAAGTTTTCTGGATTTGACGTTTGTAAAACGGCAGCATAAGATTTCTTTAAATCGTTTCTTAAATTCTTTAATTGAATCGTCATCAATTCTTCATCTTTATAGGTCCAAACATCCACAATTGCGTGATCGTTGATAATTAACGCTGTGTCTTTAGGAATCGGTTTTGGAGCAACACCAAAGAAAAGTTGTTTCCCATTTTTACTAAAAATTGGTCTTCGATTTTCTGATATTACCCAACCTTTTTTAATATTCGAATTCGTGTTGGAAATCTTGGTTTTTTTCTGTGAATTCTTTTGATACAAATTAAAATCATAATTTTTCACCAAATCATTTTTAGCGGAAACAGTGGAAGCAAAAGCCAGTTGTTCACCATCATCATCCAAAACCATTTGTTTGAAATCTCCTTCCAGTTCTTCCACTTTTACCAAATTTCCAGATTCAACATCTACGATATTGATGGATTTTAAAGGAAATTTTACAGGTTTACTTTTGTCTTTTTTCTCGTCTTTCTCTTTAGCAACGATAGAAGAATCAGACTTTTTTTCGGTGTCTTTATTTTTATTTTTTTCTTCTGATTTCTTTTTTTCTTCTGGTTTTTCTGTGATGAAGGAAAGCGATTTTCCGTTTTCACTAAAGGTATAATCGGTTACATTTTCAAACGTCGTTTCAGTTCCGCTTTTGAGATTACGAAGCACCAATTGCATTGGTTTTGATGACTTTTCCTCCTTTTTATCTTTGTCATCTTCATCGCTTTTCTCTTTGGGATCTGCTTTCAAATAAGCCAACCAAAAACCTCCTTTTTCTGGAATTTTGTAGGATTTAATTTTTTCGATTTTTAAAACTTTTCCAGAGTTTAAATCAACAATCGACAACGTATCTTTAGTTAGCTTATCGCTTTTCAGTTTTTTGTCTTTTACTGCTTTTATGTCTTTATAAAAAGGTTTTATCATAAAAACAGCGAATTGAGAATCACTTGTGAAGTCTACATTTTTTGCTCTTGCAAAATTGAGTTTTGATTTTGATTGTAGAGATTGAAGAAAAAGTTCCGAATCGCCTTCTTGTACATCTACAGAATACGCCACCCAAGTTCCATTTTTTGAAATTTTCTTTGTTCCTACCGATTGCCAACCATCATAAACGGAATGATTTAACGGTATTTTTTGTCCGAAAATCATCAAACTCAACATTAAAAATAAAAATCCTAAAGTTTTTTTATGCGTCATCTATCTTACTTTTTATGGGATAAAAATAAATTATTGATTTAATAAAAGCACTATCGATGGGCGTTTAATCAAAGATGAATAAAATAAATGACAATCTGTCATAATTTTTTCAGTGGTATTTTTTTTGAAAAACTGAAAGCAGAATAAAATAAAACAACATACTATGACAAAAGGAAGTATTAATGTTTCTGTGGAGAATATTTTCCCACTCATTAAAAAGTTCTTGTATAGCGATCACGAAATTTTCTTGAGAGAGTTGATTTCAAATGCAACAGATGCTACTTTGAAATTGAAACATTTAACCACAATTGGCGAAGCAAAAGTAGAATACGGAAATCCAAAAATTGAGGTTAAAGCGGATAAAGAAAATAATACATTAACCATTACCGATCAGGGAATCGGGATGACTGCTGAAGAGGTTGAAAAATACATCAATCAAGTGGCGTTTTCTGGTGCTGAAGAATTTCTAGAAAAATATAAAGATTCTGCGAAAGATTCAGGCATTATTGGACATTTTGGTCTTGGTTTCTACTCTGCATTTATGGTTGCCGATAAAGTGGAAATCATTTCTAAATCGTATAAAGAAGATACAAAAGCTGTTCATTGGACCTGCGATGGAAGTCCAGAATTCACTTTGGAAGAAACTGATGCTAAAACAGAAAGAGGAACCACAATCGTTCTTCATATTTCTGAAGATTCTAAAGAATTTTTAGAAGATCATAGAATCACGGAACTTCTTTCGAAGTATAACAAATTTATGCCTGTTCCGATTAAATTTGGAACAAAAACAGTAACGCTTCCTCTTCCGGAAGATGCGCCAGAAGATGCAAAAGCAGAAACGGAAGAAGTAGATAACATCATCAACAATCCAACTCCAGCTTGGACGGTTTCTCCTTCAGATTTAAACAAAGAAGATTACACGAAATTCTACCACGAATTGTATCCAATGCAATTTGAGGAACCCCTTTTTCATATTCACTTGAATGTAGATTATCCGTTCAATTTAACGGGGATTTTATATTTCCCAAAATTGAGCAACAACCTGAATATCGAAAAAGATAAAATTCAACTCTACCAAAATCAAGTATTCATCACCGATGAAGTAAAAGGAATTGTTCCTGATTTCTTGATGTTGTTGAGAGGGGTGATTGATTCTCCAGATATTCCGTTGAATGTTTCTCGTTCGTATTTGCAAGCCGATGGTGCAGTGAAGAAGATTTCTTCATACATCACGAAAAAAGTGGCGGATAAAATGGTTTCATTGATTAATGAAAACCGCGAAGATTACAACCAAAAATGGAACGACATTAAAATTGTGATTGAATACGGAATGATTTCTGAAGATAAATTCTTTGAGAAATCCGATAAATTTGCTCTTTATCCAACAACCGACGGGAAATATTTCCTTTGGAATGAATTGGAAGAAAAAATCAAACCAGCACAAACCGATAAAGACGGAAACTTGGTGATTTTGTATGCTTCAAATGTGGATGCGCAATATTCATACATTCAAGCTGCGAAAGATAAAGGATACGAAGTTTTATTGTTGGATTCGCCGATTGTACCGCATTTAATTCAAAAATTAGAAGGTTCTAAAGAAAAAGTTCAGTTTGTAAGAGTGGATGCCGATCACGTGAATAACTTAATTAAAAAAGACGAACCGATCATTTCTAAACTCAATGAAACTGAAAAAGAAACCTTGAAAAAAGAAGTAGAAGAAGCAGTTAACGATCAAAAATTCACCGTTCAATTGGAAGATTTGGCAAGTGAAGATGCACCTTTCGTAATCACCCAACCTGAATTTATGCGCAGAATGAAAGATATGCAAGCAACGGGCGGCGGCGGAATGTTCGGAATGGGCAATTTCCCAGAAATGTACAACTTGGTGGTAAATTCTAATTCTGAATTTGCATCTGAACTTTTAAAATCGGATAATTCTGAAACTAAAAAAGAGAAAATTCAATATGCTTTGGATTTGGCGAAATTGTCTCAGAATTTGTTAACAGGAAAAGAATTAACAGACTTTATCCAAAGAAGTTATCAAAATCTAAAATAAGAATGAAAGACTTTTTCAAGAGATGAATTCTTGAAGAAGTGTTACGATAAATTATTTTTTTCATAGTTTATTTGGAATCTCGTTGAAACGTTGTGTTCAACGAGATTTTTTTTAGTTCTAAAATTGTTGGTATGTTTTTCGCATCGAATTGAACAGTACATTTTACTAACACACAAAAAATACAATATGAAAACCACTTTTTTCGCCGCTGCTGTTCTTGCATTGGCAACCATTTCTTGCAAACAGAATAAAACACAAGACCAAGTACAAACCAAAGACACCTTAGTTGTACAACAAGATTCTGCTGTAACAACTGTTGTTGCTCAGGAAAATATCATTACTAAAAACGAGGGAAAATACCCACACGATTTAAAACTTTTTGAAGATAAAGATTTCGGAGAGCGATTTAAAAAATTAGTAGGAACACAATACGATGAGATTATCAAGAACTTCAATGTAGAAACACCTGTGGTTTCCGAAGCTGGAATTTATAAGTTTACCGGTTGTAAACAACACGATTGTGCAGCTTACCAAACAACTGTTTTGTATGATGCGAACAACGATAACGTAAATGTTTTCGTTGATCAAAATGGTATGACGAAAGAATACAGCGAAAAAGGTAAAATCAACTATACCAATTCGCTAAAATCAAAATAAAAAAATTGAATAAAAAATCGCGGTGCCCTTGGCGCCGCGATTTTTTATTAACCGAAATTTCAAAATTCTTGTGTTTACAATTCGTCCAACGGATCCCAAAACAAGGTCTTGAAATTTTTAATTCGTACGTTTTCTATTTGAACTCCTTCTGCCTCTAATCGTCCTTTGAATTCTGGAACGGATAATTTCCCAGAACTGGAAATCACACGATGGACAGGAACTTCTTTCGGACAACCACACATCGCTTTTCCCACGTGTCGGGAATGATTCGGGAAACCTACCGCTTTGGCAATCGCTCCATAAGTTGAAACTCTTCCTTTTGGAATCAATTTGGTGATTTCCCAAACTTGTTGTTGAAATAAGGGATTCATTTAAGTTCGTTTTAATAAAGGTAAATATAAAAGTGCTCAATTTCTTGAACACTTTTTATTATTTTAATGCTTCGACAATCCTTCGAGAACCTCAGGATGACAAAGCATGATATAATATTCAAAAATCTGAATGTATTTTTACTCTAATTTCTAAAATCTAACTTTTAATCTCTAAAAAATTAATTCTCTAAAACATAGGTAAACATCAATGGTGCACAGATTGTAGCATCACTTTCAACTACATATTTCGGTGTATCAATATCGAGTTTTCCCCAAGTAATTTTTTCGTTCGGAACAGCACCAGAATACGAACCGTAAGAAGTGGTTGAATCCGAAATCTGACAGAAATACGACCAGAACGGAACACCTTCCCATTCCAAATCTTGATACATCATGGGCACAACGCAAATTGGGAAATCTCCAGAAATTCCACCTCCAATTTGGAAGAATCCAACACCTCTTCCTGCGGAATTTGCACGATACCATTCGGTAAGCATAATCATATATTCAGTCCCATTTTTCACGGTATGAACATTCAAATTTCCTTTTATCACATTCGATGCAAAAATATTTCCTGTGGTAGAATCTTCCCAACCTGGACAAACAATAGGTAAATTTTTCTCGGCAGCAGCTACCATCCAAGAATCCTTAGGATCGATCTCGTAATATTGCTCCAACACTCCAGAATTAATCACTTGATACAAAAACTCGTGTGGAAAATAACGCTCTCCTTTTTCTTCTGCAGCATGCCAAACATCTTCCAAATGTTGTTGTAATCTACGGAACGCTTCCTCTTCTGGAATACACGTATCGGTTACGCGATTATAGTGATTATCAAGCAATTCACGTTCTTGCTCAGGCGTTAAATCTCTGTAATTCGGAACTCTTTTATAGTGAGAATGTGCAACAAGATTCATAACATCTTCTTCCAAATTGGCACCTGTACAAGAAATAATCTGTACTTTATCTTGACGAATCATTTCGGCAAGAATTTTACCCAACTCAGCAGTCGACATTGCTCCACCAAGGGAAATCAGCATTTTTCCGCCATCTTTCAGGTGGGCAACATAACCTTTAGAAGCATCTACCAACGCAGCGGCATTGAAGTGCAAATAATACTTTTCGATAAACTCGGTAATTGGTTTGCTCATTTTTTATGTAAAATTTGTTGTTGCAAAGATAAGCATTAGTTAAGAGTTGATGGAGATTGCGGTGTTGTTTTTTATTTTGGGCGTAACCCTTTCCTCAAAAAATATTTCCAAAGTTTTGAAACTTTGGAAACATTTCCCACACCGTCGGGTCGGGCTGTACGCTACTACTCCTCGTTTTGCCGCTCCGCTTCGCTCCGCGGCTTCACTGCGGGGTAACCGCTGCCATCCCTTACGCAAATGAAAAATACATTTTAAAAATTCGGGAAAATTGGTAAAGCCATTTTTGTCTGAAAAATAAATAAGGAAGCATAAGAAGATTAAACCTCATCAATAGTTAAAACCTAAATTTTCTATTATCCTTTTTCTCAGAAAGTTTCTTTTTATTGTCCAGCCGTTTGGCGATTTGCGCTTTCGAAGGTTTGGTTTTTTTTCTTGGCTTTTGAAGAATAATAGAGAGATTTACCAACTCAAGAATCTTTTCGGTTGCCAACTTCTTATTCTGAAACTGAGTTCTACTTTCAGAAACCGTTAACTGAAAAATACCATCTGTATTAATTCTATTTTTGAGTTTTAGAGCAATTCGTTGTTTTTCTTCATCAGAGAAAAATACACTTGCTTTCACGTTCCACATTACGGTAACGGACGTTTCAACTTTGTTCACATTTTGTCCGCCCGCTCCAGACGACCGGGAAGTTTTGTAGGACAATTCTGTGGTGAAGTTTCTCAATTTTTTTAGAATAAAGAACAAATATAAAAAGAAAAAAAGACTACAAAAGTTGCACGATATTAATTCTCCTCTTCCCTAAAGAGTGGCAATTTTGCTGTCGCAAAAATTCACGGGGTGTTTTTTATTAATTGTCATTTTACAACGAATTCAAGCAACGCTCTTCTATTCACTTTTCCGTTGGGCGTTCTTGGTATTTCTGATACAAAAACAATTTCTTTTGGTTTGTGAAATTTTTGTTGGTAGTGAATGGTTGAAAGTTTCTCATTCAGGGCTGGATTTTCTTCACCTTCAATCACCAAAAGTAATTTTTGACCCAAAACTTCGTCGGGAATTCCTAAAAATACCACTTCGTTTGGAATTACTTTTTTCACCATTGCTTCCAATTGTTCAGGGAAAATTTTGGCTCCGCCAGAATTAATAACATTGTCTATCCTTCCAAGAAATCGAAATTCATTTTCATTTTTAATTTCAACTAAATCATTAGTTTTCAAAATATCAGAATTTAAACTTGGTGCATTAATGACCAAACATCCTCTGTCATCTTTAGAAATTTCAATACCAACAAAAGCTGTAAAAAAATCCTCATTACTCGGAAAAATTTCTTTTAAAGCAATATGAGAAAGCGTTTCCGACATGCCATACGTTTCGTAGACTTTGGTTTTCGGTTTGTCATTGTCGGTCGTTGGCTGCAGAAGCTTTTCATTTATTTTATTTTTCAACGATGCGGAAACTGCAGCGCCACCAATAATAATCTTTTTAATAAGGTGAATTTTGTCCAACGAATGTTCAACCTGAAGTGGCGTCATTGCACAAAAATCAATTTCTGTTTCGAGATTTTGCAATGGATGTAAAGAAGGTTCTACAATGTGCAATTTGAGTTTTTTTTCCAAAGAACGCACCATCATCATTTTACCTGAAATATATTCGATTGGCAAACATAACAACGCCGTATTTCCGTTTTGTAAATCAAGAAAATTGCACGTCATTTCTGCTGAATATTTCATTTTTTCTTTTTCAACTTCGAAAACTTTTGGTGTTCCCGTTGATCCAGAAGTTTGAACAGAAACAGTTGACTTCTCGGAAAACCATTCTTGTAGAAAATCTAAGATTTTTTTTTGGAAATCTTTGTTAGGTTCCCAATTTTGAAATGAACTTTGGTTTGCAAAATCGATCGTCATAATTGCGTTTTGGGTTCAAGATGGCACGTTTACTTCGCGTGAGGGCGAAAGTGTAAATCCTTTACGAGATCCAGCGGCGGCTTCGCCGCCGCTGGATCTCGTAAAGATTGGAGCTGTAGACCGACCCTTCGCTGGGAAACTTTTAAAAGTTACGCGTTGGAAAGGGGCACGCCCAAATGATGATTTACATTCTGTTTACCACTCCAATTCCTAAAAGGGAAAGTGATTTTTGAATGGTTTTAGCTGCCAATTCGGAGAGTTTTAGACGGAAATTTTTCACGTCGAAATCTTCATTATTAAGGATTGGATTGTTTTGATAAAACGAGTTGTAGGCCTTAACCACATCGTACACATAATTGGCAATAATGGCTGGAGACAGCGTATCTGCGGCCTTTGCCACCATTTCGCGGTAATTGGAAAGCAGTATTGTTAAATCTTTTTCGTTTTTGTTAAGCTCAATTTTTGGATTGAACTCCGAAAT
>JAFAGO010000009.1 GCA_023422635.1 Bacteroidota bacterium
CCCCCTCTTTATCGGGACTGCAAATGTAAGAACTTATCACCAATATCCAAACTTTTTACATAATTATATCTAACTAATCCCTCAACCAACTGAATGTGAACTACAAAAGTTTGCAGGGGAAAAGGCAATGATTGATTTATATGGTAATTGACATCTCTGGAAAGAATTAAACCTCACAACTTCATTTGAGCAAGTGAATTACTCTTATAATATAAGACAGCACTGTAACAAAGTGCAGAAGCGATAAATCTCTTATCCAATATTTTTGCCTAGTCCACAAGTTTTGTTCTTGATCCTTTGTTCTTGATCCCCTAATCCTTTAAAATAGGTACAACAAAAAAAGTCTACTGTTTCCAGTAGACTTTTGTAATTGAGCGGAGGAACAGGGATTCGAACCCCGGGACCTGTTACAGTCAACAGTTTTCAAGACTGCCGCAATCGACCACTCTGCCATTCCTCCAGTAAAATGATTTCTCATTTTCAGTGGTGCAAATATAGAATCATTTTCTTACTTGTGCAAATATTTTTTTCAATTTTATTTTAACGTTCTAATTATCAACACGAAAATTATTTATTAAGTGCTTGAAAGCCTAAGAACACCGCCAATACCCCGATTAAAACACTTAAGATAACATATAAAAACATCATAGCATAGTGACCATTCTGAAACAATGAGTAATTCTCAACTGAAAATGTTGAAAACGTGGTATATCCGCCGCAAAACCCAGTGATGAGCAAGAATTTAAGTGTACTGTCAACTTTTAAGAAATAAGCAGAAAGCAATCCTATTATAAAACATCCCGTTATATTCACAACGAAAGTTCCGAATGGAAACGAATTTATATTCCAAAGTTTTTGGGTAAAATTCGAAATCAGAAAACGCGCAACACTACCAAGTCCGCCGCCTACAAATACATATATAATACTTTTCATGCTATAAAGAAAAAAGCAGATATTCATCTGCCTTTTATTATTCCAATTCTGCTAGATATCGTTCCGCATCAATTGCAGCCATACAGCCACTTCCCGCTGCTGTAATTGCTTGTCTGTAAACATGATCTTGAACATCGCCTGCCGCAAAAACACCTGGTAATTTGGTTTTTGAAGATCCTTTTTCTGTTAAGAGATATCCATTTTCATCTAAATCCAATTGACCAACAAAAAGTTCTGTATTCGGTTTGTGCCCGATGGCGATAAAAATACCTTCTACTTCAATTTTAGATTCTTCATTCGTTTGGTTGTTGATGATTACGGCTTTTTCTACCAAATTATTTTCGCCTTCGATTCCCACTAATTCATGAAAGAATTTAACTTCGATATTGGGTGTATTTTCCACGCGATGTACCATCGCCTTTGAAGCTCGAAACTCCCCTTTTCTTACCAAAATGGTTACTTTGCTACATAATTTCGAAAGGTACGTTGCTTCTTCAGCAGCGGTATCGCCTCCACCTACAACAATTACCTCTTTGCCTTTATAGAAGAAACCATCACAAGTTGCACAAGCGGAAACACCGCCACCTGCATATTTTTTCTCGTCGTCAAGGCCTAAATATTTTGCGGTTGCTCCTGTAGAGATAATAACTGTTTTTGCTAAAATTTCTTTATTGCCAGCCCAAAGCTTATGTACACCTCCAACTTCGGTAGATAATTCAACTTTGGTCATCAGTTCATAATGTACTTTGGTATCGAAACGTTCGGCTTGTTTTTGAAGATCCATCATCATTTGTGGACCGGTAACGCCTTCTGGATATCCTGGGAAATTATCGACTTCCGTTGTAGTGGTAAGTTGGCCGCCTGGTTCTAAACCAGTATACAACTGCGGTTTTAGATCTGCTCTTGAGGCATAAATTGCTGCTGTAAATCCTGCAGGTCCAGAGCCTACAATCACACAATCAAGAATGTTTTCTTCCATTATTGAGATTTAAAATTGATGTTTTTTTAATACTTTTTTCAAAAAGATAATGATACAAAAATCGGTATTTTATTTTATTTCTGAAACGCTATTGCGATGAATTTTGTCAATCGTACTATTTACTAAAAACGGTTTCGAATTTGCGACCCGGCCTGAGTGGAGCTCTTTTTATGAAGCGAAGCGCAATAAAAAAGCGGGAACGGAGGACGGAAATTGTCGCCATAAAAAGAAAAATTAAGCGAAGCTCTATTGAATTTTAACCCAAAAATTACAACTTAACTTTAACTTTATCGACGTTTAAAATTTTATATACCATTTCTTTTAAAAGTTCGCTGTCTTCGGTTTGATTGACGCCTAAACCTTTACTTTTAAGATCGGTTTCTCGAAGAATGGAAATGATTCTTGTGGCGTGTTTGAGCGGATACATTCGTGCAGCAAGCGCATAATCTTTGAGGAAGAAGGGATTTACGCCCAGCTCTGCAGCTAACGTTTGCGGTGACGCGCCTGGTAACGTGTGGTATACAATGATGTTTGAAAAATAGGTGTACAGAAAGCCAACCGACATAACCAACGGACTCGATTTTGGATTTTTGCCCATGTAATAAACAATTTTCATGGCTTTTGCAGAATCTTTTGATCCGAGTGCTTTTTGAAGCTCGAACACATTGAATTCTTTGCTGATTCCGATGTGTTGTTCCACCGCTTTTTCGTCGAGAATTTGTCCGTCTTTAATAACGAGCTTTAGTTTATTGATTTCGTTGGCGATTCGCGCAAGATCTGTTCCAAGATATTCTGCAAGTAAATTGGGAATTACCGCGTTGGATTTAATATTGGCTTTTTGAAGTTCGGAGGTGATGAATTTTGGAACTTCATAATCCCTCAATTTATCGCTCTGATAGATATAATTTTTCTTTTTAAGAAGATCGTTAAGCTTCCGTTTTTTACCATCCAGTTTTTTATTTTTATGCGCAAAAACCAAAATGGTGGATTCTACAGGATTCTCGATATATGCGATTAATGCTTTTTGTTCAGCATCATCCATCCGTAAATCCTGAGCTTCTTTCACAATGATTAACATTTTATCGCCCATCATCGGGAATTGCCTTGCAGAAGCCAAAATATCAAGATAGTTGGAATCTTTACCGTATACTACAACTTGGTTAAATGCTTTTTCATCTTCTGACAAAACTTCGGTTTCAAAGGCTTTTACCACAACATCAATATAATAAGATTCTTCACCATGAAGAAAATAAAGTGGTAAAAGTTCTTTATTTTTAATATTTTTGAGAAGTAAATCTAAATCTTTCATACACGTACATGGAGCTTCCGAAATTGAATTTTCCTGAACAATTTAACTTTAAATTCAGGAAGGACAAAGATAAGTTTTTTATTTATGATGACATTCGGAAAACCTGGTTACTGCTAACGCCTGAGGAATGGGTTCGACAAAACTGGATTCACTATTTTTTAACCGTTAAAGGTTATTTTACTTCTGCCTTAATTACAGAAAAAAAAATTGAGCTGAACGGACTTACCAAACGTATCGATTTGTTAATTACCGAGAAAACACAACCCAATATTTTGGTAGAATGCAAGGCGCCGAAAATTAAACTTACCGAAAAAACATTTGAGCAAACAGCACGATACAATTCCATTATCGGCGCAGAAAAAATTATACTCACCAATGGCCTTCATCATATTTTTGCTGTTTATGAAAATGAAAAATATACTTTTGAACCTTTTAACTTTTAAATAATTCCCTAAAATGAATACTTCTCTAAATAAAATTTCTGAACTACAACCTATAAAAAATATTATTTTCGATTTTGGCGGTGTGGTAATGGATTGGAACCAACGATACTTTTTTAAAAATTATTTTAATGATGATGAAAAGATGGAGTTTTTTCTTACTCATATTGCCACCGATGAGTGGAATGCAGAGCAAGATCGCGGAAGAACATTGGAAGAAGGAACTCTTTTGTTGGTGAAAAAATTCCCAGAGTGGGAAAAGGAAATTCGGGCATTTTACGACAATTGGACAACCATGTTAAAAGGTGAAATTAAAGAAAATGTAGCCGTTTTAAGAAAATTAGAAAATACCAGTTATCAATTGTTTGGCTTAACCAATTGGTCGCAAGAAACATTTCCTTATGCATTAGAACATTATGATTTCTTTACTATTTTCGACGGTAAAATTGTGGTTTCGGGAACTGAAAAACTCATTAAACCAGATCCAAAAATTTGGAAAGTTTTATTAGAACGCTATCAGATTAATGCAGAAGAATCGGTGTTTATCGATGATAATGCCAAAAATATTGAAGTTGCAAAAAGTTTGGGATTTAAAACCGTGCACATTACTCCTGAAACCAACTTGGAGCAGGAACTTCACGATTTAGGTGTTGAATTTTAAATCGCAAACAATGAAAACTTTTGGTGAAAAAGTTGTTGAGTTCAACAGAAATCTTCACTATTCTGGTGAACTTCCCGATGATTTTTTGGTTATTAATCCGTTTTTGGACAATCCGGAAACGCTAATAGTGATGGAGAGATTCTACCAAAAATATTACAGCGACCAAAAGAAAAGGCGTTTTATCGTAGGGATTAATCCGAGCCGTCACGGCGCCGGCGTTACAGGAGTTCCGTTTACAGATACGAAAAATCTTGAAAAATTTTGTGGTATTACCATGACCAGTGCGCGAACTCATGAAGTTTCGTCGGTTTTTATGTACGCTTTAGTTAATGCTTTTGGCGGCGCTGAAAAACTCTATTCGGAATTTTACATTAATTCGCCGTTTCCGTTGGCAATTGTGAGAAAGAAGAAAAACTCTTTTGTTAACGCCAATTATTACGACGATAAAGCACTTTTTGAGGATGTTAAACCATTTATGATTAAGACCTTGAAAAAACACATTTCTATCGGTTTAGAAACGGAAAATGTTTTTGTTTTAGGAAAGAAGAACGCTCAATTTTTAGAACGAATCAATACAGAAGAAAACCTTTTCGGAAGGTTAATTCCTTTGGATCATCCAAGATACATTCAACAGTACAAATCGAAATTTCGCGAAGATTATATTACTGAATATTTACAAAAATTTGAAGAATATTAAAAAGATAGAATCGTAAAAATTATCTTAATTCTCATCTTCACGATTCACCAAATCCATTGAAAACGCAGGCAGGCAAATTGCAATATAGTGGCAATCTTCATCGAACGGATTGCTATAACGAACACGCGAACCCTTCTCTACCAAAATGCTTTGCCCAGCAAGTAGAACCACCGTTTCTCCATTTATTTCGAGCTGTTTTTTGCCGCTGATTATAATGGTAAATTCATCAAAGTTGGGCGTTTGATGTGGCTCGCTCCAACCTGGTGGCGCAATCATCGACGCTACTGAAACTTCTGGATTTCCTGTTGAATTTCCCCAATGTTCAAGAATGGTTTTTCCATCATTGGTTGGCACTTTAAATGGATTTTTCTGAACTCTATAACCACTCATTTCTTTAAAATTTACATTGGAATTTTAGTTTCATCTTTCACCACGGAAAGCACGATTGCGCTGTGATATTGCCCAATGTTAGGAATATTTGCCACAATATTCGTCATAAAAGCATTATAATCATTAATGTCTTTCGCGATCACTTTAATCATATAATCGTACGTTCCCGACATGCTGACCACTTCTAAAACTTGCTCTTCATTCATTATTTTATCTTCAAACTCCAAAAGTTTTTTTTGCGATTGCTCTTTCAAAACAATATTGCAGTACGACATGATGCCAAAACCTGCGCGCTCGCGATCAACAATGGCGACATTTTTAATAATGATTCCGCGCTGTTTTAGCGACTTTATTCTTTCGTAAGTTGGCGTAAATGAAAGTCCCACTTTCTCCGCAATATCTTTCACCGCAATGGTGGAATCGTCTTGTAAAATATTTAGAATCTGATGATCTATTGAATCAAGAGGCTTCATGAATTATTGTTTTAAAAATCTTTTGAAATTGTTTATTGATGCTAGCAAGATCAAGATTTCCGATGCTTCCGATATGTGTATGATTCAAATTTTTTCTTTCGTATTGATATGTTCCGTTTTCGATAGAATTTCCAACTTCTCGATACGCTTCTCTAAAACTTTTACCCGAAATCATCAGCTCATTAATCTTTTCTACGCTGAAAAGATAATCATATTTTTTATCATCCAAAATGTTTTCATTGATGATAATATGTTGAATCATGAACTCAAAAATTTCTAAACTCGCTTTTAAATGAACAATTGCCGGGAATAAAACTTCTTTAGTCAATTGATAATCACGATTATATCCTGTTGAAAGATTATTGATGAGCAAAGTTAGTTCATTTGGAACGGATTGAATTCTGGAAGATTTCCCACGAATCAATTCAAAAACATCTGGATTTTTTTTGTGTGGCATAATGGAACTACCCGTTGTAAGTTCCGATGGAAAGGAGAAAAATCCATAATTCTGATTAGAATATAAACAAATATCATTCGCCATTTTTCCAATTGTTGCCGCAATAGAACTCATCGCAAAAGCCAGAAATTTTTCAGTTTTTCCGCGTGTCATTTGTGCATAAATCGCATTGATATTCAAACCTTGAAATCCTAATTCGTTCGTCGTTAATTCTCGATCCAAAGGAAAAGAAGAACCATATCCTGCTCCACTTCCCAAAGGATTTTTGTTGGCTGAAGAATACGCAGTAGAAAGCAATTCTAAATCTTCAGAAAGTGATTCTGCAAACGCTGAAAACCACATTCCAAAAGACGAAGGCATCGCGATTTGATAATGCGTATACCCTGGCATTAAAATGTCTTTTTTCGCTTCTGCTAAACGTAATAATTGATCAAAAAGTGATTTCGTTAAAGCAGCAATTTCCTGAATTTCAGAACGAAGATACAATTTAATATCCATCGCAACTTGATCGTTTCTCGATCTTCCTGTATGAATTTTTTTACCAGCATCACCCAGTTTTTTAGTTAGGTTGAATTCAATCTGACTGTGAATATCTTCAACATCATCATCAATTTTCAATTCATCTCTTTCTGCTAAAACGAGCATTTCGTCCAACTCTTTTTGAACGGCTTCATTTTCTTCATCAGAAATAAATCCAATTGAATTGAGCATTTTAACGTGCGCTTTATTTCCAAGCACATCAAATTTTGCCAATAATGTATCGAACTCACGATCTTTCCCAACTGTGAATTTTTCTATAATTTTCTGGAAGTCTTTATTCGCTCCCTCCTTTTCCCAAAGTTTTTTGAATTCCATTCTAATTAGATTAAAGAATAAAGAAGAAAGATTAAAGACTTTTTTCCTTTATTCAATTAAAATTCTGATCATATAACAAAGACGATTGTAATCTTTGCTCTTTTATCTTTTTTCTTGCTTCTAGAGAAGATGTTTCAATATCGCAATATATTTTTCGATTCCTTTTTCGAGTTCTTCGATATAGATGAATTCATCTGCAGTGTGAGATCTCAGTGAATCTCCAATTCCAATTTTTACTGAATTGAAAGGCATTAATGCTTGATCTGAAACCGTTGGCGAACCGTACAATTTTGATCCTTCTTTTTCGGCTGCTTTCACAATGGGATGATTCAAAGGAATACTAGAAGAATTCAGATGCAATGATCTTGGCTGAACTTCTGCTTCCAATAAATCCTGCATAATATCCACAATTTCCTGATTGGAATAATGTTCGTTCGTCCTTACATCAATCGTAAAATCTGAATGATCTGGAACCACGTTGTGCGCATTTCCAGCATTGACAATCGTAACCGTTGCTTTCACTTTTCCTAAAACTTCTGAAACTTTATCGAACTCGAAATTTTCAACTTTTAAAATATCTTTCGCGGTTTTATAAATAGGATTGTCACTATTTTGATGGGCAGCATGAGAAGCGGTTCCTTTGTTAGTACAATTCAAAACTACTAAACCTTTTTCTGCAACTGCTAAATCCATTTTGGTAGGTTCGCCGACAATGGCAAAATCTATTTTCCCTAAGTCAGAAAGAATGCTTTTTACTCCATTTTGACCAGAAATTTCTTCTTCTGCAGTTGCTGAAAATATCAGATTATATTTTAGGTCTTGATCATAAAAATAAACAAAAGTCGAAAGCAATCCGACCAAAGAAGCACCCGCATCATTACTTCCCAAACCATATAATTTTCCGTCCTTTTCCAATGCTCCAAAAGGATCTATTGTGTAGGATTTATTGGGTTTTACCGTATCGTGATGAGAATTGAAAAGAATCGTAGGTCTTGCTTCATCAAAATACAGATTCTTGGCCCAGATGTTATTGCCTTTTCTTTCAAATGGAATACTCTTTTTGTTTAAATAGTCTTCAAAAAGTATAGCGGTTTGGTCTTCTTCTTTGCTTAAAGAAGGTGTTTTTATAAGATTGATGAGAAGTTGTTTGGCTTCGGATTGTATGGTTTTCATTTTTTTATTTTTCTTTTCTTTTGTCTTGAAACAAAAGAAACAAAAGTTCAAGACTGGATTTTCCAACTAAAATTGAAATAAAACACTAAAATTTCTAAAACTCGCGAGATTCAAAATTTAATTAAATATTTAAGGTTGTGACTCGCTCAAACAGTAGAAATTTCTTAACGCTTTTTTATTTCAATTTCTTAACGTTTACAAATCCTAGGTCGTTTCGTCTAAACCAAAATTTCTGTTCCAGGTTTTTCTTGGTTGAAAAGTTGTTTTAAATTTTGGCTGTTCATAATTCTAACTTCATTGGCACCTTTATGCAAAACTTGAAATGCAGTGAATAATTTTGGAATCATTCCGTCAGCAATTTGTTTGGTTTCTTTCATCGTTTCAAACTCTGTTTCTGAAATGGTTTTCAAAACTGAATCATCGTCATTAACATTGGTCAAAACGCCATTTTTTTCAAAACAATAGACCAAATTTACGTTATATTTCTCGGTCATCGCTTTTGCGATTTCGGAAGCCATTGTATCGGCGTTGGTGTTCAATAATTCACCTTTCAAACTCATCGTAATTGAACAAACGACAGGAATTACATTTTTCTCTACAAAATCAGCAAAAATCACATCATCGACTTTCTTCACATCACCAACTTGGCCATAATCTATTGTTGGATGATTTCGTTTTTCAGATACAATACAATTAAAATCCGCTCCAGAAAGTCCAGCTGCTTTTTTTCCTTTTTTGAAGAATTCTGCAACCATATTTTTATTAATTAAACCTGCATAAACCATCGTACACAAATCCAATGTTTCTGGCGAAGTAATTCTTCTTCCATCAATCATTTTTTGTTCGATGCCTAATTTTGATGCAAGTTCGGTTACTTTTTTTCCGCCACCGTGAACGAGGATCACTTTTTCTCCTGAATCCGCAATCGACTGAATGCAAGATTGAAGAGATGTTTCGTTATTTAAAGTGTCGCCACCGATTTTGATGATATAAAGGTTTTTCATTTTTTTATAATTTATTTTCTTTTGGCTTGAACCAAAAGAAACAAAAGTTCAAGACTTGATTTTTCAGCTAAAATTGAAATGAAACACTAAAATTTCTAAAACTCGCGAGATAGAAAATTTGTGATAATTATTAATTTTGTGACTCGCTCAAACAGTAGAAATTTTTTAACGCTTTTTCATTTCAATTTCTTAACGCTTACAAATCCTAGGTCGTCTTTAATTACAAACTTCCGTCCAGCATTTTTTTTATAATCGTTTGTACAGAAACTGTTCTGTTATAGGCTTGTTGATAGATTAAACAATTTGGTGAATCCAAGATTGCATCACTCATTTCTACATTTCTACGAACAGGAAGGCAATGCATAAATTTGGTTTCCGGATGGGTTTTTAAAAATTCTTCGCCCAACAACCAATCTCCTTTTACTTTTGGCATCGCTCCATAATCATCAAAACTCGACCAGTTTTTGAAATAAATATAGTCTGCATCTTCCACAGCTTCTGCTTGATTGTGAAATACTTTTGCGTCGCCTACAAATTTAGGATCCAAATCGTATCCTTCTGGATTGGCGATGGAAAAATCAACATCAGCTACATTCATCCATTCTGCAAATGAGTTCCCAACGCAATGTGCAATCGGTTTTACGTGAGGCGCCCAACTCAAAACGACTTTTGGTTTTCTTGGTTGGTTCCAAGTTTCGGTAATCGTAATAATGTCGGCAAAACTTTGCAAAGGATGTCGAGTTGCTGACTCCAGCGAAATCACAGGAACATCAGCGTATTTGATGAACGTATTCAACACTTTATCGGTGGTATCCGCTTCTTTATCCTTCAATCCTGGAAAACAACGAATTCCGATGATATCACAATACTGACTCAAGACTTTTGCGGCTTCTTTAATGTGTTCCGTAGTTCCGCCATCCATAACTGCACCTTCTTCAAATTCCCAAACCCAAGAATCTGCACCAGCATTAATGACTTGCACTTGCATTCCCAAATTTTCGCCCGCTTTTATGGAACTCATCCTTGTTCTTAAACTTGGATTGAGGAAAACCAAACCAAGAGTTTTGTTTTTTCCTAATTCTGGATTTGCAAATAAGTTTTTTTTGACATCTAATGCTTCTTGAATGAGGGCATTCAAGTTGGAAATGTCTTTTATGGATGTGAAATTTTTCATTTTATATAGTGCTGACCCTTCGAGAACCTCAGGGTGACAACGTTTTTGTATTAAATACTATTTTGTGCTTTGGTCATGCTCAAGCTATCGAATCATATCTACTATTTTAAGATTTCCAAATCACGGCTTTTTATTAAACTTTTATTAAGTGATTATAACCATTTTTCTTCTCATTGAAACCCTTCGAAAATCTCAGGGTGACAACGTTTTTGTATTAAATACTATTTAGTGCTTATGTCTTGCTGATGCTCTCGAAGCATATTTTCTATTTTAAGATTCCCAAAATCACGGCTTTTT
>JAFAGO010000026.1 GCA_023422635.1 Bacteroidota bacterium
TTTGTGTTTTTAGTGTACAAATTTAGTTATTTCAATTGTATTTTAGAAAGATTCAAAGAAATTAGCAATAATGGGACAAATAATCGGACTTCATAGAGGATTCCAGTGTAGAAACACATCGCGATGTAGGGAAGTGCAAGCACATAAATTAGCAATATAACCTGTGTGTTTTCCTTACTTTTCGAAATGATGAATGGTAAAGCTCCTAATGTTACCCAAAATACAATTCCTAAAAGATTTTTGGGTTGTGTGAAATTCTGAAGAAACAGATTTCCGTCATTCGTCGTGAAAGTATTTCCAGTTAATCGCAATCCGAGATACGTAAGAATGAAAATTCCGGTAAGCGTTACAATCGGAAAAATGCTTTCTTTTTTAAAACCGTATTTTTGAAGTAATACCGCTGCAACCAACGAAATACAAAGTGCCGATGATTCCCGATTAAGCGTAGAAATCAACATGATTAATCCCAATGCCAAAAGGAGTAACAGTGTTCGCTGCTGCAAATATTTCAAGAACATCCAAAAGAAAAGCGCAATGAAAAAGTAACTGCTCATATCGTATGGAACAATCACAAATTGGGTAAGTGTCATCATTAGAATAGCAAAACTTACCATCAACACTTTTTCGGTTTGAGAAGCTACAAATACCTTGGAATGTGTTATTAAACCTAATATTGCAGTGGTGAGCAGCAAAAATAAGGTATTCAACAAGTAAAAGGCAAAAAACATTTGAGCATCAAAATCAGGATTCAGCGATTTTAATTTTAATAGTTCGAAATTGATATTAAAATGTGCTAAACCATCATAAATCCATAACAGAATCGGCACGCTCAAAATTCTGTATTGATAAACTCCAGAATGAAACTGCTCGATTAAATTTTGATGATTAAAAAGAAGCGACGAATAATTATTTACAAAACCAAAATAAACAAAACTATTGACTGTAAAAGCCAATAGCATGTTGAAGGATATGTTATGTAATGTTTTGATAATCTGTTGTTAAGCTAATTTTTTCAGATAATCTCCGTAACCGCTTTTTCCGTATTTTTCAGCGGATTTTAAAAGCTCTTCTTTGTTGATGAAGCCTTTTTTATACGCAATTTCTTCAATACAAGAAATACTGAAGCCTTGTCTTTTTTCAATGACGCGCACAAACTCGGATGCTTCATGCAGGGAATCAAAAGTTCCGGTGTCGAGCCACGCAGTTCCGCGCGACATTAATCCAACTTCTAATTGCCCTTTTTCCAAATAAATTCTATTCACATCCGTAATTTCCAGTTCACCTCTTGGCGAAGGTTTTAAATTTTTCGCAATTTCAACAACGGAATTGTCGTAAAAATACAATCCGGGAACGGCAAAATTTGATTTTGGTTCGGTAGGCTTTTCTTCAATGGATAATGCTTTAAAATTGTCATCAAAATCCACAACGCCATAACGTTCTGGATCCGAAACTTGATAGGCAAAAACACAACCGCCTTGCACCTTAGTTTTGCTTTCTAATAATTGAGGAAGTCCAGTTCCATAGAAAATATTATCGCCCAAAACCAAAGCAACAGAATCGTTACCAATAAATTCTTCTCCTAAAATAAATGCTTGAGCCAACCCGTCCGGACTTGGTTGAACTTTATATTCGAATTTGCAACCAATTTGTGATCCGTCACCTAAAAGTTTTTGAAATGCATCTTGGTCGTGTGGAGTGGTGATGATTAAAATTTCGCGGATTCCTGCTAAAAGCAATGTAGAAAGCGGATAATAAATCATCGGTTTATCGTAAACAGGCATTAATTGCTTGCTGACCGCAATTGTTAAAGGATATAATCGGGTTCCCGATCCTCCGGCTAAAATAATTCCTTTCATATTTTTTTTTGATGTAAGAATTGAACAATGAATCAGTTAAACAATTAAGAGTATTGCTTATCGTAGTATTTTTGGTAATCGCCAGAAGTTACATTGTCCAGCCACTCTTTGTTTTCCAAAAACCAATCGATGGTTTTTGATAGACCTTCTTCAAAGGTAACGCTTGGTTTCCAACCTAAATCATCGCTAAGTTTTGTAGCATCGATTGCGTATCTTTTATCGTGTCCAGGTCGATCTTTTACGAAAGTAATTAGCTTTTCAGAATATCCTGCTTCTTTTCCGGTTTTTTCATCCACTTGTTTAATGAGTTCTTTTACCAAGTTGATGTTTTGCCATTCATTCCATCCGCCAATATTGTAGGTTTCTCCCGTTTTCGCTTCATGGAAAATTTTGAAAATTGCTTTTGCATGATCAATTACATACAACCAATCTCTGGTGTATTTTCCATCGCCATAAATCGGTAGTGGTTTTTCATTCAAAATATTATGAATACAAAGCGGAATTAATTTTTCGGGAAAATGATTTGGCCCATAATTGTTGGAGCAATTCGAAATGATAAATGGTAATCCGTATGTGTTTCCGTACGCTCTTACAAATTGATCGGAAGCAGCTTTGGATGCGGAATAAGGTGATTTTGGGTCGTATGCAGTTTCTTCTGTAAAAAAACCTGTTTCTCCCAACGCACCATACACTTCGTCTGTAGAAACATGATAGAAAAGGTTGGTTCTCGGTTCATCTGGGAAATTCCCATGTTGATGATCGGGATTTAAAGTCCAAAATTCTTTTGCTAAATTCAAAAGGTTGGCCGTTCCGTTTACATTGGTATTAATGAATGCATTCGGATCAGTAATGCTTCGGTCAACATGCGATTCAGCAGCTAAATGCACCACTGCATCAGGATGATATTTTTCAAAAACTTTTCTTAATTCTTCTGGTTTTGTGATGTCGGCTTTTTCGAACACATAATTGGGTTCGTTTTCGATATCTTTTAAATTTTCTAGATTTCCAGCGTATGTTAATGCATCAAGGTTGATGATGGTGGTGTTGGGCAAGTTTTTCACAAATTCACGAACAACGTGTGATCCGATGAAGCCGGCACCTCCTGTAATGATGATGTTTTTCATATGTATTTTATAGTATGGTATTGATTTTTATCATTGTGTTAATCGTTCCCAAAAATATCACGGGTGTATAATTTTTCTTTTACATCTTGCAGCTCAGGTGCATTTCTGTTAGAAATGATAACGTCGCATTCTTGTTTAAATGCATCAAAGTCACGGGAAACTCTTGATCCAAAAAAAGTATCTTCTGTTAAAACTGGTTCATAAACGATAACTTCAATTCCTTTTGCTTTAATTCTTTTCATGACCCCTTGAACTGCGGAAGCACGGAAATTGTCTGATCCAGACTTCATAATTAAACGGTAAACGCCCACTTTTTGTGGTTGTTTAGCAATAATGGAATCAGCAACAAAGTCTTTTCTCGTACGATTAGAATCTACAATTGCACGAATAAGATTGTTCGGAACGGAATCGTAATTTGCTAATAATTGTTTCGTATCTTTTGGTAAGCAATAACCACCATATCCGAAAGAAGGATTATTGTAATGGTCGCCAATTCTAGGATCCAAACCAACGCCTTCAATAATTTGTTTGCTGTCTAAATTGTTAACTTGCGCATAAGTGTCCAGCTCGTTAAAGTAGGCAACACGCAGGGCAAGATAAGTATTTGAAAACAGTTTAATCGCTTCTGCTTCTGTGGAGTTGGTAAACAAAAGAGGGATTTCCTTTTTAATGGCGCCTTCTTTTAAAAGATTGGCGAAGGTTTCTGCTCTTTCGCTTTGTTCCCCAATAATGATTCTGGAAGGATATAAGTTGTCGTACAACGCTTTTCCTTCTCTTAAAAACTCTGGAGAGAAAATAATATTTTGAAAATCAAGTTCCTTTTTCAGATTTTCTGTAAAACCTACAGGCACGGTTGATTTTACAATCACCACCGCGGAAGGTGCCCATTTTTGAACTTCTTTAATTACAGACTCTACACTTTTCGTGTTAAAGTAATTGGTTTTAGGATCATAATCGGTAGGTGTGGCTACAATTACAAAATCTGCATCTTTATACGCTTCTTCTTTATTTAAAGTCGCTTTAAATTGCAGTGGTTTAGAATTTAAAAATTCGGTAATTTCTTTATCCTCGATAGGTGATTTTTTGTTATTGAGCATTTCCACCTTTTCAGGGATAATGTCCAACGCGATAACGGGGTGATGCTGCGCAAGCAGTACGGCGTTTGAAAGGCCAACATAGCCAGTGCCGACAATTGTGATATTCAAAATAGTATATTTTTAATAAAAATTTAGATTACAAAGGTAATTATTTTTCCCTTAAAAAAATCTCATTGTTAGGCAGTTGGTTTTGATATGTTATTATTTATGTGTATCTTTGCAAAAGATTTACGGAATAGATGAAAAGGCCTTCGCAAGAAAGCCTTTTTTTGTAGCAACAACGAAAATCAGTTAAGAATAGTAAAAATGGAGTTTAGGAAAAAAGTTGAAGCATTGCTTAATGTGTTTCTAGAAGGAAGAAGCGATCTTTTTCTGATCGATCTTAAAGTTTCTGCAGGTAATGATATTACAGTGATTTTAGATGGTGATCAAGGGGTTTCAATACAAGATTGTCTTGATGCAAGCCGCTCGATTGAAAATAATTTGGATCGCGAAGAAGAAGATTTCAGTCTGCAGGTAATGTCGTCTGGAGTTAGTGAGCCACTTGCGCTTCCGCGCCAATATCGAAAAAATAATGGCAGAACTTTAGAAATAACCCTTAATTCTGATGAAAAACTAGAAGGAGAGCTGAAGGAGGCTGATGAAGAAAAAATTACCATTACTCGAAAATACCGCAAACCAAAAGAGGTGGGTAAAGGTAAAGTTGATGTGGTGGAAGATGTGAAAATTCCGTACACCGATATAAAAAAAGCAATTGTAGTAATTAAATTTTAAACAAAACAATAATTCGGTGGTAATTCGGCGTAAGCCCAAATACCATCATTTATCATTCATACAATATGGACAGTTTAGCATTAATAGAATCCTTTGGTGATTTCAAAGACGAAAAAGGAATTAGCAAGATTGATTTAATGGCGATTATTGAGGATTCGCTGAAAACATTATTAAGAAAAAGATTCGATTCCGATGATCATTTCGATGTAATCGTGAATCCAGATAAAGGAGATTTTCAGATTTTCCTCAATAAAACAATTGTAGAAGATCAAATGTCTGAAGATGATGATTTGGAAATTGAAATTTCGGAAGCGAAGAAAATTGATGCCACTTTTGAAGTTGGAGAAGAGTATACCGTTGAAATTCCGATTGCACAGTTAGGAAGAAGAAGTATCCTTACTTTGAAACAAATTTTAGCAACCAAACTTCAAGAGCACAATAATGCAATGCTGTATGAACAGTTTCACGATAGAATTGGCGAGATTGTTGTAGGTGAAGTTCACCACATTCGTCACAAACACGTGATTCTTTTGGATGATGAAGGAAACGAATTTATTTTACCCAAAGAAAATCAAATCCCATCCGATTTCTTTAAAAAAGGCGAAAGCATTCGTGCCATCGTAGAAAGTGTTGATTTTAAAGGAGCAAAACCACAAATCATTGTTTCCAGAACAGCACCGAAATTCTTAGAGAAATTGTTGGAATTGGAGATTCCTGAAATTCAAGATGGAACCATCATTTTGAAAAAAGTAGTAAGAATTCCTGGTGAAAAAGCAAAAATCGCGGTAGATGCTTACGATGACAGAATTGATCCTGTTGGCGCATGTGTGGGTGTGAAGGGATCTAGAATTCACGGCGTTGTTCGGGAATTGAAAAACGAAAATATTGATGTTATTCAGTGGTCTAAAAACCCTGAAATTTTGGTGAAAAGAGCATTGGGAAATGTTACTATCAACAAAATTGAAATCAACCCTGAAGAGCATTACGCTTTGGTGTACACACCGGTAGAAGAAATCTCGAAAGTAATCGGAAAACAAGGTCAAAATATCCGTTTGGCTTCATGGCTGTCCGAATACGAAATTGATGTGTACAGAGAAACCAATGAAGATGACGATGTAGAACTTGATGAATTCAAAAACGAAGTGGAAGAATGGATAATCGAAGAATTCAAAAAAGTAGGATTAACAACAGCAAAAAGTGTGTTGGATAAAGATACCGAAAGCTTGTTGAAAATGACAGATCTTGAAGAAGAAACCATTCACGAAGTAAAACAAATTCTAAAAGAAGAATTTGAAGACTAATTTCACAACAGAAATAAATCAATAAAAGGCAAAAGCCAAAGGAATACAATATATGCCGAAAATAAGATTAAATAAAGCCATCAAAGAGTTTAACATTTCAATGAATCGTCTTGTCGAATTTCTCGACTCGAAAGGAATTGAAGTGGAAAACAACCCCAATGCACAACTTGATGAAGTCGCGTACGACACCCTGAAGGCGGAATTTGCTCGGGATGGCGAGCAGCGTAAAGCTTCCCAGGAAGTGGTGCTGTCTAAAGTTCCAGAAGAAAAATTGGAAATTGAAGAGCAGCCCAAACCAGAAGTAATTCGTGCCAAAGGTACGGTGAAAGCCGAAACCAAAATCCTTGGTAAAATTGATATCGAGCCTAAAAAACAACCAGAAGTGGTTGAAGAAAAACCCGTAGAAAAACCTGTGGAAACTCCACCAGCTCCGGAAGTAACCAAAGTTGCTGCCGAAAAACCAGAACTGCATATTCTGGGCAAAGTGGATTTGGATAAACTCTCAGGAAAACCTACCCCAAAACCACAACCACAACCGAAAAAAGAAGACGTGAAGAAGGAAGAAGTGAAGAAAGAAGAACCGGTTGTGAAAAAAGAAGAACCTGCGAAACCGGAAGTAACAAAACCGGAAGAACCGCAAAAAATAGAAACGGTTTATCAAAAATTGGATGGTCCTAAAATTCTTAAAGAAAAAGTGGATCTTTCACAATTTCAAACAAAACCAAAATCTTCTGCAGCGAAAAAGAAGAGAAAAAGAATTGAAAAACCTGGAGGTAACAACCAACAAGGAAACAATCAACAAGGCGGTAACCAACAAGGGAATAATCAGCAAGGCAATAATAACCGTTCACATCAAGGGAATAACCAGAACCGTGGCGGAAATAACCAAAACCGAAGAGGTGGAAACCGCAGAGGTGCAGATAAAGTAATGCCAGTTGAGCTTACCGATGAACAAGTAAAAAACCAAATCAAGGAAACCCTTGAAAAACTTACCAATAAAGGAGGTAAATCCAAAACTTCGAAACACAGACGTGAAAAACGTTCGTATAGAAGAGAGCAGGAAGAGCACCAAATGGAGCTTGATGCACAAGATACAACATTAAAAGTAACCGAGTTTATTACCGTTGGCGAATTAGCGAGCTTAATGAACGTAAATCCAACGGAAGTGATTTCTGCATGTTTCTCGCTTGGAGTAATGGTAACCATGAATCAACGTCTTGAAGCGGATACCTTATTATTAGTAGCAGATGAATTCGGTTATAAAATTGAATTCCAAGATGCTGATCTTGAAGAAGCAGAAGAAGAAATTGTTGATAGCGATGAAGATCTTGTTGCCAGAGCACCAATTGTTACGGTAATGGGACACGTCGATCATGGTAAAACCTCCTTACTCGATTACATTCGTAAAACCAATGTAATTGCAGGTGAATCTGGAGGTATTACACAGCACATTGGTGCGTACAATGTGAAATTGGAAAGTGGACAAAGAATTACCTTCCTTGATACACCAGGTCACGAAGCGTTTACCGCAATGAGAGCCAGAGGTGCACAAGTTACCGATATCGCAATTATCGTAATTGCTGCGGATGATGATGTAATGCCGCAAACCAAAGAAGCAATTGCACACGCTCAAGCTGCTGGTGTACCAATGATTATTGCCATTAACAAAGTGGATAAACCGAACGCGAATCCAGATAAAATTCGTGAGCAACTATCTGCAATGAATGTCTTGGTGGAAGAATGGGGCGGAAATGTTCAGTCGCAAGAAATCTCCGCGAAGTTTGGTAATAATGTTGATTCCTTATTAGATAAAGTATTGCTTCAGGCGGAAATGCTTGAATTAAAAGCAAATCCTCAACGTCATGCACAAGGTGTTGTTATTGAAGCCTCACTAGATAAAGGGCGTGGATATGTTGCTACCTTATTGGTACAAAATGGTACTCTTAAAATTGGGGATTACATTTTAGCAGGTAAAAACCACGGTAAAGTGAAAGCGATGCTTGATGAACGTGGAAGAAGTATGAAAGAAGCAGGCCCGTCAATTCCAACAACAATCTTAGGTTTGGATGGAGCGCCAACTGCTGGAGATAAATTCCGTGTGTACGA
Source organism: Bacteroidota bacterium (assembly GCA_023422635.1). Taxonomy (GTDB): domain Bacteria; phylum Bacteroidota; class Bacteroidia; order Flavobacteriales; family Weeksellaceae; genus JAFAGO01. The sequence continues at coordinate 8,259 of JAFAGO010000026.1, forward strand.
AGATGAAAGTGAAGCGAAATCAATTGCAACGAAAAGAGAACAATTGCAACGTGAACTTTCTATCAGAACGAAAAAACATACCACTTTGGAAGAATTGGGAAGAAGGATCGCCCTTGGGGATTTCAAAGAGCTCAATATTATCCTTAAAGGTGATGTGGATGGTTCAGTGGAAGCGCTTTCCGATCAGTTACAAAGATTATCTACAGAAGAAATCAGCGTCAATATCTTACACTCAGGTGTTGGTCAAATTACGGAATCGGATGTAAACTTGGCAGCGGCGTCGGATGCGATTATCATCGGATTTAACGTTCGTGCTGGTGCTAATGCAAAAGATTTAGCAGATCGTGAGGAAATTGAAATCAGAACGTATTCTGTAATCTATAAAGCGATTGATGAGGTGAAAGAAGCAATGGAAGGATTGCTTTCTCCAGAAATTCAAGAACAAATTATCGGTACGGTTGAAATTCGTGAGGTATTTAAAATCTCAAAAGTAGGAACCATTGCAGGTTGTATGGTACTTTCCGGTAAAGTGAATCGTAACTCCAAAATTCGCTTGCTGCGTGATGGTATCGTGAAATTCGATGGAGTACTCGATAGTCTAAAACGTTTTAAAGACGACGTGAAAGAAGTAAACAAAGGGTATGAATGTGGTTTAAGCGTAAAAGGATTCAACGATATCGAAGTTGGAGATATTCTTGAAGTCTACGAAGAGGTAGCTGTTAAGAAAAAGCTTAAATAGAAAATTTTCAACCTATTTATTATAAAACCTGCATTTTTGCAGGTTTTTTTTGTTGCGCTAATTTGAACTAAAAGTCAAAGAAACCTTTGTTTGTGTGTGTTTTCGTTAATTATACTCTGGTTTAGTTGAAATATATTCAAGAAATTTGGTGTTGTTAATATTTTTTAACATATTTGCCTCTTAGAATATTAAATTATGTTAATATGGATGTAAAACTACGAGTGCTTTCCGTTGGTGTTCTCTTCTTTACTGGAGGAATGTTAATGGCACAAAAAAGAGGCGATAGCGCCACAAAAACTAGAGATATCGAGGAGGTGGTTGTTCTCGGTACTTATGGGATTAAAGAATCTCAGGAACAGAAAGTGGGTTCCTATTCCTTGATTACCTCCGAAGCATTGGAAAAGCCCAACGCATTGTCAATTGATATGGCTCTTGCAGGACAAGCTGCAGGAACTGTAATTAATGCCAATAGTGGTCAGCCAGGTTCGAATGCGAAAGTAATCATTAGAGGGATCAGCAGTTTAACCGGAGATAATCAACCACTCTACATTATTGATGGTGTTCCTGTTTTGGTTGGTGATAATGCTGGGATTGCAACAACATCGAATGCATTAGCAATGATCGATCCTGCGGACATCGATACCGTAGAAATTCTAAAGGATGGAGCCACAACTTCCATCTATGGTTCAAGAGGAGCTGCAGGAGTTATCGTGATTAAAACCAAATCGGGTAGAGGTGGCCGAGGCAAACTCAGCTTTGCAGCAGAGTACGGACTTGGTACGCCGAGTTTTGAAAAATTTGATTTTTTAAATGCAGAACAACAAGTAAGCACGTTAATTAACGGTTATATCGGTAGGGGCTCAACACCAGCAAGCGCGGCAAGTACAGTAGAATCTTTGTTGCATTGGGACGGTGTTACAAATACTGACTGGGAGTCTGCAACCAGAAGAGGTGCTGCAGGGATTTCAAAGTATAATATGAATTATTCTTTTGGAAACGACAAAATCAAAGGATATGCCTCAATCGGAAATACCGAACAAGAAGGGATAACCCGTGATGCCAGCTATAAAAGAGCCAACGCAATGGTTAAAATCAATGCAAAAGTTAATGATAAAATTAACATTGCAGTTTCCAATGTTGTGGCAAGAGCTACTCAGTTTGGTCCTCTTGATTACGGGTATTTTGCAAACCCAATTTTGAGTTCAAGATTTACTTCTCCAACCAATGCTATTTATAATGCGGATGGATCGTATAATTTGGATATGTATACGGCTACAGGAAATAATTTTAACCCTGTGGCGATTCAAGATATCAATCAAAGAAAATCGGTGTTTACCAAAATTATCTCTTCTGCGGGATTGGATTATAATATTATTGATGCGTTGCGTTTTTCTACCAACTTAGGTTTGGATTACAATAGCTACGACGAAAATGAATATCGAAACCCAGATTTTGGAGATGGCTACGATGTAGATCCTTCTTTGGCGGGTCTTGCAATTCAAAGTAATTTTACATATACCACAGTTAACTGGTCGAATTTTCTTCACTACGATTTCGATATTAACGATGATCACCACATCAGTGCATCTGTTGGTTCCGAGGCTACAATTAAAAAAAGCAAATATCCGTATATGGCAAGCCAAGGGTTTAACTCCGGGCATTATGAGCAGAATAATGTATCGTGGGGAACCACACCATTGGTTACAGATTCCTATACAACAAGTTCTCATTTAATTGGTTATATAGGAAGATTGTCTTATGGCTATAAGCAAATCTTCAACATTATGGGGTCATTTAGAAGAGATGGTTATTCACACTTTGGGGACAATAGTAAATACGGAAACTTCTGGGCAGGTGGTTTCAACATTAATTTGGATAAAATTGGTAACATAGCAAATACCTTCAGTGAGTTGAAACTTCGTGGAAGTTATGGGGAAGTGGGAAATACCGGAGGTATTGATTATAGAACCAAACCTACTTTGTCTCAAGTAACCTATATGAATGAATCTGGTTTTGTGATCAATAATCCAGGAAATCCAGATTTGCATTGGGAAGTTGCAAAAAAAACCAACGTGGGAATCGATGTATCAATTATGGATAATCGATTAAGAGCTTCATTTGATTATTACTATCACTTAATTGATGAGCAATTGTCTACTTCCATGCCGAACACTCCTTCTACGGGATTCGCTGAACTTACAGGGAATGTCTTGAAATCAAACTCTAGAGGTTTTGAAGGTACCATCGTGTATGAGGCTGTTAAAAATGAAAATTTTTCTTGGACTTTAAACGGAAACTATTCCTATACCAGATCTAAAGTTCTTGGTTTAACCGGAGATTATTTAGCGGAAACGTATTTCAAAAGATTTGCAGTAGGACACGATCCAACGGAATGGTTCTTAGCACACTACGCTGGTGTTGATTCTTCAAATGGAGATGCCCTTTGGTATACCGATGCTACCCATTCGCAAACCAGTAATGGCGATGGTTCAAGTGCAACAATCTTAAGCGATTTTACGGGTAAAAAAGCACTTCCAACCCATACCGCAAGTTTAACCAATTCAATGACGTTCGGTAAATTTACCTTCTCATTCTTGGCGACCTATGCAGGAGATTTCTCCGTTTACGATCTTTGGGGAAGATATTACGATGCAGATGGACAAGATGTCTTGATTAATCAAGTTACCGATGTTTTAAATGCGTGGACTCCAGAAAATCCTAATGCTACAAGACCACAGTACAGACCAGGAAATACCGTAACAAAATATCATTCTACCAGATATTTGTATAAAGGTGATTATATTAAATTGAAAAGTGCAGAATTAGGTTTCAGACTTAAGAAAGATGATCTTAAAATAAAAGACATCAGTAGTGTCTATTTGTACGTAAGAGGTGTTAACTTGTTTACGTATGCTTTTGATAAAAACCTTCGTTTTGATCCAGAAGCGAATAGCAACCAGCCAGGAATTAGCACTATCGGAGGAATGGGAATCTACGATCAAACGCAGCCATTGCTAAGACAAGTTATGTTTGGAGCGATAATAGATTTCTAAATTTTAAAACTTAAAACATGAAAAAATACTTTAAAATATTCACAGTTTGTACCATCGGAGCCCTTGCGTTCAATTCTTGTTCAGATAGCTGGCTGGGAGAAAATTATTCGGATTCCGTGCTTACAACGATTGATGATAATACAATTAAAACCAAAAGCGACTTAGTTCAAAATATTAAAGGACTTTACTCCCGCGTTGCAAGCAGTTCAGGCTTCGGTGGTGAATACTTAACCTACCAAGAACTTACTGCAGATATCGGTTTTGTAGGGGTTGCCAATTCTGGTTATTATGTGGGAACCAATGGTGGTACGCATATTAATGTTGAAGGTGCTGGATCAGGACTTTGGTCTGCGTTTTATAACACCATTGCGAATTGTAACTTTGTTTTATCCTATGAAGGTAAAGTTCCTGAAGATGAAGAAGCTACCATTTCAGCCAAAAAACTTTTTGCGCACGCGAAAACCATTCGGGCTTACAACTATATGGCATTGTTAAACCTTTTCTCTCCAAATTATGGAGAAGGAGATCAATCTTTAGGAGTTCCTTATCTTACCTCTTTCGATGTTGAACAAAAACTTCCTCGGGAAACCGTACCCTATGTGGTTGATCAAATCATAGTAGATTTAAACGAAGCTTTAGCGTCAATGAGTGACTCTTCCGATACCACACCAACGGAATTTAACGATAGAAGAAATTCATTTAATGAAGGTGCTGTTAAATTATTGCTTGCCAGAATTTATCTTTATAAAAAGGATTATGATAAAGCAGCAACTTATGCGCAAGAAGTAGTCGACGATTCTTCTTCAACATTCGTTTCGTCAACCGAGCTTACTACTTATTTCCGTATTCCTGGAGAATTGCATAAAGAAACATTATTTCAAATTGAATACAATACGTTGTCGCTTCATTCCATCAGAGATTATTGGGGGGCATTGGGTGCTTACAAGCAAAACTGGATGAGTAGAAACTTCTGGGATCTTTTCCCAACAACGGATCGACGAAAAACCTCTTGGTACCCAGTAAATGCATCGGTGAACAATCTTGCGGACGATCCGAAACCGGTAGATGTAAGAAAATACATTTCTGCGGATCGTGATTTGGTACAGTTAAGAAAATCAGAATCAATTTTTATCTTGGCTGAAGCACAATACCACTCCAATCCAGCGCAGGCGCTATCTACTCTTAAAAACTGGATCGTTGATTACCGCGATACAGCGTATAATCCAACAGCAACTGGTTCTGGAGTTTTGGATGAAATTTTACGTCAAAAAGGATTTGAGTTTTTCCTAGAAGGTACGCGATTCTCAGACCTGAAACGGAATAACAAAGATATTGTTAAATACCAAACCATGAACGGAGCGCCTTTAACCACAATTCCTGTGGGCGACAGAAGGTTCATTTGGCCAATTCCGCTAAGCGAAATTCAAACGAATCCAAATATAGCGCAAGCTCCCGGATATTAAACTTTTAATTTGCAACTTTATCAAAAACCGCTCTTAGGAGTGGTTTTTGTTTTTTGCATCAAATTGCAATCTCCAACGTGCGATTCTTTTCTATTTCTTACATTTGCATCAACAAAACATTTGAATGAAATATTGCCTTTTCGCATTCCTCTTACTTTTTGTAGGGTTAAAAGCGCAGATTATTACGGATACTCAAGATTCGGTAAAGGTGGTCACTGAAAAAGCCGATACTCTGGTTGTTGATTCTGGAGTAAAAGATTCGTTGAGAATTTTTAAACCTACGATTGAAGATTATAAAGTGTACACCCAGTTTTCGGAAAAGAAACCTTTTGATACTACTTTTTCTATTCAACAGTATTACCAATTTACGCAGTACAATAATGAAGATAATTTTGGTAAAATTCAGTTTGCGAATATCGGTGCAGGATTTCAAAACTTAGTGTACGAAAATAATGCTGAGCAAAATTTTGAAGTTCTTCCAACAAATAAATCGTACGGAATCATCAGTGCAGATCAAGTTCGATATTACGATGTTAAAACACCAACTGCCACTTTTTTCTATCATAATGCAATGAGTAATGGTGCTGCGCTAAAATCAACCTATACTCAAAATATTGGCAAAAATATTAATATTGCTTTGGAATATATGGGGCTTCGCTCGCAAGGATTTTACGATCGATCTTTAACGGCGAACAACACCACCATTTTCTCTGCCAATTATAAAAGTAAAAATGGTAAATATGAAGCGTTTGCGCACTTTCTTCATCAAAATGTAAATGCGGAAGAATATGGCGGGATTGCAGATTTATCGGTATTCTTAAGCAACGAAAGCGAGTTTAAAAATCGGGAAAATTTGGATGTGAATTTAGACTATTCGGATTCTCGATTTTCCTACCGACGCTACTATTTTAGTAATACTTTTAGACCTTTTAGTTCCGAAAAATTTCCGTTTAAAATTCGACACACCATTTATCACCAAGGGAATAAATACTATTATAATCAATCCGCTCTTGAACCTTATTATTACGATGAAAGCTCGGAGATTGTTACAGGAATGCCTTTAAATGCGAAGAAGTATTCTAAAAATCTAAGCAATACCGTTAGTTTACTTTGGGATCATGAGAATTTTAAATTGGAAGCGGGCGTTCGACATCAAAATATTCAGTTGGGAACCAACAATGTTCAATTAAGGACCAATCCGTACGACCCGGTTACCTATAAAGAAAATCGCTTCGGTGCTTTAGGGAAGATTAATATTCGCTTATGGAACAAATTCGATTTGGAATCGTTTGCAGAATTTTCGAATGGTAATGAGTTTGGGAACTTCTTAAAATGGACGAACCATGCGTCTTTTCAACCAATTCAAGGGTATAAAGCAGAAGCATTTTTGAATTTCCAATCGGCAGCGCCTTCGTTTAATTATTTATTAAACAATTCGCCGTACATCAAATACAATTATCGATTTTCCGACTTTGAAAATCAAAATGTTTTGGAAGCAGGAGGAAAAATTAATTTAAAGTTTTTCGATTCCTCCGTTTTTGCAAAATATTATAAAATCGATCGATTTACCTATTTTAATTCCGATGCAATGCCTGCGCAAAGCAATTCTACTGTGAATATTTCGCAAATTGGTGGAGAGGCAACATTGCATTACCGAAAGTTTCATTTAAACACTAAACTTTTATTTCAAAGTACATTGTCGAACAAAGATCTTTTTCCTGCGCCCAACTTTATCGGCAGGTTGAATCTTTATTGGCAATCTAAAGCGTTTAAAAAAGCGGCCGAATTGCAAGCGGGAATTAAAACGTATTATTTCTCGAAATTTTCTTCCAGAAATTATTCGCCAATTTTAAATGAATTTATTTTACCCGATGCAACTTCGTACTCTATCGGCGGACAACCCATTGCGGACGTATATATTAATATGAAGGTGAAGCGGATGTTTTTCTTTATTGAAGGGCAACACCTCAATAATAGCTTTATGAAGAACGAATCGTACACCGCACCCTATTATCCAATCTACGATTTCCGAGTAAATATTGGAATTGTTTGGTACATGTTCCATTAAAAAAATAGCTTTGAAAGCATTACAACATCTTCCGTTTCAGCAAATTGCAAGTATTCCACAACTCATAAAAGATTTTTTAGAGGGGAAAATTTCTGCTGGTTCATCATTCCGTTTTTCTGATGTTTCTATTCAAGAAAAAGTTCAAGAGAAAAAAAGCCATTTTTCTAAAGAGAAAAGACAAGTGCTTGCGGAGCTTTTAACTCGTCAGCATTCGCAACTTCAGTTATCAGAAAAGCAAATCGAGAATCTAAAAAAGATCTCAAACGATACTACTTTTACCATTACCACAGGTCATCAATTAAATCTTTTTACGGGTCCTGTTTTCTTTATTTATAAGATTCTTCAAACCATCAAACTTGCGGAAGATTGTAAAAAAATCGCTCCAAATAATCATTTTGTTCCGGTATTTTGGATGGCAACAGAAGATCATGATTTTGAAGAAATCAACCATTTTCGAACCGTTGAAAAACACTATGAGATTTCTGGAAAAAGTGGTGGAGCAGTCGGAAGGATAAGAATTGAGGATTTGAATTTTATCGATGAATTTGAAAATGAGTTTAAAGATTCCGTTTTCGGAACAACGTTAATTTTGTTGATGAAAAATGCCTATCAGAAAGGAAAAACGCTTTCTGAAGCAACGCGAATGCTCGTTCATGAAATTTTTGCTGAATATGGACTTTTAATTTTGGATGGTGATGAAACTTCTTTGAAAGCTGAAGTTAAAGATATCTTCGCATCCGAATTACAACATAATGCACTTTTCGAAAACACGAAAAATCAAGTTGAGACCTTGAAAGCAGAATATGGAAAAGTTCAAGTTAATCCACGGGAAATTAATCTTTTTTATCTTTCAGAAACCCGAAATCGAATTGAAAAAATTGGCGAGCGATTCCATGTTGTCGATACCAACTTTTCGTTCAGTCAAGATGAAATTTTAAAAGAGCTGGATCAAAATCCGGATCGATTTAGTCCGAATGCAGTAATGCGCCCGATTTTTCAAGAAAGCATTTTGCCCAATATCGTTTACATTGGTGGAAATGCAGAGGTAATGTATTGGCTGGAATTGGTAGATTATTTCAAGCATTTATCGCTTCCTTTTCCAATTCTTGTTCCAAGAAATTCGATGCTTTTTATTTCAGAAAAAAATCTGAAAAAGATGCATCAGTTGGAGTTAAATGTTCACGACTTTTTTACCAATTTTGCTCAACTTACTAAAGATTTCGTTTTAAATAATCATTCCATTACTGAATTGCTCAATCAGCAAGAAATCGTTTTGAAAGATCAATTTCAAACGCTCAAAATAAAAGCTGAAGAAACCGAGAAAACGTTTTACAATTTGGTAGAAGCTGAAGAAAAGCGACAATTGAAATCGTTTGATAAAATGAAGAAAAGACTTCTTCGTGCTGAAAAATTGAAAAATAGCGAAAAATTGGAGCGTATGGAACAGTTGTTTCGCGATGTTCACCCTTTTGGAAACTGGCAAGAGCGCGTATTGAACTTTAGTGTTTTTTACGCAGAAGACGGGGAAGATTGGCTTCATAATTGTTACTCCGAAATGAACGCTTCAAAATCAGAAATGATTATCTTTTCGTTTTAATTTTTAAAGCTGTATTTTTGCAATTAATAAGGTTTTAATATGATCAAGAAACTTTTCATACTATCAGGAATCACATTGTTTTCAGCAGCATTTGCGCAAAACACTCATACCGTAGCAAAAGGCGAAAGTGCTTATGGAATTGCTCGTAAGTACGGAATGTCGCTCGATGAACTCTACACCTTAAATCCTAAAATTAAAGATGGAAATCTAGGGATTGGAGAAGTTGTGCTGATTAAAAAAAATGCTGAAAAAGCCAAAGCAAATGCCGCTGCAGTTGCCACAAGCAAAACGGCAAGCATTACGCTAAAACCGAAACAAACCATCTACGGAATTACAAAACAATATAAAATTTCTGAAACCGATCTTCGCAAATTAAATCCTGATTTGGATAATCACATGAAAATTGGTGAAAAGGTGATTTTGCCTTTAGAGAATATTCAAAAGTATGGAGATGAAACGCCGATTGTAAATTCAGAGTCGAATTTAGCATCTCAAATACCAGTAGACAACCAAGTTGATCCTATCGATTTAGAAACGGTTGCTGATGAAAACTCTTATATTATTCAAGAAAAGGATAACTACTTTAAAATAGGACGAAAGTTTGGCGTTAGCCAGAAACAACTTTTTGCCATGAATCCGGGGCTTGAAGAAAAAGGTTTGCATGCTGGTGACGTTATTCGTGTAAAATCTGGTGGCGTTTCAAGTGAGGTTGTAAAAGAAGAAAGTCCAGCGCAAACCATTGTAAATACCGCAGCAGGAAAAGTTTCGTCATCCGATGATTATGTTACTTATACAGTGCAGAATGGAGATACCGTTTTCGGAATTGTAAATAAGTTCGGAATTTCATTAGATGAATTGTTAGAGTTAAACCCAAGTTTATCTAACGGTTTGAAATCGGGAATGGTTTTGAAAATTAAAAAACTAGATGCAGCTTACGTTAAAAAATCTGGTGATGCATTGAACGTTGTTTTGATGTTGCCTTTTGGCTTCGATAGCAATGATTCAAAATACAGAACATTGGCGAAAGATTTTCTAGAAGGAGCAAAACTTGCTGCGGAAAGAAATGCTGCAAATGGATTAAAGATGGATATCAAAGTGATTGATGCGGGAAGCGAAAGCAGCTTTAAAAATGCTTTGGTGCAAATTAATCCAGATAATACCGATTTAATTATTGGGCCATTCTTTAAATCCAATATTGTTGAGGTTTTAAATTTTGTTGATCAACATAAAATCCCTGTCGTGGCACCTTTTGCTAACGCCGACGATCTGTATAACTACAGTAATTTGGTTATTGTAGAAACCAGCGAGCAGGAATATGCAGATCGCATTACGAAAGAAGTGAAAGATGTATTTTCCGATCAGAAAATCTATATTCTTACGAGCGCAGATCAAACCAATGCAAAATACCTTAAATCAACTCTTGAAAAGGAATTGAAAAACCCAAATGTGGTGATTACTTCTTCAGCAGAAGATATTCAATTGGATCAAAATATGATGACGGGGCAATCTGCTCCAGTAATTGCAGTTTTGGCTTCAGATGATAATAATTTGGCCACAGCATTTTCTAATAAAATAATCGAATTGGGCTCAAGTGTTGAAGGTGTTAAAGCATTTAGCATGTTCTATTCACCGCAGTTTGATAAAAAAACAGATGAGCTTAGTCAGGCACATTTGGTCTATTTAATGGATAGAAAAATTGATACTGAGGGTTCTTTTGAGAAAGAAATTTTAGCCAACTTTAAATCTAAATACTGCAAAACACCAAGCAAATATAATGTGATTGGTTTCGATGTGGTGAACGATATGCTTTCCCGCGAAAATAAAAAAGGAGAAATCCTTAAAAATATGGGCAAAACCCAAACGCAGTTAGCAACTAAATTTGAATTCGAAAGAGCAAAATCCAATGGTGCTTTTGTGAACAAAGGATACCGTGTAGTTCGATTGATTCCTTAATTTTTTACGTGAACATTAGGCACTTTATCTTCGGTAATTTGCCATTTTTATTATTATATATTGTTAATTAAAACGAATAAATGAAAGCGCTTGTATTCCCCGGACAAGGATCTCAATTTGTTGGAATGGGTAAAGAACTCTACGATTCCAGAAAAGATATTAAAGATTTAATGGAGTCCGCAAACTCAATTTTAGGATTCGATATTTTGTCCATTATGTTTAATGGAACAGATGAAGATCTTAAAAGAACAGAAGTTACCCAACCTTCAATATTCATTCATTCAGTAGCTGCATTAAAAGCGGTAAATGGTATTGGCGCCGAGATGGTTGCTGGGCATTCCTTAGGTGAATTTTCTGCATTAGTTGCAAATGGTGTTCTTTCTTTTGATGATGGATTAACCTTGGTTGCGCAAAGAGCGAAAGCGATGCAAGAAGCGTGCGATGCCAACCCAAGTTCAATGGCTGCAATCTTAGGTTTAGAAGATTGTAAAGTGGAGGAAATTTGTGCGAGTATTGAGGGAATTGTAGTGCCGGCAAATTACAATTGCCCTGGTCAGTTGGTGATTTCCGGAGAAACCTTAGCGGTAGAAAAAGCATGTGAAGCAATGAAAGCAGCTGGAGCAAAAAGAGCTTTAATGCTTCCTGTAAATGGTGCTTTTCATTCGCCTTTAATGAAACCAGCTCAAGAAAAGTTAGCCGTTGCTATTGAGCAAACCAAGTTTCGTAAAGCTATGCTTCCGGTATACCAAAATATTACAACAACTGCCGTTTCTGATCCTGAAGAAATTAAGCGTAATCTCATCGCACAGCTTACAGGACCTGTGAAGTGGACACAGTCGGTACAAAATATGATTAAGGACGGAGCGAAACAATTTGTTGAAGTTGGACCAGGTAAAACTTTACAAGGTCTTATTCGCAAGATTGATAGTTCCGTAGAAGTTTCATCAGCACTTTAATTCAGAAAGCAATGAGCGACAGGATATTTTCACCTGGTAAATTATTGCTTACCTCCGAATATGTTGTGCTCGATGGTGCATTAGCATTGGCTGTTCCTACAAAAAAGGGACAGTCGTTTTGTTTTAAGGAGATAGATGATTCCCAATCTTTACTCTATTGGCAAGCGTACCATGAAGAGCAATTATGGTTAAATGTTTGTTTAAATTATAGAACGTTCCAAATTCTGGAAACCAATCTTCCTGAAGCAGCTGCATTTATTGTAAAAGTTATTGGCATTTTGAAGGAACTTTCTACAGCAAAGTTGCATTCAAACAACAGTTATCATATTAAAACCAATTTAGAATTCCCATCAGATTTCGGATGGGGCAGCAGTTCTACATTAATGAATAACCTTGCAGAATGGGCGGATGTTGATCCTTTTCAATTGAACGATATTGCCTTAGGAGGAAGTGGTTACGATATCGCTGTAGCGATGGAAAAATCTGCTGTTTTGTTTCAGATTCAAGAGGGTAAACGAAATGTGGAAAAAATACAGTTTTCTCCTTTATTTAAGGACGATTTGCTACTCATTCACCTTAATCGTAAACAAGATTCTCGCCAAGCAATTCAGCATTATCGCTCGCAAGAAAAACCAAAACATTTGATTGCTGAATTTACGTCAATCACAAAAGCGGTTTTGGAATGCAATAATTTGGAAAATTTTTCACATTTGATGCTTGTTCACGAACAACAGCTTTCGGATTTTCTCCAAATTCCCCCAGTGAAAGAAATTTATTTTAAAAACTGCCCTTCTTTCGTTAAAAGTCTTGGCGGTTGGGGCGGAGATTTTGTGATGGCCTCTAAGTTTGAAGGATATCAAGCATGGTTTTCGGAAAGAGGTTTCTTTACTATTTTTACATTTACCGATGTAATTGATTGATTTTCAATTCGTTTTGTATTATTTTTTTTTCTTGTTGAATCTGACGAATATCAGTATCTTATACACAACGTTTCGTTTTGGATTTAACTAACTTTGAAAAGCAATAATAAGAGTTTAAGAAATATAATACTTATGAAGAACATCAGAATCATTCAGGAACTTCACGAACTAGGAATTACCGGTTATCATGAAGTAGTGTACAACCCAACTTACGAAGAGCTTTTCAAAGCAGAAACTTCTACCAAAAACAAAGGTTTCGAAAAAGGAGCCGTTACTGATCTTGGTGCAGTTGCCGTAAAAACAGGTGTTTTTACCGGCCGTTCTCCTAAAGACCGTTATATCGTTAAAGATTCGGTTACAGAAGATACGATTTGTTGGGACGGAAAGGTGAACTTTCCTACTACACCGCAGATTTTTAGCCACTGTAAAGATTTGGTTTTGGAGCAACTTTCGCAATCGAAAAGATTATACGTTGTAGATGCCTTTTGTGGTACCAATCCTGATACAAGACTAAAAGTGAGATTCGTTATGGAAGTGGCTTGGCAAGCGCATTTCGTAACCAATATGTTTATTCGTCCATCACATTACGAACTTGAAAATTTCGGAGAGCCAGATTTTATCGTAATGAATGGTTCCAAAACGGTTAATCCAGATTGGAAAGAGCAAGGATTGAATTCTGAAAACTTTGTAATGTTTAATCTTACCGAGAAAATCCAAATTATTGGTGGTACTTGGTATGGTGGTGAAATGAAGAAAGGTATGTTCGCAATGATGAACTACTATCTTCCATTAAAAGGAATGGCTTCTATGCACTGTTCTGCCAACGTTGGTGAAGAAGGTGATGTTGCGTTATTTTTCGGTCTTTCCGGAACTGGTAAAACGACACTTTCTGCCGATCCAAAACGTTATTTAATTGGTGATGATGAGCACGGATGGGATGATCACGGTGTGTTCAACTACGAAGGAGGTTGCTACGCAAAAGTAATCGACTTAAGTGAAGAAAAAGAACCCGATATTTACCGCGCAATTAAAAGAGATGCACTTCTTGAAAACGTTGTCGTAAACGAATATGGTGAAGTAGATTTCAAAGATAATTCTATTACAGAAAATACAAGAGTTTCTTATCCAATCTACAATATCAACAAAATTGTATTGCCATCAAAAGCAGGGCACGCTAAAAAAATCGTTTATCTTTCTGCAGATGCATTTGGAGTATTACCTCCAGTTTCAGTATTAAATGAAGACCAAGCACAATACCACTTCTTATGCGGATATACTTCCAAATTAGCAGGAACTGAAAGAGGAATTACAGAACCTCAACCTTCATTCTCTCCAGCATTTGGTGAAGCGTTCTTAACCTTGCATCCAACGATGTATTCTAAAACCTTAATTGGTAAAATGAAAGAACATGGCGCAAAAGCATATTTGGTGAATACAGGATGGAACGGTACAGGAAAAAGAATTTCTTTGAAAGATACAAGAGCGATTATTGATGCAATTATCGACGGAAGCATCGACTCTGCACCTAAAACAACGGTTCCAGTATTAAACCTTGAAATTCCAACAGCGCTTCCACATGTAAGCGAAGGAATTTTAGATCCAAGAGATACCTATAGCAATGCAGCAGAATGGGAAGCAAAAGCAAAAGAACTAGGCGCGAAATATATTGAGAACTTCAAACAGTATTGCGATACCGAAGAAGGAAAACGCTTAATTGCTGCAGGACCACAACTATAACCTTTACAGATAAATTAATTTTGGTAAACTCTTTGGGAATTTTTTCCTAAGGAGTTTTTTTATATCGTTTTTAATCGATTAAGCTTTCGATGGCAAGTTGATATCCTTTGAGTCCAAAACCTGAAATTAAAGCATCAGTATTGGCTGCAGTCACGGATTTTTGACGAAACTCTTCTCGTTTATAGATGTTGCTAATGTGTACCTCAATTTTAGGAAGGTTGATGTTTTTCAAACAATCTGCAATCGCATAGGAGTAATGGGTAAAAGCACCTGCATTTAAAATGAGCGCATCGTAATCATTTTGTTGTAATCGATCGATAATACCACCTTCCCAATTGGATTGGAAATACTGAAGATCTAATTGTGCATATTTCGCTTTTAGCGTTCCTAAGAAGTCTTCCATTGAAGTGGTACCATAAATCTGTGGTTCACGTGTTCCCAAAAGATTTAAATTGGGGCCATTTACAATTAAAATTCGCATATAAGTATTTTTGTAAAGGTAGCTATAAAACAAAAAAAATCTTCAGATATTTCTGAAGATTTTTCGTAGCCCGTAGGGGAATCGAACCCCTCTTACCAGAATGAAAATCTGAGGTCCTAACCGATAGACGAACGGGCCGCTAGATTTTTATTACGCTAACTTGTTAACGTGCTTTGTAAGCTTGCTTTTCAAGTTTGCTGCTTTATTCTTGTGAATAATATTCTTTTTAGCTAATTTGTCAAGCAAAGAAATTACTTTAGGCAATTGCTCTTGTGCTGCATTTTTATCTTCTTCGCTTCTTAATACTTTCATTGCTGATCTAGCAGTTTTGTGATAGTATCTGTTACGCAATCTCTTTACTGCGTTTTGTCTAATTCTCTTAAGTGCTGATTTATGATTTGCCATGTTTGCTTCTCAATTGTGGGTGCAAAGATATAGGTTTTTTGTTTATCTCCAAATTTTTCTGCAAAAAATTTTAAAAAAAATTCACTTTTTTTTCGGAACGCAGCCCTTTATTTGTAGGATTTTTGGATTACAACGTTCTTAATTCCCTTATCCTCAAGGGATTTCATTTCTTTAATCGCTAATTCTAAAGTTTTGAATTTTCCATAGGTATAAATGAAAATTCCGTTCACTTTTTCGCGCTCAACATTTTTTAAAGTTGTTAATACGTAAGAATTCGAGCTCAATTTATTTTTAGATGCGGCGAGTTCAAGGGTATAATATCCGGATGCCATTGATTGATTCGGAACAAAACTTATGGAAACTGCATTTTTAAATCCAGCATCTTTTGCTGTTTTAAGATTATTATCGCGTACCGAAGCTAAGTTGGTATTGGCGTAGTAATATTTATACAGGTTGCCTTCTTTGATTGGTAGAATGTATTTGAGGCCTTTTAAAGCGGGATCGCCATCATTATAACGGGAAGGGGAACTCATTACGAGAATTCTGAAATCATTCGATAATGGCTTTTCAACCGGTTTTTCTGGAACTTTTGGGGTAAGTACACCACCGTTTCTGTCCATTGTTTTTTTGTAACTCAGAATTGCGTTGTAGATACTTTCTGCAATATCACTTTGTCCTTTATCGGAAGCCAAATACATGGCATCATTATAATTGCTGATAAATCCGGTTTCAATTAATACGGATGGCATTGCATTAAGACGGAGAACGTGCAAATTCTGTTGCTTAACACCTCGAGAATATCTTTGGTCTTTATTTACGAAGTTATCTTCTACAAAACTACCGAACAATAGACTGCTTTCAAGGTATTTGCTTTGTTGTATTTTCAATGCAATTAAAGATTCTGGTGATCGTGGATCATAAGTTGCAAACATTTGTTTGTCCTTTTCATCCAAATAAATTACATCATTTTCTGCTTTAGCAACTTCGAGGTTGGTTTTATTTTGATCCGGACCCATCACAAAAGTTTCAGTTCCGTATGGTGAAGTTTTAGTGTTGGCGTTTACGTGTACAGAAATAAATAAATCTGCCTTGCTTCTATTGGCTAAGTTGGTACGGTCGGTTAAGGAAGGATATTCATCAATCTTTCGGGTGTAGACGACTTTGTAATCCTTATTCTTTTCTAGCATTCGTCCTAATTTAAGAACAATTGCGAGTGTTATATCTTTTTCTCGTAACGTGCCAGTGTCTGAATAATAACGATTTGCACCATGGTCGCTTCCGCCATGTCCCGCATCCAACACAATTGTAAATTTTTTCTGCGCATTTACAACCGCTGAAAATAGCAAGACAAGGAGAAGAATGTGCTTTTTAAAATAAAATCTTTTGCTAATCATTTTAAAATATAAAAATTGTTTTAATTTTGAACCCATTATTCATACCGAAAGATTTGCTCAAAACCAGCCTCAAAAATATACTACAAATTTTAATTATCCTAATTTTTAACAGTTTTTTAGCGCAAGAAAGCACTGAAAAAATGCTTGAAAATACGGTGATTAAGGATACTATTCCGCACTCCGACACCATTTCTTTAAAGAAAGAACAGTTGGATGATATTTTGCGTACAAATGCAGAAAATGTACGGCTCGATCCTCCTAAAAAAATGACGTATCTTAACAAAAAAGCCAACGTTAAATATCAGGATATGGAAATTGATGCTGATTATATTTCTATTGACTGGGAAAAGAATTTAATTTATGCTCGAGGGGAACAAGATTCTTTGGGAAAAATTAAAACTCCTGCAGTGGCCAATCAAGGAGGTAAAAAGTACGAGTACGACGAATTTACCTACAATTACAAAACCCGTCAAGCGCTTGCCTTTAACGCAAGAACAGAAGAAAGTGAAGGGGTAATTGTCGCCGAGAAAACCAAGAAATATAACGATTCGGTGTTTTTTATGCGCCGTGGTAAATACACTACCGACGAATATTTTATTCAAAAAAAAGACAGTTTAGCCGATTACTATTTGTTGGCTCCCAATATTAAATTGGTAAAAGGAAAAGAAAAATCGCAAGTAATTACGGGGCCTATTCAAATGTATATTGAGCAAGTTCCTACGCCATTGGTAATGCCTTTTGCCATTTTGCCATTTTCCGATAAACGTTCTGCCGGAATTCTTATTCCAAGTTTTGGGGAAAGGGAAGATGTTGGATTTTTCTTAAACGGTTTAGGATATTACCAACCCATTGGGGAACATTTCGATCTTAAAATTCTTACCGATATTTATACAAAGGGAAGTTGGAATTTTCGGCCGGAAATGAACTACAAAAAAAACTATCGCTATACAGGTAACTTTTCTGCAGATATTGGGACTACCGTTCGTGGGATTAAAGGGCTTTCGGACTATTCAAAAGCGTCTACATACCGAATTGCTTGGCGACATACGCAAGATAGCAAGGCAAATCCTTTTTTAACCTTCTCTGCATCAGTAGATATTGTTAGTACACGTTTTTATAACAATACGGTAAATAACAATTATTTGTTTAACCAAAATAATTTAAATGCACAGCAAAATTCAAGTATCAATATTACCAAGCGCTTTTTAAACTTACCCATTACCATTACGGGAAATGCATCTTATTCGCAGAATTTTTCTACTGGTTTAGCAGATTTACGACTGCCACAAATGAATGTTTCTGTAAATCAGTTTTATTTATTTAAGCCAAGAAGCGGTGGTATTCGCCAAGGTTTATTAGAAAATATTACCGTTAATACAGGATTAAGTTTTAACAATTATGTAAATACTTCCGAAGAAGAAATATTTACTCCCGCGATGTGGGATAAAATGAAAACGGGATTAAAGAATAACATTCAGTTGGCGACCAATACCACAATTGCAAAATACTTCACGTTCTCACTTTCTACGGCAATCGATAATGCTTTAACTACAAAAACGTTAACCAGAACCTATAATCCACTTACAGACGAATTAGAAGATACGTACAATAAAAAAGTTGCCGGATATTCTACTTTTTCAACTTCAGCAAGTTTGCAAACAACGTTGTACGGAACAAAAATCTTCAAGAAGAATTCTAAAATTCAAGGGATTCGCCATATGATGACACCATCTTTAAGTTTTACCTACTCGCCCGATTTTAGCGCTTCAGCATTCGGATATTATCGCAATTATTACAACAATAGAGGCGATCTTACGATGTATTCAATTTTTGATGGTGGAATTATTGGTACGCCAAGTTCAGGTTTGGTGCAATCGGTTGGAATTAATATTGGGAATAATTTAGAAATGAAAGTGAAATCCAAAAGTGATTCTACTGGAGTTAAAAAAATTAAAATTTTCGAGAGTTTAAATTTCACTACGAATTACAATTTTGCTGCTGAAAAATACAAATGGTCAAACTTCACTTTTTCAGGGCAATCTTCTTTCTTAGAGGGTAAATTAAGTTTAAATTCTCAGTTGGTTTTAGATCCTTATGAAGTTGTGTTTGCGCCCGGAGAAACCGAGGGTACACGAACTGAAAAGTTTGGTAAATTCCGAGTTCAAGGTTTTAATATGCAGCTTTCTTACCCTTTAAGTGAAGCAATTTTCGGTAAAAAGGAAGAGCTTTCTAAAACCTACAAAGCAAAAGGTGAAATTCGAAATGAAGTGTATTATTTTGATGATGATAATTACGCAAGATTTCAACAGCCATGGAATTTAAATATAAGTGCCCAATATGGGTACACACGACAACTAACAAAATTTGGAACCGAAGTTGCGTCCTTAGGTTTGGATGGTAATTTAAAACTTACGCCTTATTGGAGCGTTACGGGAAGTACCCATTACGATTTTATCACCAAAGAGCTAGCGTATACAAGAATTGGTTTTTCCAGAGATCAGCGTAGTTTTACCATAAATTTCAACTGGATTCCGTTTGGGCAATATAAGGTGTACGATTTCTTTATCGGAATTAAAGCCTCAATTCTATCCGATGCTCTAAAATATAAAGACAGAAGTTTTACACAGCCAAACGCCTCATTCTGATATTACGAATTATTATATATTTGCGAAAAGAAATTGATCATGAAGAAAGTTATTTCAACCCCTAATGCGCCCGCTGCCATTGGACCATACGCACAAGCGAACCTTATAAATGGAGTGTTGTATATCTCCGGACAAATTCCCTTGAATCCGGAAAGTGGTAAATTGGTAGAAGGTATTGAACAAGAAACGCATCAAGTGATGAAAAACCTTCAAGCGGTGTTGAAAGAAGCCGGGATGGATTTTAAAAACGTGGTGAAAACCAGTATTTTCCTAAAGAATATGGATGATTTTTCTGCGATGAATGAAGTATATGCTTCGTATTTAGATGCTGAATATTATCCAGCTCGTGAAACGGTTCAAGTTTCTTACTTGCCGAAAAATGTCGATATTGAAATTTCAATGATTGCGCACCAGTTCTAATGAACTTTCTACGAAATACGATTGCTATTATTGTTGGTTTAGGAGTGGCTGCATTGCTCATTACGGTGGGAATCAGACTTAACCCTTCTTGGATCAATTATAAAGAATTTGCCCCTTTTAAACATTGGGAAGCATTACTTGTATCCGTGCAACATAAGCCCTATTTTTTTGTTGCCTTGCTGATTTCCTCAGGAATTGCTTCAACCATTGGTGGAGTAGTTACTGCGATGATTGTAAAATATGCAAAAGTTGCATACGCCATACTGATTGGCTTTATTCTGCTTTTTATTGCAATGTTGGATATTATTATTTTTCCGTATCATCCAACTTTTTATAAAATTGCGATATTTCTTACCTTTTTCCCTTTTGCTTGGATGGGTGGTAAAATTACAGAAATCATCTACGAAAGAAAGAAGCGGTTGCAGAAACGACTTGCTAAAAAATAAAACAACTCCGCCGAAAAGCGGAGTTGTCTTTTTATAAAAAATTATTGTTTGGGTTACGGCATTTTGAAACCTTTGGTGTAGATTCTTCCGTATTCGTCTACAAATTTTATTTGCACATTTCCTTTGTAACCTTTCAATACGTTTTCAACATCTTTTTGAGAGTTTACTGGCTTGCCATTTACTTCGATTACAATGTAGTTATCTACAATTCCTATTTTGGCCATTTCGCTACCACTTTCTATATTTTTCGCAATAACGCCACTATTTAATCCATAGTCTGTTTTAAAACGTTCGCTTAATGGTTCAAATTCAGATCCGATTTTTTCTGTAACTGTTAGATCTGCTTTGCTTCTTGTAGAAGTTCCACCTTTTTGGTCTTTTAACGTTACGTTTACGGTGTTTAATTTTCCGTTTCGGGAATACGTTAACTGAACTTTATCTCCAGGTCTTTTGCTTCCTACAATCATCGATAGATCTGCAAAATCGGTTACGGGTTTTCCGTCGATTTGGGTAATTACATCACCTGTTCTTAAACCAGCATCTTCAGCGCCACTACTTTCTGCAACATTGGTTACAAATACTCCAGAACCTACTTTTAGATTTGCTTTTTTCTCTTTATTGTATTTGGCAACTTGTTGATCGTCGGATAAATCTAAAGAATTTACCCCTAAGAATCCGCGTTGTACAATTCCGAATTTTTTAATGTCCTCTACAATTTTTCTTGCAAGATTCGCAGGAACGGCAAATCCATAACCTTGATAATAACCATTGGTTGAGGAAATAGCGGAGTTGATTCCAATTAAATCGCCATTAACGTTAACTAAAGCTCCACCAGAATTTCCTGGGTTAATAGCAGCATCAGTTTGAATGAAGCTTTCAATTGGATTTGCTGCTCTACCTTGCGAACTTAAAATTCCAATACCTCTTCCTTTCGCAGAAATAATCCCCGCTGTTACAGTGGAATTTAATCCTAATGGATTTCCTACAGCAAGTACCCATTCGCCGACTTCAACATTATCCGAATTGGCAAAATTTAAATACGGTAAACCATTTTCTTCAATTTTTAATAATGAAATATCGGTGTTTGGATCTGTTCCTATTAAATTGGCGATATATGTTTTCTTGTTGCTAAGTACTACTTCAAGTTTGTTGGCTCCTGCCACAACGTGGTTGTTGGAGATAATGTAGCCATCCGGAGAAATAATTACTCCAGAACCTAAACCTGAAGGCATATTATCTGGCGTTTGATCATTATTTCGCTGTCTTTGTTGCCCTCTCCCGAAAGGATCCCCAAAAAAGTAATCGAACAAATCCTGCTCCGATGCACGGTTGGTCGTTCTGTTTTGGTAATTTTTAATAGTAACTACCGCCGGGACTGTTGTTTTTGCGGCTTTTACAAAATCATCTCCTACTGCGCCGGTATTCATTCCAGCGAACTGCACATTTTTACCAGCATCGTGGAAATACGAGTAATCTCCGTTGCTGTTGGAATTTCCAAAATAACTGATCGCACCAAATGTTGTTGCGCCGGATACGATTCCAACGAAAGCATATGGCATTAGTTTTTTCAATGTATTCTTCATCGTCATTGGTATAATCATTTTTGATTGC
The DNA here is from genome assembly GCA_023422635.1 of Bacteroidota bacterium. Taxonomy (GTDB): domain Bacteria; phylum Bacteroidota; class Bacteroidia; order Flavobacteriales; family Weeksellaceae; genus JAFAGO01. Next base: position 30,147 of record JAFAGO010000026.1, read on the forward strand.
TTCAACAAATTTAATGCTAAATAAGTGTCTCGGCTAAATGGGTTGTTTCATATTTAACTAAACTTTAACAAGAATTAAGCAATTTTAGGCCTTTAACACACAATCTTCAAAAAAAATTACAGCGCAATGTAATATTATTCTTTACTTCGTTGTCTTACGATTAGAAAACGAAATCATGACTCAAGAACACTTTAGGAATACGGTATTTATTCTCAGGGATGAGATGTTCCGTTTTGCCAAAAGATTTGTGCAGAGTAGTGATGAAGCCGAAGATATTGTACAAGATTTAATGATGAAATTTTGGCAGACAAAGGAAAAATTGGCAGCGTACGAAAATATAAAATCCTTTGTGCTGAAATGTGTGAAGAATGAATGCCTTAACCGTTTAAAACATCATGATGTGAAGATGGGTTTTGCAGATTTGCAAATGCATAGAAGCGAATTGTATCGTCCGGAATTTGATAATATGAATGAATATATTATTCGATTTATTAACAACCTTCCGGAAAAGCAGAAAATGGTAATCCATTTGAAAGATGTTGAAGAATATGAGGTAAGCGAAATTTCCAAAATATTGGAGATGGAAGAAAATGCAGTTCGGGTAAACTTGATGAGAGCCCGACAGAAAGTTAAAGAACAAATTACCAATTTGATGAATTATGAAAAAAGATCAATTTCAGGATAAATACGACGAAGTCTTCCAAAATCTGAAAGAAGAAAAAATGGATTGGGATTTCGAAGATTTTATGAAAGAAACCCAGATGCAAACGAATGATAATGAACCCTCGCTCAAAAGCTCTTCGCCAAAAACATTTTTTAGTTCAAAAATAATTTGGATTGCCGCAAGTACCATTCTTATTGCAGGTTTATTTTTAGCAACTCAGCTTTGGAATACTAATTCCTCCAAAATTGAGCAAAATGAAATGATCGTAAAATCTGAATTGGAGAAACAAAAGAATGAAATTTTTCAATCAACCAGCATTGCAGCCGTTGAAGATACGTTACAAAATGTAAAATCATTTACCGAAGACACCATTACTCACGAAGTTAGCAACCCAGATGAAGTGATTAATAAAATTGTCCCAAAACGGGGAAGGTTGAAAAAAGTAAACAGCGAAAGATTTACGCAAAACAATTCATCTGGAACTTCCGAAAATCATGTGCCAGAATATCACGATAATTATGTAATTATCAATGGACATAAGATTAAAAATGAGGAAGAAGCCATTAATATTACAAAGTATTCTTTCCAAATGCTTTCGGATAATGTTGCCAAAACAATCGCGACAAGTGTGATTCAGGAAATGCCCGATAACGAATAACCTAATTACAAAATTATGAAAAAAATAGGTTTAATAATTGCCCTAAGTTTCAGCTACTTTTTTTCGCTTAATGCTCAAAAAGAACAGCTCGACCAACTCTTCGATCGCTACCAAGATACCGAAGGCGTTACTTCAATAAAAATTGCCAAACCAATGTTTGGGATGTTAAGTAAACTAGATATTCAAGATTCCGAATTGGATCAAATAAAGCCGCTTTTAAATAAAATTCAAGGTTTAAAAATACTTATTGTAGAAAAACCAGACGAAGAAAGCGATCATCCAGAAGCATTCTACACGGGTTTAGGAAAAGAAATTCTATCTTCCGTCAATCGGCTTAATTATCAGGAATTAATGACGGTGAATAGTAAAGGAAGCAAAATTAAATTTCTTTCTTCAGATGCTAAAAACGGAATTTTAGATAATCTTTTACTGAATATTAATTCAGAAGGAAATACAATATTAATGATGTTGGATGGGAAAATTTCCATGGACGATGTAAATAATCTCATCAACGAAACCCAAAACACAATTACCACAACAACATCTACCACAACCGCATTTAACAGTTCAGAAAGTGGAAGCATTGTGGTAGGAAGTGAAGGAGGAAAAAATACAACTTCCGAACTTAGAAAATTGCAACCATTTACCGAAATAGAAGCTTCAGTAGGGGTAAACGTAAAGTTTACACAAGCACCTACACAAAAGGTAAAAGTGGAAACCGATGCGGGAATGTTACCCTACATTACGACCAAAGTGGAAGGCGGTGTGCTGAAAGTTTCTATCGATGGAAAAGGGAAAAGAAACCTTCGCATTAGAAAAATTTTAGTGTCTATTGATGCGCCACATTTAAAAGGTATTAAGGCGAGTTCAGGCGCTGTTTTTTCAACAGTAAATACAGTGAAAGAAAACTCCATTACGGTAAATAGTTCATCAGGTGCAAAAATTGAAGCGTCTTTACGTGCCAATACCGAAATCAATGCAGAGTCAACTTCGGGGGCAACTTTAAAAATTAACGCCGATACTTCAAATTTAATATTCAAAGGCAATAGTGGATCATCATCCGTCTTTACGGGAAAATCTGAAAAAGCGAGTTTTACAGTTTCTTCGGCAGCTTCTTGTAATGCTCAGGATTTAGTTTCTTCTATTGTTGAAGCCAACGCAACTTCAGGAGCAAACATTAAAGTAAACGCGACGAAGTCTTTGGATTCAAAAACTTCGTCAGGTGGAAGCGTTCGATATGAAGGAACTCCTTCCAATATTCAATCCGATAATTCAAGTGGCGGAAGTACCAAAACGATCAATTAATCACATCATGAAAAAATTCTCCCTGTTTACAGTTTTTTGCATGTTGCTCATCACAATGCAATCGTGTATGATTTCACAAAAACCCAATATGGCATTTTTCGATAATCCCTATTATGATTTCGGAAATGCAGAATTTGCAAGCGTAAATGTGCCCGTTTGGTTAGCAAAACCTTTTGTTAAAAATGCATTGCGATCCGATGGTGAAAGTGAAGAAGTCATCCAACTGATTCGAAAAATTAAAAAAGTTCGGATGATGACTGTAGAAAATGCAAAGCCAGAATTGGTAAAAGATTTTGCTTCCTACCTCAGTAAAAGCAATTATCAAGATTGGGTGACTTTAAAGCATCAAGGGCAGAATGTTAATATTCAAGCTTTGCAAAATGGGGACGAAATTCAAAATCTTATGCTTATTGTGCAAGGTGATCAAGATGTTATTTTTCTAGAAGTGAAAGGGAAGTTTACTCCTGAAGATATCAGCAATGTGATCAACAGCGAACAACGTGCAGAAAAACAAATTTCAAGCACCATTTCGAACTAAGAAAAATCTCACAATTACAATTCATTTTCTTTATTTAATATTCTGAAAAGCCGTGCAACTAAGTGCGGTTTTTTAATTTTTTGTGAACAAAAACAAAGTGTTTTCAAGTTTAAAAAAAATAATCTAATTTTGCACAGAAAGTAAAGATGTCTATTCATAACAAAATTGTAGAGGAAGCCATCACTTTCGATGACGTATTGTTGATTCCTTCTTATTCTGAAGTTCTCCCGAATCAGGTTTCATTAAAATCAAGACTTACCGATAAAATTACGCTCAATGTTCCCATTGTGTCCGCTGCTATGGATACAGTTACAGAAGCGGATTTAGCGATAGCTCTTGCGCGCGTTGGTGGTGTAGGTTTTATTCACAAAAATATGCCGATTGCGGAACAAGCAGCGCAAGTGAACAAAGTAAAACGCTCCGAGAACGGAATGATTGCGGATCCTGTTACCCTTTCTAAAGATCACACCTTAGGCGAGGCAAAAGATTTAATGTCTAAGTATAAAATTTCTGGACTTCCCGTTGTGGATGCAGAAAATGTTTTAATTGGAATTATTACCAATCGAGATGTGAAATACCAAGAAGATCTTTCCATGAAGGTGGAAGATTTAATGACCAAAGACAATATTGTAACTTCCGATAAAAACACAACCCTTGAAAGCGCAAAGAAAATTCTCCTCGAAAATCGTGTAGAGAAACTTCCAATCGTAGATGCTGCCAATAAATTGGTTGGATTAATTACCATTAAAGATATCGATAATCAGTTGGAATATCCCAATGCCAACAAAGATAAAAATGGTCGCTTAATTGTAGGTGCTGGAGTAGGAGTAGGAGTTGATACCATGGAAAGAATTGCAGCTTTAGTAAAAGCGGGAGCCGATATTATTGCGATTGATTCTGCACACGGGCATTCAAAAGGAGTGATTGATAAAATTAAAGAAATTAGAAGCGCTTTTCCAGATTTGGATTTGGTTGGCGGAAATATTGTGACCGCAGATGCTGCCAAAGATCTTATTGAAGCAGGCGCAAATGTTTTGAAAGTTGGTGTAGGTCCAGGTTCCATTTGTACAACAAGAGTGGTTGCCGGAGTAGGAGTTCCGCAACTTTCTGCGATTTATAATGTGTACGAATATGCCAAAACCAAAAACGTATCCGTAATTGCGGATGGCGGTGTTAAACTTTCTGGCGATATTGTGAAGGCAATTGCATCGGGCGCAAATGCGGTAATGTTAGGTTCTTTATTTGCAGGAACTGAAGAAGCTCCAGGTGAAGAAATTATTTTCCAAGGAAGAAAATTCAAATCCTACCAAGGAATGGGAAGTTTATCTGCTATGAAAAGAGGTGGTAAAGAACGTTATTTCCAAAGTGAAGCGAAAAAATTTGTACCTGAAGGAATTGAAGGTCGAGTTCCTTTTAAAGGCAAACTTGAAGATGTTGTATTCCAACTTACTGGCGGAATTCGCGCGGGTATGGGCTATTGCGGAACTGCGGATATTGAAAAGCTTCAGCGTGATGGGAAAATGGTTCAAATTACGGGCAACGGTTTAAAAGAGTCGCATCCGCACGATGTGATTATTACACAAGAAGCACCGAATTATTCTTTATAAAAACTGTATTAAAAAGGCCTTTCTTCGTTTTGAGGAAAGGCTTTTCTTGTTTAAAAAGTGTTTTGTTGTAATATGAAAACATATTTACCCTCATTTTTGATCGCCTTGGCTTTTTCGCTTACCAGCTGCGAAACTGTTTATTATCGAACCCAAAATGGAGTTCAAGGAAGTTCGAAAGCTTCAAATACAGCTAAAAAATTATACGCTTCACAAGAGGCAGAATTTAAGGGTTTAATGGAAAAAGATGCGGAAGACCGTAATCAACGAGCAGCCGCTGCTGTAAATTTATTTCTAAACGAGACTCCCGCTGCTGCTAAAGCGGCCATTCTTTTTAAAAACAATTCTTCCTGCGATATTATTATTCGAGTGAATGGTGATGCTAAACGTCTTTCAGTTCCTGTAAAAGCGAACGATATGAATTATATTTTGGTCGATAAAAACACCTATTCTTTTAGTGCGAAATTATGCAAAGCGCAATATCAGTCTACAAAGCGCATTTCTGAAAGCATTGAAATTGGAATTTCAGAATATCAATAGTTTTTTACGCAAGAATATTGTCATTCATTCAACTGATCCTTGAAATCATCAATTCGATGATCCGTCCAGGCATTTCCTTTTTCAATTTTTTCCTTGGCGTATAAACGATAATCGTTCTCCGTTTTTTCCAACAAATAATCGTAAGGTCCAACCGAAGAAATAAGTTTAATAAGCACCGGCGAAATTTCCAGTGTAATAAAAAGTCCCATGATAAAGCTTGCTGCTAAGGCGATGATTGCGGAGTTTTTTCCAAGTTCATCCAAAGCCTGAAGTCGCGCAGCAAAACCATTGAATTGGTCTTCAAAAGTTTCCGTTTTGTTGCGTTCTGATTCAAGATTAGTGTATACTTTAGAAATTTCGTTATCCAAATAAGCTTGTCTTGAAGCCATTTGTTTTTGATAATTTTCTAAATCAAGTTTTCGTTGTTCTTTTAATTCTGCTTTTCTTTTGGCATTGGTTCCGTAGCCTTCTTTTCCAGAGGTTAAACCTGTTTTCGTGCCCAGAATTTCGCGTTCTAATTCTATTGCAGCGGAGTCGTAAGCAGCTTGATAAAGTGCCGTTTTTTCAGCAATTTGTTTTTTTTCGGTTTCGAATGGACCGGTTTGTTGCAAAATTCTTCCATTCATTTCAACTTGAAGTTGTTTTTTATTTCTCTGAATTATGGTGTTGAGTTGCTTGTTCACTTCCTTTTCGAAAATCTTTAATTCTAAAGGTTTTGAAATAATAATTCCCAGGAATATCGCTAAAAGTAAACGTGGAATTGCCATTAGAATTTGATTCCAAGCTGAGCCAGTCTTTTTAATGGAAGAAACGATATATCTGTCGAGATTGAAAATCATCAATCCCCATAAAATTCCAAAACCAATTGCAGAGCCAATATGATCAAAAACGGTAAACATGGCATATCCCGCAGAGAGCGTTGCAAAAACGGCGGTGAAGAGTACAATTGCTCCAATGCCCGAGAATTTATTCCATTCGCTTGGTGTTTTTCTCAAAATCTGAAGATTCGCGCCGGAGCACATCATCATGAATTTCTGAAAACCATTCATTTTAGAATTTGCCACATGATTTGGATTGATGTTTTGGTGTAGTTTCATCTTTACTCTTTTTCAATATGCAATACGTTGTAAAAATCATACCAATGTTACAAATAGTATTAGGTTTAACCAAGTAAATAGATTGTAAATTTGTTTTACAAAATATCTTATTGAAAATCAATGTTTTGTATTTTTAATAGAAGAATTTTTTTTATTTGAATTTATTTTAACCGACTTGGATTTTGCTTGATAAAACTTTCCCAACCGGAGTAGGATTTCTCCTTTTCTGGACCTCCTGAGTTAAAGTGGTGACAAACGGCAACCGCTAAACCATCTGAGGCATCTAAATATTTGGTAGGAAATTCTTTTAATTTTAAAAGGTTCTGAAGCATTCCTGCAACTTGTTCTTTACTTGCATTTCCGTTTCCTGTAATGGCCATTTTTATTTTCTTGGGCGAATATTCTGTAATGGGAATATCGCGATACAAGCTGGCTGCCATGGCAACGCCTTGCGCTCGTCCCAATTTTAGCATCGATTGCACATTTTTCCCGTAGAACGGCGCTTCTAAAGCAACTTCGTCTGGATGAAACTCATCAATTAAAGAAAGCGTACGCTCGAAAATATATTTAAGTTTTGTTTCGTGATTGGGGTATTTTTTTAGAACGAGTTCATGAATCGAAATAAGCTCAATCTTATTTTTCTTCACGCCAATAATTCCGAATCCCATGATGGTTGTTCCGGGGTCGATTCCTAAAATTATTTTTTCATTTTCCACAGTACAAATGTACGGCAACCTAAATGAATTGAAAACTCGATTTTCAGATTGTCATTTAATCGTTAATAAATTTTATATTTTATCAATATTCATATTAATTTGCTAAATTTAGACCATTAAATTCTATCTAAACATGAATAAAATTTTATTTAGTCTATTGATCGCTGTTACCTTGAACTGTGGGACACTGACGGCACAAAAAACCGAAGCCCCAAAATTTGTCAGCACAATTGAAGGCGTAAAGGAATTTACACTTTCCAACGGTCTTGATATTCTTTTAATTCCCGATACATCGCAAAGTAATATGGTGGTAAATATCGTGTACAATGTGGGTTCAAAAGATGAAGGTTACGGAGAAAAAGGAATGGCGCACCTCTTAGAGCATATGCTTTTTAAATCAACTAAAAACTTAGGTGATATTAAAAAACAGCTTTCAGATAAGGGAGGACAAGCAAACGGAACCACTTGGTATGATCGCACCAATTATTATGAAATTTTCCCGTCCAGCGACGAGAATTTAAAATGGTCCCTACAAATGGAGGCGGATAGAATGATTAATGCTACCATTTTACAAACGGACTTAGATAAAGAATTTTCTGTAGTAAGAAACGAATTTGAAATTGGTGAAAACAATCCTACACGAGTAATGATGCAAAACGTATTTTCCAATGCGTATACGTGGCACAATTACGGGAATTCAACAATTGGAAGTAAGGAAGATATCGAAAGAGTGAAAGCGCCAACACTTCGTAAATTCTACGAAAAGTACTATCAACCAGATAACGCTACTTTGATTATTGCTGGTAAATTCGACGAGGCAAATGCACTAAAATATATTACGGAATATTTTTCTTCTATTCCAAAACCAAGTCGTTCTTTGGGGGGAACGTATACCGTTGAACCCGCACAGAATGGAGAGAAATACTTTGAGATTAAGCGAAATAACGATCAACAAATAATTGCTGCGGGATATCACACGGCTGCATTTGCGGATAAAGATTATGCTGCTTTAGATGCATTGTACGAAATTCTTACCGCGGATCCTTCTGGCTATTTGTATAAAAGTTTAGTCGATACTCAAAAAGTTTCTGCAATTTGGACGTTTTCTCCGACCGTTCGTGATCCAGGTTTGGTGTATTTTAATTTTGATGTGCCGAAAGACAATAATCTAGATCAAACAACAACTTTGGTAAAATCTGAACTGGACAAAATTTCAACCATCAATTATACCGAAGAAGATTTAAAAAGAGCAAAAGCAAAATTGATTAAAAGTATTGAAAACCAAAAAAACAATACCATCAACTTTGCGATTAATCTTACCGAACTTATTGGAGCAGGAAATTACAAATTGGGATTCCTGTATCGCGATAATGTTGAAAAATTATCTTTAGCAGATGTGAAGAGCGTTGCATCCAAATATTTCAAAGCCAATAACAGAACCATTGGTGTTTTCCGTCCTTCTCCAAATGAAGAGCGAGTTTTTCCAACGGAATTCAGAGATGAAGCAATTGCCAACTTAGTTAAAGATTATAAAGGGAAAGCGGCAGAAAAAGAAGTGGCACCTTTCGAAGCTTCCATTGCAAACTTGAAGAAAAATCTTACCGAAGGAACACTTTCTAATGGAATGAAATACGGATTGGTGAAAAAAGAACTTAAAGGAGATAAAGTACAAGGAACTTTTAGATTTAGAATAGGAAACGAAAAACATCTTGCAGGAAAATCTGCAGTGATGGACATTACTTCTTCTTTATTGAAAGCGGGAACGAAAAACAGAACAAAAGAACAAATTCAAGATCAATTGGATCAAATGAAATCTTCAGTAAACTTTTACGGAGGCGGACAAAACCTGTTCGTGCAGATTTCAACTTATCAGGAATATTATTCAAAAGTGATGGAAATTGTTCAGGATCTGTTATCGAATTCCACATTCCCTGAAAGTGAACTTACAAAAACTATCGCCGAAACCAACACGTATCTTGAAGGTCAATTGAAAGATCCTCAAGCAATTGCGTCCAATACGTTGTCGAGATTGGCGGCTCCTTATCCTAAAAATTCTATTTTTTATACCCCAACGTTAGAAGAAGAAATTGCTGAAAACAAAAAAGTTACCCGCAACCAAGTGGTAGATTTCTACAACACTATTTTGGGCGCTTCTGCAGGCGTTGGAACTGTGGTAGGAAATCTTGATGCTAAAACCGCTAGCGAAGGTTTGGAAAAAGCATTTGGTAAATTCACTGCGAAAACAAAATTCGTTGAAGTAAAACCAACCTATTTCGAAACCAAAAAAGTGGACGATATCATTATTACTCCAGACAAAGAAAATGCAGTTGCTTTGGGAACATCGAGTTTTAAAATGGATCAAAACAGTGCAGAATATCCTGCTTTGGTTTTGGCGAATGAAATCTTAGGTCAAGGTGGATTTCTTTCTGCAAGATTGCCAATGCGACTTCGCGAGAAAGAAGGAATTTCCTATGGTGTTGGTTCTTATTTAAATGTGCCAATGACGAACGATGTTGCTTCTTGGAATTATTACGCGTTTTTAAACCCAACCAAAAGAGACGCCGTTGAAGCTGCTGTTAAAGACGAAGTGAGTAAAGCCGTAAAAGATGGATTTACCCAAGAAGAGTTGGAAACCAACAAGAAAAGTTTTGCCAACGAAAGAACTACAGGATTGGGTTTTGATAATACATTGATTAATTTGGTGAATAATAAACTTCTTTTTGATGTTCCATTGGAAAGATACGATGAATTGAATTCAAAGGTACAAGCGCTGAAACTTTCCGAAGTAAATAGCGTTCTTAAAAAGTATATTTCTTTAAATCGAGTAACTTCTGTATACGCAGGAGATTTCAATAAGAAATAATAAAAACACTTTTATCATCTAAATCCGGCAAATTTTTGTCGGATTTTTTTGTTCAGATTAGGTATACATAAGAAAATTATGCATATATTCGTAATGCATAAGATTTTTAGGTATGTCGAAAAACAATAAATTGTACAAAGGAACTTTACAGAATATTATCCTTAAACTTCTGGCGAAAGAAGTTAAAATGTACGGCTATCAAATGACGCAACGCGCCAAAGAGCTAACAAAAGGGGAGTTGGAGATGACGGAAGGCGCACTTTATCCCATCTTACACAAATTGGAAAGTGACGGCATTATTGAAGCGGAAATTCAAAACATTAATGGTCGCGATCGGAAATATTATCTATTGACCGAAAAAGGAAAAAAACAACAGGAATTGCATGAAGTTGAAATGAAGCGGTACATCGTTAATTTGAACAGCATTTTTAATATTTAAAACGTATCGCCATGAATCCTGATCAGAAAAAAACAATCCTTGATTATTTGTTTTCAAAAAAATTACCATTAGATCTTTTGGTGGAAGTTGAGGACCACATCCAAGAACAAATTGAATATAAAATGCAAATGGAAGATAAACCGTTTTATCTTGCGTGGATTGAAGTACAACAATCGTGGAACAAAGATTTTAAAATGGTTTTTTCTTTTTCAGCAACCAAAAAAATCACGAAATTCGAAAATGAAATCAGAAAAAGAACCTCCAAACAACTGTGGAAAAAAACGTTTTTAATAAGCGGATTACCTATTTTAGTTTCAGTATTACTCCTTTTTTTTAATAAAACTTTGGCTTCCTACTGGATGCTCTTTATTTATGCTTTTTTGTATATTGTATTGTTAATAAGCAGTTTATGGAATCTCAAAATCGTACGTTCCACCTCCCAACATAAAAAAAGGCCAATCAGTTACTTACAGAATTCTGTAACTTTTATACCGGTATATCTTATTTTTATTCCATCGAATGTTTTTATCAATTTCTCAGAGCGTTTTGAGCGGTTGCATCGTGCATTCATCAATGTAATACAATTCAATATAGGTGTGGGCGATTTAATTTTACTGTTCTCGTTTTTCTTATTTTTCGTTCTCGGAATTTTTGGATTTTTGAATCTAAAAGAGTACAAAAAACAAATTGAAATCCTCAAGCAAAAAATAAATTTTAAACTATGATTTCTGATGCACAATCGTTGGAAATCAGAAGATTTCTGTTGGATAAAAATCTTCAGATTGATATTTTGTTAGAAGTCCAAGATCATTTTACAAATCAGGTTCAAGACATAATGTGTAACGAGAAAGTAAGTTTTGAAAGTGCTTTTGAAAAAGTGAAGGAAATTTGGAAGCCAGATTTGAAAACAAAAGTTCCGTTTTATATTTTGAAAAATAGAAAACAATCAGGAATAACAATGATGGAGTTGAGAATCAGAAAAGACTCAGATATAAAACTAATAAGCTATTCAGTAATTGCATTTATTGGTGCTTACTTGTTTTTATTGTTGTCCACTAAATTACTAGCTGTTCAGTATTATAAATTTGTGGCGTTTGGGATTCTCTTTATTTCGCTGCTATTCTGTGTTTTAACGCTATTTTATAATTTGATTATCAACAGATTTGCTTACAGTAAAAAGGGTATAGGGATGCGTTTTTCCATTTATCATTGGAGAAATAATATTGTTGTAAGTGTATCCTATTTTGCAATATCTTATATCACACCATTATCTGATTGGCTTCCGTTATTTCTAGAAAATCATTTTTCGTGGGAGGTACTTTCAAAATTTATAGTATTTGGTTTAATAGTAGTAAGCAGTATGTACTCAGGTTTGGCGCAATGTAAAGCCGCTAAGTCTCTCAGAATGCTTAAAAAATCTTTTCTAGGTTTTTAAAGGAACCTAAATTATTATTGATTGTCCGTTTTTAGAGTCTTTGTCCTCGACTACTCTCAGACTGACATTGCATAAAATAAACGTGGTAGTATTGTCATGCTGAGCAAAGTCGAAGCATTCTTGCAAAATGGTAGTTCGTTGAGCAATTCCGTTTTTTCACCTTTTCACCTTTTAGAAATAAAAAAAGTGGAGAAATTTCCCCACTTTTATTGTTAATTGATTCCCAGTAATTCTACCTCAAAAATAAGCGTTGAATTGGCGCCAATTTCTTTACTGATTTGTTGATCTCCATACGCCAAATCAGGGGGAATGGTAAAACGGTATTTGCTTCCGATATTCATTAATTGTACGCCTTCTGTCCAGCCGGAAATTACTCTGTTCAACGGGAAACTTGCTGGTGTTCCTCTGTTTACAGAACTGTCGAAAACTTCACCTTTAATCGTGGTTCCGTGATAATGGCATTTTACCGTGTCGCTTGCTGTTGGCTTTTCTCCAGTTCCTTCAACTAAAATTTCGTATTGTAAACCGCTTGGCAAGGTTGTTACTCCCTCTTTTTTTGCGTTTTCTTCCCGAAAAGTTTTTCCTTCAGCTAAATTTTTAGCAGCGGCTTCCTGTTTTCTTTTGAATAATAAATCTGCAATTCCCATTGTTTATTTCAATTTTGATTTCAAAGATAAGTAAAGTTCTCAAAGGTTCTCATTTTTAAAAAAACGAAATAAGAAGGGGAATCAACCGTAATTTATTTACACATCGTTCATTTTCAAATATTGAATTTTTTATACCTTTAGAAAATCTAAAAATTCATACCATGAAAAAAATTTTTGTACTTATTGCCATGCTTTGTATCGGTCTTTTTCAGGCGCAAATTCTTGGTGCATTAAAAGATCAGTTGGGGAAAGTCGGCAAAGATAAAGCTGTAGATTTACTTGGAAGTCAGGTGATGAACGCGATTACCACAGAAGCCATTACCACAAATTTTAAAGATTGCGATACGAAGAATATTAAAGGAACTGATTTTGCAAAAGGGCAGAATTTCACTTCCCTTTGCAGCGCCGATTTTACTACAGAAG
>JAFAGO010000006.1 GCA_023422635.1 Bacteroidota bacterium
TCGCCCCCCTCTTTATCGGGACTGCAAATGTAAGAACTTATCACCAATATCCAAACTTTTTACATAATTATATTCAACTAATCCCTCAACCATCTGAATGTGAACTACAAAAGTTTGCAAGGGAAAAGATAGGTTTCATCAGTTAAGTGAATAGATTGAGTGGAAATCGTAGGATTTAGTGAGAGAAATTGCTATAATCTCACTTAACATTTTATTCAACTTCTTTGTAAATAGTCTTTAGAAATTCGGCATACGATTTTTCAAGGCCTGAAATATCGCCGCTTTTGATGTTAATGCCAGAAGCTCCATAAGGATTGGCTTTTATTCGCGCTGACTCAATCTGAAAAAACTGTACAGGTTGGTTTTCTTTTGCTTTTAATTGAACAGACGAACCTAAAAATTTCCTGGTCGACAAAGTATAAACCTTATCTGGATCCAAAATTCTTTTAAAATAAGTGCGAGGCGGTACTACAATATCGATATTATTGTAGCGAACTTTCTTAGATTTAGCAGTGGTATTCATTACATACATGCAATTATCTTCTTTTGGCAATTGATCTTGTTCTACATAAAACAACTGTAATCGATAATTTGCTGGATTAAATTCTACAACCTGACCATCTACCGACCGAAATGGAAACAAAGAAAATGCATTGGCCCCAATTTTTTTCGACTTTTCATATATCATTTTAAAAACTTCTGGATCGTTATTCGAATAGCCCTGCACTTCGAGTGTTCCTAAATAGGTTTTGTTGGATTGATCAGACGAAACCTGATACAGAAAAGTATCCTTATTTTCTGACATTTGCTTAACTTCCGTTAAAGCCACATTTTGCGCATCAAAAAGTTGCATAACCGCTACAGCAAACATCATTGTTGACATTTTCACAATATTCATAGGATTTCTATTGTGTGGTTATTTTAAGAATTTCAATACACTCTTCTAAACTATTCTCCCAATATTTTGGTTCTATTGAATAGAATTTCTCGATTTTATCCAGCGCCATCGTACTTCTTCTTGGTCTTTTCGCAGGTGTTGGAAACTGTTCGGTTGTAATTGGATTGAGCTTTATTTTTGAATGCGAGAATTCAGCAATTTTGGACGCAAATGAAAACCATGTAGTTTCCGGATAATTTGAAAAATGAAAAATTCCGAATTCCTTCTGAGGTGATTTTATAATTGTCATAATAGCTTCTGCAAGATCGTTCGCATTTGTGGGTTGCCCAAACTGATCAGCTACAATTCCTAATTCCTCTTTTTGGCTAAACAAATTCAACATTGTTTTCACGAAGTTTTTATTAAACTCTGAATACAACCAAGAAGTTCTAAGAATAATCGTTTGCGGATTAGCTTCAAGAGCAAGCTCTTCACCTAAGCGTTTCGATTGACCATACACCCCAATGGGATTGGTGAAATTATCTTCATCGTACGAAATTTCAGTTTCACCATCAAACACATAATCGGTGGATACATGAATGAGGATGGTTTTATTTGATTTGCATGCTAAGGCCAAGTTTTCAACACCGTAGGCGTTTACGGCAAAAGCCTTTTCTTCTTCCTTTTCTGCAAGATCTACCGCGGTATAGGCAGAAGCGTTGATGCAATATTGTGGTTTAAACTCTTCAAAAATATCTTGGATTGAAGATTCATCTGTAATATCGACTGTTGAAGAATCTGTAAAAAGAAACTCATACTCAAGCTCGAACTGAGGTGCTATTTTTTGAAGACAACTTCCTAATTGCCCATTTCCACCGATTACTATAATTTTTTCCATATTCAATTATCCTAACTTATTTTGTTTACGTAAGAAATTTGCTCTTTCTTGAAAACTCTTTTGTTCAACATTCACCAAAAATTTCCCAAAAAGTTCCATCGTTTCTTTAGGTTGACTTTCGGACTTGCGCGTTTTCATATTAAAATAAATAACGGTCATCCAAAGCACTGCGTGTACTTGTTTACCATCAAGACTTCTCATAAGCAATTCTACTTTAGAAATTCGATCATCAATTTCTATAATTTTACTGGAGATTTCGACTTTCGTGTTTGCTCGCACTTCTTTTAAATATGCGATTTCGTTTTGAACGGCAATCCAAGTACAACCCGTTTGTTTGATGTACTCTTCATATGTGAAGCCATAGTAATTTTCAACATGATCTTCCCTTGCATTCAGCATGTATTCTAAATATTTCACATTATTTAGATGTCCGATAGGATCGCAATCACTAAATCGGATTTTTTCTATTGAAGCGGTTTCTTTTCCCATGATACAAAAATAAAAAAACCATCTCGATAGGAGATGGTTGTATTGAAATAATATGTATTGAATTAAATACCTAATTCTTTTCTAACAAGTGGTGTTGCATCTGCTCCCCCTTTGTAGATTAAAGCACTTGAATCAATAATGAATTCATAGCCGTTAGATTTTGCAACTTTGTCAACCGCTACATTAATTTTATCAATGATTGGCTTAAGCGCAGCTTCTCTTTTTTGAGCTAAATCGCTTTGTGCAGTATATTGTAATTGTTGCAATCCTTGTTGTTTTTTACCCAACTCTTCTTCTTTTGCAGCTCTTTGCGCTTCAGTTAGTGTTCCTGCAGATTTTTGATATGCTTCAACTTCTGCTTGAAAAGCGGTTGCTTGTTTATTAAGCTCGTCCCCTTTTGTTTTGCTAAAAGTTTCTAGATCAGTCGTCATTTTTTTAGCTTCTGGCATTGCAGCAAGGATTGTTTCGTAATCGATTGACGCAATTTTTTGTGCTTGAACAAGACCGGTAGCGAATAGGGTAATTATTGAAAATATTACACTTAGTTTTTTCATAATGAGGTTTATTTATTTTATACTATTTTTTAACTGATTTTTTAACAGGTGTTGAAACTTTTCCTGCTGCATTTACTCTGCCTCTTGCCGATGAACGCGTGTTTTGCGCTGAACCGCTTTTATTGTTTCCTTTTGTATTTTCGGAAGCATTTTTAGGCTGATTTTTGAGGAGCAAATTTAACACTTTATCCGTATAATCGTATCTTTTTTCAAGAAAAAGTACATTTTGTTCTGTTTTATCAAGAACTATGCCTAAACTATTCTTTTCGGATACCGTTTTAATTGCATTCCATATTTGATCTTGAAAAGGTTTTGCAAGATTTTTTCGTGCATTATTAATTTCGCCTCTGGTACCAAAACGATTATTGATGGTTGTTTTAATTTTTTTATCTAAATCATCAACTTCCTTTTCGCGTTGCTTTAACTGATCACCAACAAGAAGCACTCTTTCGTTTTCTAGTGTTGCTTTTTTCTTGTCGTATTCGCTTTGCAACTTCTGAATTTCAGATTGCCAAGACTGAATTTGAGAATTCAATCGTTCTTCTGCATCTTTATATTGTGGAAGTTTGCTTAGAATATAATCAGTATCTACTACACCAATTTTTTGAGCAGGAGCAACAGCGGAACAAAATACGAAAACGAAGGTTAATAATTTAAAACATTTCATGTGCTTATTTTTACGAAGTATTACAAGTTTTGGTTCATTAGGAAGTGGGTTTTCCATCCTGAAGGATCTGTATTTCCAATAGTACTATCGAAGCCATAAGCGAAATCGAAACCAATAAGTCCGAATGCTCCCATATACACCCTAACACCAACACCAACGGATCTTTTCAACTGGAAAGGATTGTATTTTCCAAAACTTGTCCATGCGTTTCCACCTTCAGCGAAGGTAAGCGCATAAATTTTTGCAGTTTGATTTAAAGAAATCGGGTATCTTAACTCGGCTACAAAACGATTATAAATCGTTGCACCTCCGTACGGTGTAACATCATCGGTATCACCACCTGTTGAGCTTGAATCCTCGTATCCACGAAGTGGAACCAATTCACGACCATCAAATCGAGTTCCGAAAAGTCCTGTACCTCCTAAATAAAATCTTTCAAATGGTGGAGCTCCTAATTTTTTGTTATACCCATTAAGGAATCCCATCTCTCCAGCAGTTCTAAGAACGAGTTTCCCAACAACTGTATTGTACACATCGGCTTTTAATTTTACTTTATAAAATTCTAACCACTTGTATTTTTCAGTTGCCGACATGCTATCATAATCTTTGTTTCCAAAGAGTGAATAAGGCGGTGTGAATTTAACAGATGCTTCAATATTTGAACCCTCTGTTGGGAAAATTGGATCGGTTCCTGCAGAATTTCTACTTAAACCAACATTAAAACTGAAGTTATTGGCAGATCCGTAATACTCGGTAGTATTACCAAACTGGAATGGATAATTTGAAAACTTATAGCTTTGATACTGAATTCCCGTGTATAATGAGAAATAATCATCCGGCCATCTTAAAAGTCTGTTTAATCCAACACTTGCGGAAAAGATATCTAATTTTTGTGCATTTCCGTAAGTATCATCATAGCGAACTAATGATTGATTTACACTAACAGATAACGCCGTTGGACGAGTTCCAAACAACCAAGGTTCTACAAAAGAAATACCGTAAGTTTGAAAGTATTGTCCTGCTTGCGCTTGGATTGAGAAGGTTTGTCCATCCCCTTGTGGCACAGGTTTAAAATCTTTTAATTTTAAAAAGTTACGAAGCGAGAAGTTATTAAAGGTTAATCCTAAAGTTCCGATAAAGGAACCTCCACCGTAACCAGCTTGTAGTTGTACTTGCGAAGAACCTTTTTCAACAACTGTCCAATGGATATCTACTGTGTTATCTTGAGGTTGTGGCTGAATGTTTTGTCCTATTTGTTGTGGATCGAAAAACTGCATCCCCGCAAGATCAAAGAATGTTCTTTTAATATCTGCTTTTCTAAATAAACCTCCAGGTCTTGTTCGTAATGCACGAAGGATTACATGGTCGTGGGTGGTTGTATTTCCGCTCCAAGTAACACGATTCCAGCTTGCTTTTTCTCCTTCTGTAATTCGAATTTCAAGGTTAACTGAATCTCCAGCAACTGATTTTTCTACTGGGATTACTTGGGAAAATAAATAACCACTGTTTAGATAAAGTGATTTCAAATCGCTATCATCGTCTTTACCGCCATCTTCTCCAACTTTTTTATTGAAGCCTACCACGTCGTAAATATCGCCCTTTTTGTACCCAAGAATTCGTTGAAGAAACTCTGTAGAATATGCGGTATTCCCGAGGAAGTTAATATCGCCGATGTAGTATTTTTTTCCTTCGCTTAAACCAACTTTAATTTCGTAACGATTTCTTTCGTTTCTCCAAACGGAATCGGATACAATTTTAGCATCTCTAAATCCAAGAGAGTTATAATAATTAATCAGGTTGTGTTTATCTTCCTGGTATTTTTCTTCGATAAATTTAGAAGGTTTAAGAATTCCATTAATTCCAAAACGTTTTTGTTTGGTATCTTTAAAACCTTTTTTACGAAGTTTAGCATCGCTCACACTTTCATTCCCTTCGAATTCAATATGATCGATTTTTACTTTTTTACCTTTTTCCACATCAATCGTCCAATCCACAAGGTTGGAATCTGTGAGGTTTGGTTTTTCGTTGATGGCAATTTTAGCATCTGCAAAACCTTTTTTAATGTAATCTTTCGGAATATTGGTTTTTAAGGTAGAAACCAAATTCTGAGTGATTTTTGTTCCTGGCTTTAGATTATTGTCTTTTGCCAGTTTTTCACTTTTCGATTTTCCGATTCCTTTCCCGGTAAATTTTACTTCGCCAAGTTCTTTTAAATCTTGCAGTGAAAATTTTAGAACAATATTGTCTCCATCAAGGCTTTCCACATATACTTCTACTTTGGAAAAGGATTGTGTTTCCCATAGTTTTTTAATGGCATTGCTTACCTTTTGCCCGGGAATATCTACTCGTTCGCCTTTGTTTAATCCTGTAAAGCGCAGGATTTGCGCCGGAGTATATTTTTTAACACCGTCTACTACAATATCCCTCAAGACGTATGGTCCGTTCTGTGCAGGCAATTGTGTTGCTGCCTGTGTGGGAACCGATGTACTGTCTTTCTCAATCTCTGGTGTAACCTGTCCGTAAAAACCTGCAGAATATGCAAGCATTAGGATCGGTAAAAGTTTAAACTTCATCTTTATCGTTCTATTCTGTTCGTTTGTTCTAAATGGTCCAGTTGTTCACTGGTTTTCCCGTATCTTCTTTCGGTTTTTTGATAATTTACGATGCACTGGAAAAAATCGTCTTTTTGAAAATCTGGCCAAAGCACATCCAAAAACTGAAGTTCGGCGTATGCAATTTGCCAAAGCAAAAAGTTACTAATTCGAATTTCTCCACTCGTTCTTATCAATAAATCTACGGGAGGAAAATCTTTTGTGTAAAGGTGATTTTCAAAAACCTTTTCGTTAATTTCTTCTGGTTGCAAATCGCCATTTTGAACTTCTTGCGCAATTTCTTTCACTGCTTTTAGAATTTCTTTTTGGGATCCATAACTTAAAGCCAAAATTAAGTTGCCACGTGTATTATCTTTGGTAATTTCTATTAAACGCTCTAACTGATCGCGCACCAATTCGGGCAATGTAGAAGTATCACCAATAACGTGCATTCTAAGACCTTTAGAAAAAATATCTTCACCTTCGATGATGAGCGTTTCAGAAAGCAGACTCATTAACGAATTTACTTCACTTTCTGGTCTTTTCCAGTTTTCTGAAGAGAAGGTATACAGTGTAAGAAATGGAATATTTACTTCATTACACGCATTTATCGCATTTCGAACGGCTTCAATTGCATTTCTGTGACCAAAAGTTCGTTCTTCTCCACGCGATTTCGCCCAACGGCCATTCCCATCCATAATAATGGCAACATGCTGCGGAACTTTTTCCGGATTTATTTTAGCTTTTATTTGAGACATTATTTAGTAATCGCAATAACACGGAGGTCTTCCGAAGGAATAAGTTAAACCAAGACTTACTGTATTTACCCAATCTTTTGAGTTTACATTTCCCACTTTTCGGTTTTCAATAATTTGCTGCGCTCGTGAATCTGCAACACTTTTATAGGGATCGGATTGCAAAATCGACTTATTATTGGCGTTGGGATCAAGAATATCTTTATTGTAAGTAACTTTTACATTTTTTTCATCAATTACACTGTAATCAATGGAATCTGAGAATGTTGGCCGAAACATAAATTCACCAAAAAGCGCCCAGTTATAATTGAATTTGTACTTCAATCCAACTCCGAAAGGAATTGCTAATGTCATTTTGCGCGCCGTATCGTACGTTGATGTGGTAACAAAATCCGTATTGGTGGTTGGATTTAACGCTTCGCCAGCGGCGTTACGATAGAAATCATTTTCAATAACCAATTGTGGAGTTTCAGCAATTAAAGCGCCCAATCCTGCGAAGATATATGGACTTAATAGACTTTTTTGCTCATCATTTACAGGAAACAAATTATATTCAAAAAGTACGTCGGCTTCATAAATGGAATTGGTACCGAACAATCCGCGATTTTTCCGATAATACTCCTTCGCTACATTATCCGAGAATTGAATGTGATTGTACCCAAGATTGAATCGCAAGGACTGATACGGATTAAAATTCATCCTGTACAAAATACCACCATAAAATGGTAACCCAAATTGTGAAAAATTACCGGTAATAACAGGTTGAAATACGTAATTGGTTTTACCAATATCACCAACAAGGTTGCTGATTCCCAACTGAATTCCAAGCTCATGCCGTTGCGCCTTCGCATAGGTACTCATCATTATAACAGCAATGAAAGAGAAAATTAGTTTTTTACTCATGAATGCGCGTTCAGTCTTTTTTTGAATATTGGTGCAAATATAAAACATTTTTATATTAGAGAAATTATTAATATTTAGTTAAATAACTTCAAAAAAACATAAATTATTATAAAATACAAAATGATTTCGAGCTTTTTTTATAAGCCAAAAAAATCCTCAATTAAATGAGGATTTTATTTGTTATCCGTTTTTTGAAAATATACTTCGTAATTTATTTCTGATTTTAATAAGGAGTGGTTCCTGATACGTTTTATCTTCATCAAAATAACCATATCCATAACCGTAGCCGTAACCATATCCGTAGCCGTAACCGTAGCCTTGTTTTACCACATAATCGTTATAAACTATTCCTAAATGCTCAATTTCGTGATTATGATATTTCTCGGTAATCATCTTCAGCATATACTTTTCGGTGTATTCATGTCGAATTACATACACATTGGCATCGGTGTGCTTCATCAATTCAAATGAATCTGCAACCAAACCTACTGGTGGGGAGTCGATGATGATAAAATCGTACTCTTTTCTCAGTTCTTTGATAAAATTTATACTTCGATCACTCATTAACAATTCCGATGGATTTGGCGGAATTGGCCCCGAAGTCGCTACGTGTAAATCCGGAACTTTAGTTGTGTTAATGATTTGTTCTAAACTAACCTCACCTGTTAAATAATTTGAAATTCCGAATTTATTATCAATTTTGAAATCTCCAAAAATTTTCGGCTTACGAAAATCCATTCCCAACAAAATTGTTTTCTTACCACTCAATCCTAAAACGGAAGCGATGTTGATGGAAGCATAGGTTTTACCTTCCCCACCAATGGAAGAGGTGACTAAAATAACTTTACTTTTGCCGTCTTCATTATAGAGAAAACGCAAATTGGCACGAATTCCTCTGAAAGCCTCAGAAATTGAAGACTTTGGTTGCTCTATAACGGTTAAATTATTTTCATGATTATTCTTTCCAATAACACCTAGTAAAGGAATTTTTGTTGCAGAAAGTATTTCTTTGATGTTCCGAACACGGTTATCCAACACTTCACCAATAATTAAGAACAACAACGGAATCGCCATTAAACCACCAATAATGGTATATTTTGTTTGTTGAATATTCGGAGCAATCGGTCCTTGTCCTAAATTTTTAGCGGGATCGATGATATTAATATCTGATCGATTAGTTTCCACTCTCATTTGCGTTTCCGCTTGCTTGGTAAGCAGAATATTGTAGGCATTTTCAATAATATTATAGCCTCTTTCAACATCATAATATTTCCTTTGCTGCTCTGGAAGTCCTGCCAAGGATGCATTTGCATCGCCAATTTGTTGATTCAGTTGATTCAGTTGATCATAATAAACCGAATAATACTTCTTCAAGCTATTTCCTGATGATCCTTTTGCTTCATCAATCAATCGATTAATCTCCCGCATTGGCGCCGACGTTGGGGTATAAATAGTGGCCAATTCTCGACGTTTCGCATACAGTGCTTTCAATTCTGAAATTGTTGCAGAGAACGCGCCATCATCTACACCTGCAATATTCAAACTGATAATCTCGTCCAATCGGTTTGATGCAACAGAATTTCGAACGGCATTTAATGAATTAATATTGGTAATTAGTTCGTCACGCTTCTTTTCGAGTGCAGTTAATTCGTTTAAAACTTGCTGATCTTTACCCTTAACATCGTAAAGCCGTTCTGAAATTTTGAGTGTATTCAATTTTTCTCCTGCCGAATCCAATTTTTTCTTAATTCTCAACAAGTTTTCGCTAATGTACTGAACTGTATTTTGATCTACTTGATTTCGGTCGCGAAGCCTCTTAATTTTTAATTCTTCAACGGACGCATTTAAAAAATTTACGGTTCCATTTAACTTATAGCCCCTTTTTGAAATAATCATAATGGAAGCGATTTCTTTATCAAACGCAACATCGATCTCATTAATAATCTCGTTAACTTTTTGATTAACAGAAACTAAATTAACAATAATATTCTCGAATTTAATTGGGCTAGGATCTGGATTTCGAACCAATTTAAAACGAAGATTTGGCGTTGTATACCATTCTTCAACCCCAATTACTTTATTAGCAGGTCGTTTGTAAAATTCTATGTTCTCGTACGACTCTGTTTTGTAGTTATACAAATTTTTGGATTGCCCTTCTTCTGGTAAAACAACCTCGTAGCGATCTCCGCCTTTGGGAATTAATGTAATCGGATAATTAGTTTGCTGTAAGTGATTTTTATCAATTTCTAAAATCACTGGAGAATCGTATTTATCGAGGTACGTGGCTTTTACTAAACCTTTTGTGGTATAATTAACAAAAAGATTAAGCTGCTTTACCAAATACTCATTATGTGTTCTGGAAACCAACATTTTCTTCAAGAAAATACCATCTTGATTCCCCGATTGTCCCCAAATAAAGTTAATCGACTGATTTGGTGTAAAATAACTCGACGTATTATTCGAAATACTTAATGAGAGGTTGGATTGATAAATTCTCTGTGCATAATACTTACTATAGAAATACGATATGGCATAGCCAATGGCGAACATTAACAAAAACCAATACCAATTTTTAAGAACTTTTCGCAGAAAGTGCTCAGGATCAAAGAATGAAAATGATCCTACTTTTTCTTTTGGGCTTTGAGCAGTAGCAGCCTGGCCTTCATTTCCTGGAATCATTTTTCTATAACCTTGAGATTAATAAATAAATAGACATCGCCGTAGTTAACAAAGAAACACCTGTTGTAAGCGTCTGTAAAGGATCTTTTCCAAATCCATAGAAACTTTTTTGGCGCGTATTTAGGTAAATCATGTCGCCGTTTTGTAACCAGTAATATTTGGAATTCATAAGATCTTCACGCGTTAAATCTAACCTTACGGTTTTAATTCCTTCAGGATATCTGCGTTGCAAAACAACGTTTTTCCGATCGATAGTTCTATTCAAACCGCCATTCTTAGCAAGCGCTTCCATAATGTTTAAACTTGGAGTATAGGAGGATTTTTCACCCGTAAGTCCAGTTGTTTCAACATCGCCTAAAATAAAGTAGGTAATTCCATCAATGTTTAAGCGAACATCCGTTTTGTCTTCCAAAAAGTTTTCGTTCACTTTTGATTGTACTTCATTGCGAATATCTTCTACAGTTCTGCCTTCCGCTTGTATATACCCAATTCCTAGAATATAGATTTCACCTGTTGAGTTTACTTTTATTCCGTTAAAATAAAAACGGGCATCACCACCGCCAAATCCACCAGATCGACCACCAGAACCACCCGAAATAGCATTTCCATTTCCTGCTCCTTCGCCGCCCGAGGTGTTAAAGCGAGAGTAAAATTGTGCGGCATCTCCTTTAGGAGTCGTGATGATATTAAGCGTAAAAATATCGTTTTTCGTTACGCGGTAGGTTTCCATATTGTAGGGCACCAATCCTTCCTCATCAATTACCAAAGATTCACTTGGTTGAAGATATCGCACTTCTTTTGTCGTAATACAAGAAGTGAGTGCTATCGATAAAAGAAGGAGTAACAGTAATTTTGTGTTTTTCATCATTAATGAATTGTGTGTAAAAATATAACTTATTTTATGATTTTTTTAACTTAAAAAGGACATTAGGAAGATATGCGCCTAAAAAACCAAGTCCAACCACGATGATTAATAGAATATTATTTTCTAAATGACGAAGCAAGTAGGAAATTGTAACAATCAACAAATAATAAATAATGATATAAAAAGTTGATCGGCGGTGACTATACCCTAAATTTAACAATTTATGATGGATATGATTTTTATCTGCTTCAAAGGGAGATTTTTTTTGAGATAATCTCACGATGATAACATTCATCGTATCCACAATTGGTAAAATAAGAATTGCTACTGCTATAACAGGTGCCGATTGTAGGTGATAACGAGGAATTCCTGGCGTTTGTTTATCGATAAAAATATCTATAAAACACATCGCCGTAAATGCCAATAGAAAACCTAAAACCATAGAACCCGTGTCGCCCATAAATATTTTTACACTTCGATAGTTCGACAAATTATAATACAAAAAGGCAAGCACAGCACCAATAATTACTGCACATAAAATAACAAGCGGATAATTATATTCGCCTAATCGATAATAACTTACACCGAAAAGTATGCTACAAACAATAGAATAACTTCCTGCAAGACCGTCTATTCCATCGATTAAGTTGAACGCATTTATAAGAATGATAAATGTGAAGATACTAAAAACTACACTTAAAAAATAGTTGAGCTCGTAAATTCCGAAAACACCGAAAAGATTCCGAATTCTAACATCGGATCCCAGCACGATTAGCGCAGAAACCAAAATCTGCGCAACTAGCTTTTTGTATGCCCTCATCACCACGATATCGTCCATCACACCGATGTACAGTAAAATAACAAGAGAGGCAAAAAGGAATTTATATAAATCAAAAAGTTCATACGCAAAGATAGAAGCACAAACGCCTATAGAATAAAAAATAGCGATTCCGCCAAGATTTGGAATCTTTCTTAAGTGTGAACTTCTACTTCCTGGTTCATCCATAAGGTTTTTTCTTCGAGAAATTTTAATGATTGTAGGTATCGATAAAAACGTAATCAGAAATGAAATCACCAATCCAAAAGTCAGTTTTAAATAAAAAAACGGAATATCAATATTCAATAAATCTTCGAGTCTCTCCATAAATCAATTCAATTTTAAAAGCACATTTTGATATCGTCCTGTGGTAAATCTTCCTTTTTCGCCGTTCCCTTTACCAAAATAGAAAAACATCATTGTAAAATAGGTCATAAATCCTGCATACAACAGATTTTTAAATCGGTTTCTTTCTGCATAAACGATACTTGGCATGCAAAACATCAACAGAAAGAACATATACGCACCAGGAAGACGTACCGCGAAAATTTCGTTGGACCTAAAAAAATAAAAAAGGGCAAGTCCGAAAACTCCTAAATTCCTCATATATTCATAATACCACACTTCTCGGCAGGCACTTTTATCAAAACGTAT
>JAFAGO010000037.1 GCA_023422635.1 Bacteroidota bacterium
ATGTGGAATGCCGCTCAAAAAACGGGATTCTCACCTTATCTCCTGCCCACAGAATTTTGCGTTTGCGCAGGAGACGAAGGTATTGGAAATGAGGTTCTATTGCATGTTGGGCATCCGAGTGTAGCAGAATATTATCACATAAAACACTAAAAAAATGATCATAGGAAACGGACTTATCGCTTCACTTTTCAAAGAATTTAATCAGGAAAATATTATCCTCTTTGCTTCAGGCGTTTCCAACTCTTCCGAAACGGATCCTGCTCAATTTAAAAGAGAAGAAGATTTGGTAAAAAAAACGCTTTCTGAAAATCCAGATAAGCTTTTTATCTATTTCAGCACCTGCAGCATTTACGATTCTTCCAAAACAAATTCGAAGTATGTTTTGCATAAACTTCATATTGAAGACCTCATCAAAACAACAGCTGATGACTATTTAATTTTGAGAGTAAGCAACGTGGTTGGAAATGGTGGAAATCCGAATCTTTTGATGAATTATTTGGTACGATCTGTTCAAAATAAAGCGACAATCAATGTGCATACAAAAGCAACAAGAAACTTGATAGACGCAGAAGATGTTCAGCAAATCACACTTGATCTTATTCAAAAAAAAGAGTATAATAAAATAATCAATATCGCCTATCCTTCAAACTATTCTATTATCGAACTGCTTGAAATTATCGAGCGATATTACCATACAAAACTAGATCTCAACCTTACTAAATCTGGATCCAATTATAACATCGACGTTTCTCAGCTTGAAGAATATTTCAAAAAATCAGCAAACTTTGGAAAGGAAGACTACATTTGTAAAATGCTAAAAAAATACTACGCTTAATATGCCGGATAAAATTACCGTTATTGGATTGGGATATGTCGGCTTGCCACTTGCAAGACTTTTCGCCACACAATACAGCGTTGTGGGTTTTGATCTTAATGAAAATCGAATTTCAGAGTTAAAAAAAGCTTGCGACCATACCTTAGAAGTTTCTAAAGAAGATCTTGAAAAAGTACTTCTTGATCACAATCCCAAAACGGGAGAAATCGGACTATTTTGCACGACCAATATCAACGAAATTGCAGATTCCAACATCTATATTGTTACCGTTCCAACGCCAGTGGACAAAAGAAACAAACCTGATCTCACCGCCATTTATGCAGCAAGTGAAACCGTTGGTAAAGTCATCAAAAAAAACGATACCGTTATCTACGAATCCACCGTTTACCCAGGCGTAACTGAAGATGAATGCATTCCTATTATTGAAAATTTTTCTAAACTTCAGTTTAATCAAGATTTTTTCGTTGGCTATTCCCCAGAAAGAGTCAATCCCGGCGACAAATTACGAACGATTGAGAAGGTTAAAAAAGTTACTTCCGGATCAACTCCTGAAACGGCGAAAAGAGTCGACAACCTATACAAATCGGTTATTGAAGCAGGAACACATCTTGCACCAAGCATTAAAGTAGCAGAGGCCGCAAAAGTGATTGAAAATTCTCAACGCGACATTAATATTGCTTTTGTAAATGAACTGGCAAAAATTTTCAATTTGATGGAAATTGATACACACGAAGTTCTAAAAGCCGCAGGTACAAAATGGAATTTCCTTCCGTTTGAGCCGGGTTTAGTGGGTGGACATTGTATTGGCGTTGATCCCTATTATTTGGCGCAAAAAGCTATTGAATTCGGTTATCATCCCGAAATTATTTTAGCAGGAAGAAGAATGAATGATTCCATGGCGCCTTATATTGCATCCGAAGTGGTGAAAATGATGTTAAATAAAGATCTGAAGATTAAAAACGCAAACGCCCTTGTTCTCGGCATCACTTTTAAAGAAAACTGTACCGATGTTCGCAACTCAAAGGTTTTTGATCTTGTTCAACAACTTTCAGAATTTGGTTTATCTGTCGATATTTATGATCCTTGGGTGGATGCGAAATACGTAAAAGATCATTATTCTGTTAACATTTCAACTTCCGCACCCAACAAAAAGTACGACACGGTAATTTTAGCAGTTGCACATGCTGATTTTCAAAATACTAACATCAATTCATTTCTTAAAAAAGGAGGATTAATTTATGATGTAAAAGGAGTGTTAGAAAAATCTTCCAATACGAAACGACTCTAAAAATTTAATTGATTGTCCGTTTTCGAACCTAAGTCTTCGATTAAGCGCAAACTAACACCTAACAAATCAACGTTCTAACACTAGGATTGTCATGCTGAGCGAAGTCGAAGCATTTTTTTTGTAAATCATTAATTTACAGACTATTAAAAACAGTTAAGCAGCATTCTCAAAAATCATCTACAAATATCCGTTTTTAGTAATAAATTGAAATTTATCATTCAGAATAAAGCCAAGGGTGATGAAGAATCTCTTTTATAATCAGAGATTTGTCCTTTGTCGAAATGGCAATTCATTTTTTGGATTTTATCATTATGATTAATAATGGGCATCAAAAAATCACCTTTCATACCTCCACTTAAAAAACCTGTAGCCGAGATTTACAGGTAGTGAAATGAAAAGATTTTTCTTTTTCAAATCTTCAGAATAGGCTGAAGAAAAATAATCCGACAAGCCTAAACTTCCCAATTTTCGATAGGCAGAATAGCTCCTTTTCCAGAGTTCTTCATTTTTTTGTGCCTTCCAATTCATAATCAAAGTTTGATTTTTAAAATCAATCAAGTATTTTAAAATCAATTTCT
>JAFAGO010000034.1 GCA_023422635.1 Bacteroidota bacterium
TGCAACTATTGAAATTCCTTGCTATGGTTCAGAATGTCCTTGCACTGATGGTAATGGACAAACCATTGTGAAAATATTTGCATGTAATGGTGAGAATAATAGTGGCGGAAATGGTAACGGAAATGGACCAACACCACCAGGAGGATTTCCCCCAACAGATCCAACTCCTCCTGGCGGTGGCACCAATTATTCTGATTTTGATTATTTTCTGATGGATTTATCTCCAGCTCAGAAAGCATGGTTTGTGGCACCAGCAAATTCCTCAATATTTAGTAATGTATATAATTATTTATATGATCAAGATTATTCATGGGAAGCAGTAGAATTAATGACTTGGGCAATAGATTTCTTTATGCAAAATCCAAATACAACTTGGGCACAATTTAAAAACTGGTTTATGGGAACACCTGAAATGGAAAACATTGAGGAAATTGATCCAAATTTAATACAGTATGAAACCCCGATAGTACAGCAATCATTACCGTCATTAACAAATTGGAATACTTATTTTCCAAAAATTGTGAATCAAAATGGTAGTTGGTCTGCAATGGAATCTCCACAAGTATATCAACTTGCTGGTGGCACTATTTACAACAGTCACTTAAATGATACAAGTGGAGCTTATCAAAATGCATGTGCAATTAGAGGTTCTAGAGCATTATTATATTCTGGCATAAATATTCCTATCATAAAAATTCCAGGAAATCCACCAAGACAATTAACTCAAAAAGGTGGAGACAATAAGAATTATATATTAGCCGCTACTTCTTTTGAAAAATTTATGATTGATACTTTTGGCGATACTCCTAATAAGTTGACTGGAGCTGACGCAAATGATCCTCAAAAAGTTAAAAACTTATTACAGGGAAAAAATGGAATTTATGTAATAATTAATGCTGATCCTCGTCCATCAAGTCAAGGAGGAGCTGGTTATTCAGGACATGTTGATAATATTGTTAATGGCATTTGTATATCTGGTGCTTATACTAAGCCGAAAGGAGGAGTAAAATCTATAAGAATCTGGGTATTAAATTAAATTGTTATGAAAAAAAATATTTGTATATTCTTCTTATTTTTCTTATTTTCTTGTTCATCAAATAAAGAATTAAGAAAAGAAAGAGAAATATGGAATTTTAAAAATTGGAAACAAGAATACAAAGACAGAGCGTTCTGTCTTTGTATTCAAAAAGGATTTGAAAATAGAAAATTAGAAAGTGAACTAATCGATAATGATAAATCTTTTTACAATCCCCTAGGAATTGCCATATTTGATAAATCTCTAATTCCCTTAATTAATGATAAAGTAAAAAAGATTCGCTTAGATTCAATGAATTCAATAGATACATATCCATCAGACTTAAAGCCAATTTATAACAAAAGAGCAGTTTTATCAAATTGTATAAATTTTTACAAAAGCAAAATTTTAGATAATACAGCAAAGAATGAGGAAAAAAAATGGAAAAAGATTAAAGGTATTTCAGACGAAATTCATAAAGAAATACCAACATATTGAATTTATGAAAAAAACACCTTCTGCTAACATGGTATTTGCAAAATGCGGGGTGAAAACCAAGTTGCTCTACTCGATTTTTTTAGTCGCAATTTGCTTTTCATATTACTTTTTTCTTTAAATTAGTCATCTGAAAAAGCAATTTGCTCAGCTCGGTTGAAATTGAACTTTTAGTTCATTTTCGCCCGCACTTCGCAAATACTTTTTCCGTTAGCAGCAAGGCTAGCGGAACGCCCGACACAAACCGACAAATTCAAAATTTCGTTTCCGCTCGAAAATCTTGTCTGCTGACGGAAACGGATGGCGGACAAAACAGCGAAGAACAAAAATTTAACCAAAGCAAAAAACACTAAAAATGATGAATTTTACACGCAATATTTTGATATTGAACGTGAAATAAATGCGTACTTGGAATACGACCCAAACGTGTTTCGTAGCAAAACAATTCTACTTCCTTGCGATGACCCAGAATGGTCAAACTTTACAAAGTTTTTTGCACAAAACTTTGAACGCTTCGGACTGAAAAAACTCATCAGCACAAGTTTTGCACCCGACAGCAAAACATACAAAGGCGGCTATCAGCCGACACTTTTTGAAACAAACGACCCACAATTTGACGAAAAGAAAACCGTAACTAATGGTAAAATTTTCACGCTCACGCACGACAAATCGGGCGACAACAAAATTGATTTCAACGATTTGGAATGGACATATCTAAAAGGCGATGGCGACTTTAAAAGTGAAGAAATCAAAAAACTTCGCAACGAAGCCGACATCATTATAACCAATCCACCTTTTTCATTATTCCGTGACTTTTTAAATTGGATTATTGAAGCCCAAAAACAATTTGTGATAATCGGAAGTATGAACGCCATTACTTACAAAGAAGTTTTTCAGTTAATTAGAGAAGATAAACTTTGGTTGGGAAACGGATTCAAAGCAGGAAATGCTTTTTTCTCTTCGCCAATAAACAACGATTATGCAGAAGGGGTTTACGATAAAGAAACTGGATTGGTGAAGTTTAGAAATTGCTGTTGGTACACTAACATTGACCACGGAAAAAGACATCAGCCTTTGGCACTTATGACATTTAACGACAATCTAAAATTCAGCAGACACAAAGAAATCAAGGAAAATGGCTATCAAGAATACGACAACTTTAAAGCAATTGACATTTCATTTACGGATGCAATTCCAAACGATTATGATGGAATAATGGGAGTCCCCATTAGCTTTTTAGACAAATATTCACCTGAACAGTTTGAAATTATCGGTAGCGATTACGAAGTGAAAGACGGTTTATTACCGCACTTGGTAAACCCCGACTGGAAAGGAAAATTAGATAGAGGCTACATCAACGGAAAGAGAATGTACAGCAGAGTTTTAATCCAACACCGAAAACCAACTAAATGAAAACAGATTTACGAACAGAAATAACCATAAAAGATATTTGCGAAGGATTTGTTTACAACGAATTGGAAGGCAAAGGCTTATTCGGACTTTCGGGAACTTTGACTATTCAACCCGAATATCAACGAAATTACATTTATGCAGACGGGAAACGTGATGTAGCCGTTATTCAATCAATCTTAAAAGGTTATCCACTTGGATTGATTTACTTCAACAAAGTTGAGGATAACAAATTTGAAGTGTTGGACGGACAACAACGAATTACAAGTATCGGGCGGTTTGTAACAGGAAAATTTGCAATCCAAGACGACAACGGAATGCAACAATATTTTAGTAGTTTGGCAGCCGAACTGCAAAACAAAATATTGCAAACAAAAATGCTCATTTACGAATGTGAGGGAACAGAACCCGAAATCAAAGAATGGTTCAAAACCATCAATATTGCTGGTGTTCCACTCAATTCGCAGGAACTTTTAAACGCAGTTTATTCGGGAACTTTTGTAACACTCGGCAAAGAAGAATTTAGTAATAGCCAAAACGCCAATATTCAAAAATGGAGTGCTTACGTTTCAGGTTCAGCCAACCGACAAGAATTTTTAGAATGTGCGCTGGATTGGGTCAGCAAAGGAAAAATTGACGATTATATGAGCCGTCATCGTTTTGATACCAATATCAATGAACTAAAAAACTATTTCAACAGTGTTATAGATTGGGTTTCGGGAGTTTTTACCGAAACAGAAAGCGAAATGAGAGGTTTGGAATGGGGACGACTTTACGAAACGTATCGCAAACAAGCATACAACCCTAAAACTGTATCAGAACACGTAAAAGAACTTTACGCAGACGCTTATGTAAAGAACAGAAAAGGCATTTTTGAGTTTATTCTTGGTGGTTCTAAAGACTTTAAACTTTTAGACGTTCGAGTTTTTGACGAAGCAACTAAAAAATCTGTTTATGCAAAACAAACAACGGAAGCCGAGAAAAAAGGAACTTCTAACTGTCCGCTTTGCACAATTGGACACGATGCGAATAAAACTAAAATTTGGAGTTTAAAAGATATGGATGCCGAC
Source organism: Bacteroidota bacterium (assembly GCA_023422635.1). Lineage (GTDB taxonomy): Bacteria > Bacteroidota > Bacteroidia > Flavobacteriales > Weeksellaceae > JAFAGO01. Next base: position 3,991 of record JAFAGO010000034.1, read on the forward strand.
CACGTTTCAGCTTGGAGTAAAGGCGGAGCGACTGACATCAAAAATTGCGAAATGCTTTGTAAAACGCATAACCGAGCAAAAGGAAACCGATAAAAAGCCCTGCTGCTAACATGGTATTGGCAAAATGCGGGGTGAAAACCAAGTTGTTCTACTCGATTTTTTTAGTCGCAATTTGCTTTTCATATTACTTTTTTCTTTAAATTAGTCATCTGAAAAAGCAATTTGCTCAGCTTGGTTGAAATTGAACTTTTCGTTCATTTTCGCCCGCACTTCGCAAATACTTTTTCCGTTATGCAACATTATATCAAAACACCGTGATAAAAGCAATTTACAGTAAATTTTGGATATTTTTATTTGTCTTAAATTTGACTTGGATTTCTGGACAAGACTTTGAGAAACTAAG
>JAFAGO010000046.1 GCA_023422635.1 Bacteroidota bacterium
AACCGTGTACACTTGTGGATTTTCTAAATTATTCAATGGCATCCGCGCAACTTGATCCGATTTTTTTTCTGCATATTTTTTTGCACCAACTAAGCTCACGCTTTCAATGGTATTTTCTTTTATGCTATCCTGCTCTTGTGCAAAACCTGAAGCGGCAAGTAACACAGATACTAAAACCAACGTTTTTTTTCATTTTAATAGTTTTTTAATGGGGGCAAATGTAGATTATTTTTAATTATTCTAAATAACGTAAATGACAAAAATAATTAAGAATAATAAAAAAAGAGACTCCAATTGCTGAAGTCTCTTATCATCTATATTTTAAAATGAAATTACATCGCTTCCATCTTAAACGTCATACTTTCAATCACACTTAAAATTGCACCAACGGTATCCATTGATGTTAAACAAGGAACACCCGCTGCCGCACGATTGCATCGTGTGGTCGGCATAAAATTCATTATCTTTACTTTTTAAACTAAAAAATGAGCAGAAATTATAAATTTCATAATCCTGAAGGATTGTACTTTATAAGTTTTGCTGTTGTGGGATGGCTGGATGTTTTTACCAGAAATGAATACAAAGATTTATTTTTGGAAAGTGTAAGATTCTGTCCGAAAGAGAAAGGTTTGGAAATCCACGCTTGGTGCATTATGACTAGTCATATTCATTTGGTTTTCAGAAGTATAAAAGGACAAAAGCCGGAATTGCTGATAGGAGACCTAAAAAGATTTACCAGTAAATCTCTTGTAAAGGCAATATAGGAAAATCATAGAGAAAGCAGAAAAGAATTTTTATTGGATTTCTTTAGAAAAGAAGCGGTCAAAAGTTCAAATGTAAGTCATTATCAGTTTTGGCGACACGATAACAAACCTATAGAATTGTGGAGTCCCCATATTATAAAGCAGAAAATAGATTATGTACATCAGAATCCTGTAGAAAGTGGTTTGGTTTACAAAGCAGAAGATTATGTTTATAGCAGCGCAAGAGATTATGCAGATGAGAAAGGACTTTTAGATGATATTGTGGTATTTAGAATGTTTGATTTTTTATAAAACGCCACACGAAAGGATTCGTGCGGCAGCGGGGGAGGTTAACCTTAATACTTTAGCAGATAACTATACAGAGTTTGTTTCTAATACTATTAAATTTGGTGTTTACAACGGTCCGACTTTGTTTATGAAAGGTTCAAAATCTAATTACATTCTTCCACAAGACGATTTTTTAATCAAACAGCAGTTCCCCAATTCAAAAATTATTAAAATTCCCAACGTTCTCATTGGGTACAAGCTGACAATCCATCGGATTTCGGTCAGGCCGTTAAAGAATTTTTAACGTAGAATTAACTTCTTATTCATTGCAGGACAGCCGGAACTCAGTTTCCGGCTTTTTTGTTGATGTTTTTTTAATTTTTAATTAAATTTCTGATAAAGCGATTTTTTGTGATTAGGGATAATTTTGTGCCAGTCTAATAATTATAAAAAATGAAGAAAGTTCTATGTTCTGTCCTGCTTTGTGCCTCTCTCTATTTTTATGCACAAACGGGAACCGTTTCCGGAAACATCAATGATGATTCCAAAATTGCATTACCGGGTGCAAAACTCATCCTAAATCCAGGAAATATCTACACCACTTCTGATGAACATGGTAATTTCGTTTTTCTCAACGTGCCATCAGGAAACTATACCCTAAAAGTTGATTATTTGGGTTATGGCGAAAAAGAATATCCAATTGTTGTAGATCAGGAGAAAAATACCAGCCAGAATATTGTTTTTACAAGAAAAGAAACCCAGATTCAGGAAGTAAAAATTACAGGATTTACCCTTCAGAATCAGGCGAGAGCTTTAAATAAACAAAAAAGCAATGCCAATATTTCCAACGTGATTTCTGCGGATCAAATGGGAAAATTTCCCGATGCAAATATTGGAGATGCCTTGAAAAGAGTTCCTGGTGTTACCATGCAAAATGACCAAGGAGAAGCGCGTAATATTATTATTAGAGGATTGGCTCCAGAACTCAATTCTGTTACTTTAAACGGAAACCGAATTCCGTCTGCAGAAGGAGACAACCGTAAAGTACAGATGGATCTTATACCTTCGGACATGATTCAGATTGTGGAAGTGAACAAGACCTTAACATCCGATATGGATGGCGATGCAATTGGTGGATCTGTAGATTTGGTTACCAGAAGTGCATCCAATAAAGAAAGAATTTCTATTTCTACGGCTTCAGGTTACAATCCGATCCGGGAAAAAGCCCTTTTTGCAGATAGTTTTGTATACAGCAACCGATTTTTAGGAGGGAAATTGGGTTGGGTACTCAATGGTTCTTATAATAACAATGATTACGGATCTGATAATGTTGAAGGAGTTTGGACCAAAGATGATGCAGGAAACATTTATATGGAAGAGATGGATATTCGGAAATATTTTGTTAAAAGAGAGCGTAAAAGTGTCGGGACAGATTTGGATTTCAAATTCAATGATAAAAATAATGTGCGGCTTTCTGCGATCTACAATTGGAGAGACGATTGGGAAAACCGCTACCGTAAAAGAATCAAAAAAATTGCTCCCATCTATTCCGATGAAGCTGAAACCATTATTTCCGGATTTTCGGGAAGAATTAATCAGCAAACAAAAGGTGGCATTAGCAATGATCTGAATGATGGTTCGCGTTTGGAGAGACAGATCATGCAAAATTATTCCGTGAACGGTGATCACGTTATCGGTAGCAAATTGGAGCTGAACTGGGGAGTTTCCTACTCCAAAGCTGAAGAACAGCGCCCTAATGAACGCTACATTTCTTATGAAGCCAAAAATGCAACTTTTGATAAAAATTTCGACTCTACTGAAGAACCATTATATCACGAAACTTCAAATCTTGCCCTAAACAAGTATAGTTTCGATGAGTTAACGGAGCAAAACGGGATTACTTACGAAGAAGAAATGACCGGTAAACTGAACTTCAGAATTCCATTTTCCTTAATTTCTGAGCAAAAAGGACGCTTAAGATTTGGAGGAAAAGCAAGACTGAAATTCAAAAAAAGAGACAATGATTTCTTTTCCTACGAACCTACCGGAGATTTTATGAAAACCCTTAATCTCACTGGTCTTACTTATTTTGATGGAAAATACAACCCAAGTTCCAAATACGTTCCTGGATATTTTACAGACCATAATTATTTGGGGAATATCAATCTGCACTCTGCCAACTTCGAAGAAAGCAGCCAACCTTCAGAATTTCTTTTCGCCAATTATACGGCTAACGAAAAAATTTACGCTGGATATGTACGTTGGGACCAGAATTTTTCCGAAAATCTATCTCTAATTGCTGGTGTCCGTATGGAGAATACCCAAACCGATTACACAGGAAACGTAGTGGAAGATGAAGAAGATCTTAGTGGCACCAGACAGATTAAAAACGATTATACAAATTGGCTTCCGAGTGTAGCATTGAAGTATACACCATTGCAGAATTTAGTTCTTAGAGCTGCATATTCAACAGCTTTGGCAAGACCAAGTTACTTCAAATTGTCACCTTATGTAAGCATTATTCCGGATGATCGTGATATTTCTGCCGGAAATCCAAATCTGAAGGCTTCCTACGCTCATAATTATGATCTTATGGGAGAATATTATTTTAAATCTGTGGGAATCATCTCGTTAGGTGGATTTTTTAAGAAAATAAATGATTTCATTTATGACTATAGAGATCAGAATTTTACCCGTGAAAAATTTGCTCAACAATTTCCTGATCTTCCCAATACTTTAGAAGAAGGTCAAAATTATACCCTTCTACTCCCACAAAACGGAGAAAGCGTGAATGTCTATGGTTTTGAAGTGGCATTGCAAAGACAATTGGATTTTCTTCCAGGATTTATGTCCCATTTTGGAGTTTATGTAAATTATACGTACACAAAATCCGAAACCAAAGGAATCTACAATTCAGACGGTGAACTCAGAGAAAATCTGATGCTTCCGGGAACGGCACCACACATGTTCAACTCTTCACTTTCTTGGGAGAATAAGAAGTTTTCAGCAAGAATTTCACTAAATTATGCTGCGGCATATTTGGATGAACTTGGAGGCAACAGTTTCGAAGACCGTTATTACGATAAACAAACCTTTTTGGATGCCAATGCTTCCTATTCTATCACCGATTGGATGAGGGTTTTTGTGGAAGCCAATAACTTGACCAATCAACCGTTGCGTTACTATCAAGGCGAAAAAGAAAGAACCATGCAGATGGAATATTACATGCCAAGATATACCATAGGATTAAAGTTTAATTTCTAAATAATTTAAAATGACTATCATCAAAAATGTACTTCTTATTTCTGGCTCTTTGTTGTTTTTCAGTTGCGGAACGCAAAGTCGTCATTTGGGAAAAAAATTAAAACCAACAGTTGTAACAGAAAAAGTAGTTTTCGATACAGATGATCCAGCAATTTGGATCAATCCGAAAGATGCCACCAAAAGTATCATCATCGGAACTGATAAAGAAACCAATGGAGGTTTATACGCTTTCGATCTACAAGGTAAGATTATTAATAAAGTAACCGGTTTGCAACGACCTAATAATGTAGATATAGAATACGGTTTTGATCTCAATGGCAAGAAAACAGATTTTGCAGCGACCACAGAAAGAGAAACCAATACCGTAAAAATATACGCTCTCCCGGATTTAAAAGCAATAGGAGAATTTACAGTTTTCGATGGAGAAACTGAACGTTCACCAATGGGAATTGCCCTCTACAAAAATCCTAATTCCGGTGAATTTTTTGCCGTTGTTGGAAGAAAATCAGGGCCTTCTGATGGTTATTTGTGGCAATATAAACTTTCTGAAAATAACGGAAAAATTACCGGAGAAGTGGTTCGGAAATTTGGGAAATACAGTGGTCTCAAGGAGATTGAAGCCATTGCTGTAGATGATGAAATGGGATACATCTATTACTCTGATGAACAGTTTGGAGTGCATCAATATGAAGCAGATCCAGCAAAAGGAGATCAAGAAATTTTGGTTTTCGGGAAAGGTGACTTTACATCAGATGTAGAAGGGATTTCCATCTATCCAACTTCTTCAGATACCGGTTATATTTTGGTTTCCAACCAACAGGCAGATACTTTTAATGTCTATTTAAGAGAAAATCCGGCCAAAGGAAAAATTGCAGAAATCCAAGTTTCTACCAAAGAAAGCGATGGCTCTGAAGTAACCAACGTCAATCTTGGTCCAGAGTTCCCAAAAGGTGTTTTTGTAGCCATGAGCAACGGAAAAGTCTTCCATTATTACGATTGGCGCGAGATCGAAAAAATAATCCAACAACAATATCAACCTTAACTTTTTCTCTTTTTTTTAATTAATTTTTTTCAGTAAAATCCTGTTTCTTTTTGAAGCAGGGTTTTGTTTATATTTGCAATTATGATATTGGTAACCGGTGCTACAGGTATTTTAGGCAGAGTCATTGTTTTAGAACTTCTGAAACAAGGACGTAAAGTTCGTGCTACCAAACGTCCAAATAGCGATTTGAAAGATGTTCTGCATTCGTATAAATTCTATACCGACGAGCCTGATTTTTATTTTAACCAAATTGATTAGATTGATACTGATTTTGATGATATTTTTTCTTTAGAAAAAGCTGTTGAAAATGTGTCTGAAATATACCATTGTGCGGCAAAAGTGAGCTTTCACCCAAAAGATCGTGACTTGATGTACAAAACCAATATCGCAGGCAAAAAAATCTACTTTACGCAGTACAAGATTCTGGTGTCGAGAAATTTTGTTTTGTAAGTTCTGTTGCGGTTTTAGATGGTTTTAGTGATGAAAAACTGCAGGACGAAACTTGTGATTTTAATTCCAAATTAGATCATTCGCCTTATGCTAAATCCAAACATTTTTCCGAAATGGAAACTTGGGCGAACCAATTATCATATAGTTATCATACTTCAAGGAATTTTTTTTTTAAGGTATTTAAAAACATTTCAAAACCTCTTTCGCAAAATTATATTGATATTTTTACCAAATATTTCAAGTTTACAGGATTTCCAGATGGGCCTTTGATAATTTCTAAACGCTCCAAATTAACAGGATCAGAAAGCGAAACAAAGTTAGTCGCCATTCCATTTCTAATTGCTCCCGCGCCGTCGGCTCCAGTGAAACCTCTTAACATCATCGAAAGTCCTGTTCCACCAGAACCCACTCCCAACATTACATTTGTAACACAGGAGAAGAAAGTAAAGCGCCTCTAAAATCTACTGAAACCTGCTCCAACAA
>JAFAGO010000047.1 GCA_023422635.1 Bacteroidota bacterium
AACCGTGTACACTTGTGGATTTTCTAAATTATTCAATGGCATCCGCGCAACTTGATCCGATTTTTTTTCTGCATATTTTTTTGCACCAACTAAGCTCACGCTTTCAATGGTATTTTCTTTTATGCTAGCCTGCTCTTGTGCAAAACCTGAAGCGGCAAGTAACACAGATACTAAAACCAACGTTTTTTTCATTTTAATAGTTTTTTAATGGGGCAAATGTAGCTTATTTTTAATTATTCTAAATAACGTAAGTGACAAAAATCATTAAGAATAATAAAAAAAGAGACTCCAATTGCTGAAGTCTCTTATCATCTATATTTTAAAATGAAATTACATCGCTTCCATCTTAAACGTCATACTTTCAATCACACTTAAAATTGCGCCAACGGTATCCATTGATGTTAAACAAGGAACACCGTTTTCAACCGACATTCTTCGTATTTGGAAACCATCTCTTTCGGATTGTTTTCCTTTCGTAGTGGTATTCACGACGTATTGAACTTTTCCTTTTTGAATCAGATCAATCAAGTTCACATCTTCCTCTCCGATTTTGTAACCGATTTTGGTTGGAATTCCTTGTTCCTCAAAGAATTTTGCCGTTCCTTCTGTTCCCCAAATTCTGAAACCGATATTTGAAAATCTTCTTGCCAAAGCTGCAGCTTCTTCCTTGTGTTTATCCGAAACCGTGAACAAAATCGCTCCGTGCGTTGGCACTTTTCTTCCCGCTCCGATTAAACCTTTGTACAACGCTTTTTCCAGCGTGGAATCTTTCCCCATTACTTCTCCGGTAGATTTCATTTCTGGTCCGAGTGAGATATCTACTTTCGACAATTTTGAAAAACTAAACACTGGAACTTTTACATACACTCCTTCTTTGTTGGGTACAAGTCCGTTTTTGTATCCTAAATCTTTCAGCTTCGCTCCAAGAATGGCTTTTGTTGCCAAATTCGCCATCGGAACTTCAGTAATTTTTGAAAGGAAAGGAACGGTTCTGGAAGAACGTGGATTTACCTCAATCACATAAACTGTTCCTTCAAAAAGAACGAATTGAATATTCATTAAACCAATCACTTTCAACCCTTTAGCCAAACGAATTGTGTAATCTTCGATAGTTTTGATTTCCTCCTCGGTCAAATTTTGTGGTGGATATACCGCAATGGAATCTCCAGAGTGAACTCCCGCTCTTTCGATATGCTCCATAATCCCTGGAATAATCGTGGTTTCGCCATCGCAAATTGCATCTACTTCCACTTCACGACCAATCATATATTTGTCGATTAAAACAGGCTGATCTGGACTTGCTTCCACCGCATTTTCCATATAATGGGCGAGTTCTGATTCGGAATAGACAATTTCCATTGCTCTCCCTCCCAAAACATAACTTGGACGCACCAAGACTGGATATCCAATCTCGTTAGCAATTACAATCGCTTCTTCTTTTGAAACCGAAGTTTTCCCAAGTGGTTGTGGAATTCCCATTTCCTGAAGCGCTTTTTCAAACTTATCACGGTTTTCTGCTCGGTCTAAATCTTCAAGCGAAGTTCCCAAAATTTGAACTCCGTGAGAAGCCAATTTATCTGCTAAATTAATCGCAGTTTGTCCGCCAAATTGTACGACGACGCCTTTTGGTTTTTCGAGTTCGATGATATTCATAACATCTTCTTCTGTTAAAGGTTCGAAGTATAATTTATCTGAAATCGAGAAGTCTGTGGAAACAGTTTCAGGATTTGAATTGATGATGATTGCTTCGTATCCCATTTGTTGAATCGCCCAAACCGAATGAACCGTTGCGTAATCAAATTCAACTCCTTGTCCTATTCTGATCGGTCCAGAACCTAGAACGATAATTTTCTCTTTATCCGTAAGTATGCTTTCGTTTTCGTCTTCGTAAGAACCGTAGAAATATGGGGTTTCAGATTCAAATTCTGCCGCACAAGTATCTACCATTTTATAGACTGGCATCACTCCGTTTTCTTTTCTGAACGCGAAAACTTCTCTTTGCGTTACATTCCAAAGAACCGCTATATTCATATCTGAAAACCCAAGTTTCTTCGCTTCTAAAAGGATTTCTTTATTGAATTTATTTTCAGCAATGGTTTTTTCAAAATCAATCAATTTCTTGATTTTCCAAATGAAGAATTTATCAATTTTACTCCATTCTACAATCTGTTCCCAATCGTAACCTTTTCTGAGTGCATCTCCGATAATGAATAATCTTTCGTCATCACAAACTCTGATTCTTCTTTCAATTTCTTCGGCAGTTAATGCTTCTGCTTGTTTGGTTTTAAGACCTATATGACGAATTCCTGTTTCAAGTGAACGAATGGCTTTTTGTAAAGATTCCTCGAAATTTCTTCCGATGGCCATAACTTCACCTGTTGCTTTCATTTGTGTTGAAAGTCTTCTGTCAGCAGTTTCAAATTTATCGAACGGAAATCTTGGAAACTTCGTTACCACATAATCCAAAGCTGGTTCGAAACAAGCATATGTTTTTCCAGTAACTGGATTCATAATTTCGTCCAAAGTCAAACCAACAGCGATTTTTGCAGCGATTTTTGCAATCGGATAACCTGTTGCTTTCGAAGCCAAAGCTGAACTTCTAGAAACTCTAGGATTCACTTCAATAATATAATAGTTGAAAGAATGAGGATCCAAAGCCAACTGAACGTTACAACCTCCTTCAATTCCTAAAGCTCTAATGATTTTTAAAGATGCATTTCTGAGCATCTGATATTCTCTATCAGAAAGCGTTTGCGAAGGCGCAACAACAATCGAATCTCCTGTGTGAACTCCCACTGGATCGATGTTTTCCATATTACAAACCACAATCGCATTGTCGTTGGAATCTCGCATTACTTCGTATTCAATTTCCTTGTAACCAGCGATAGATTTCTCAATCAAACATTGTGTTACGGGAGAATATTTCAATCCAAGTTCAGCGATTTCTTTTAATTCAGTCACATTAGAAGCGATTCCTCCACCGGTTCCGCCCATCGTAAAAGCAGGACGAACAATGACTGGATAACCAATTCTTTCTGCAAAATCGAGCGCACCTTGAACGGTGTTGACAATGTCAGAATCTGGAACAGGTTCGTTCAGTTCGCGCATCAATTCACGGAACAAATCTCTGTCTTCTGCTTGGTTGATTGCAGAAAGTTTCGTTCCCAAAACTTCTACTTTACATTCTTCTAAAATTCCGGAATTTTCCAATTGCACCGCCATATTCAGACCGGTTTGTCCTCCCAAAGTCGGAAGAAGTGCATCTGGACGTTCTTTACGGATAATTCTAGAAACAAATTCCAAAGAAATCGGCTCGATATAGACTTTATCCGCGATTTCAACATCCGTCATAATCGTTGCCGGATTGGAATTGATGAGAATCACTTTGTAGCCTTCTTCCTTCAAAGAAAGGCAAGCCTGCGTTCCCGAATAATCAAATTCCGCTGCTTGTCCGATGATAATCGGCCCGGAACCAATGACTAAAATTGTTTTTATGTCTGTTCTTTTCATTTTTTATTTAGATGCAAGATTCAAGAACCAAGATTCAAGACAAAATTGTTTGATATTTAAAA
>JAFAGO010000054.1 GCA_023422635.1 Bacteroidota bacterium
TCGCTACAATTACTTGAATAGAGCGCTGCGATTGAATATCCGAATTAAAATTCCCTTCTAAATCTTTAATTTCTTTATAAAATGGCGCTTGATAATAGATTCCTCCCGAAATTCGAAACAACATATCAGCATCCCAATCAGGTTTAATTGCAAACTGTGCTCTTGGAGAAATAATGGTTTCATCATTAAACGACCAATGTGCCGCACGAACTCCTGCGTTTACAAACACTTTATTGCTTCCCCAATTGAATTTTTTAGAAAACTGAGCATACGCTGAAAGTCGCGTTGGTGAAATATGATTATTGCCAGAAATTAAATATTTTAATGTTAAATCCGACGCATTCAAATTTCCGGGTAACACCAAATCACGTGGTGTGCTGTATCCCAAAGAATCCACCAATTGCCATTCATTGGTAAGATCTTTTAAATCTTCTTTTTCAAATTTTACTCCAACTTCAAAATCAGTATTTACGTCAGGCGAAAATTTTGTTCTTAATTGAGAGCCGTATGTTTTCACCAACAAATCGTTTCTGGCATGATCAATTTGTCCACCCACATCGTAGGAAGTTACCGGATCACCCGTTTCTGGATCGAAGGTTTGAAGAAGATAAGCCGAACCTATCGTATAATATTCTTTCTCTCTGTTTTGATACGCGAAATTATCCAACGTAAACGACCATTTTTTGTTCGGTTTAAAATTTACCGATGCCGTTCCCATCATATTTCTATACTGATCATCCTCTTTACCATCGTAAAAAACAGTAAGCTTAATAGGCATTTGAACAGATCCGAAATCAACATCTTTTTGTTTGGGAATCATCTCGTAATCGTTTTTGCTGTAAAAGCCGATGAAGGAAATATTCCACTTTGGATTGATTTCGTAATTAATGTACGTTTGTACATCCATATATTGCGGATTAAAATCCGTATCTTCATTCAGCGTGTTTAGCACCAAATTCGTATTTCGATAACGGCCAGAAATAATTGCAGACAGCTTTTTATCCTTCGAAGCAAAACCAGTTGTTAATCGACCTCCGATTAAACTGGCTTCACCAGAAACTTCAAATTTCGTGGGTTTCCGATAGTAGACGTTTAATGCGGATGACATTTTATCGCCGTATTTCGCTTCAAAACCTCCTGCAGAAAAATTCACCATTCCCACCATATCAGGATTAATGAAACTCATTCCTTCTTGTAAAGAATTTCGAACTAAAAACGGACGATAAAGTTCGATATCGTTAATATAAATCAGGTTTTCATCGTAGTTTCCACCACGCACCATATACTGAGAAGATAATTCGGCGTTGCTGTTTACGCCAGGAAGTGCTTTGATCAACGTTTCCACACCGCCGCCGAGTGAGGCAACTTGTTGTGCTTCTTTGGGTGAAATTTCGATGGAGGTAAGATCGGTTACTTTAACGCGCGCTTTCTTTTGAAAAACCACTTCTTCAATTGCTGTTTCCCGAACGTTTTTAAGAAAAAGCACATTTACATTCTGAACCTTGGGCGACGTTTTTACGGTTTTCGAGAATCCTTTAAAACCCTCTTTTTCCACACTCAGTTGTTGCACATTTTCGGCAATCGGAATTTTCAGAATTCCATTTTCGGAGGTGGTGTACTTTTCGTTGTTGTATGATACCGATGCATTTGCCACTGGGCTGCCATTTTCATCGATAATTTTAAGATTAATCTGCGCGAAAGAAAGTACCGGCAACAACGAAATGAGTAGCGAGATCTTTTTCAAATTATATAGTTTTTTAGGGAATAAAGATATTAAATTTTAAGAAACGGCTTCTCTAACTTTGGTGAGTTTTGCCAATAAATCATCCAGTAAATCTAACTTTAACATATTCGCTCCATCGGATTTTGCACACGACGGATCTGGATGAGTTTCAATAAAAATACCATCTGCGCCAACGGCAATTGCTGCTTTTGCAATGGTTTCAATTAATTCTGGGCGACCGCCTGTAACGCCAGAGTTTTGATTCGGTTGTTGTAAAGAATGCGTAACATCCATAATTACAGGAGCATAATTGCGCATGGTTGGAATCCCACGAAAGTCTACGACCAAATCGGTATACCCAAAAGAATTTCCACGTTCGATAATGGCTACTTTTTCATTTCCTGAATCCAAGACTTTTTGAACCGCAAACTTCATTGACTCAGGAGAAAGAAATTGTCCTTTTTTTAGCGTAACGGCTTTCCCAGTTTCTGCAGCGGCGATTAACAAATCAGTTTGACGCACCAAGAATGCCGGAATTTGCAAAACATCTACATATTGCGCAGCTAATGCGGCATGCTCGTTTTCGTGAATATCCGTGGTGGTTGGAATATTGTATTTTTCGCCTACTTTTTTTAAAATTTCCAATGCTTTAACATCGCCAATTCCCGTAAAGGAATCCACACGAGAGCGATTGGCTTTTTTAAAACTGCCTTTAAAGATGTAGGGAATTTTGTATTTCTCTGAAAGTTTCACAATATGATCCGCCACTTCCATTGCCAAATCTTCGCTTTCAATAGCGCAAGGACCAGCGATGAGGAAGAAGTTTTTGGAATCTTTGTGATGAATTTTATCCAGTGATTGTATAAAAGTATTGTTCATAATAATGTTGATTCGGGCAGCTTGGCCACTATTTTTTCAAAGGTATTGATATTTCTTGAGGTGAATTGGTCTTTCAAATTTTTCCGTCCTAAAATTTTCCCGAAATCGGAATCCAAAGTCGAACCTTTTGGTGTTTTCCAATAAAAAATTCCGTCCACAATTTCGGCTTGCTCTCCTTCTGCTTTTTTAGATTTTGAAAATTCTTCATTTAAAAGTAATTCGACTTCTGGATTTGCGATAAACGTATAAATGTGAAAATTTTCATCTTTTTCAAACGGAGAATTCT
>JAFAGO010000016.1 GCA_023422635.1 Bacteroidota bacterium
GGGGCTGGAGAAGGTCCCAAGGGTTGGGCTGTTCGCCCATTAAAGTGGCACGCGAGCTGGGTTCAGAACGTCGTGAGACAGTTCGGTCTCTATCTATTGCGGGCGTTAGATGTTTGAGAGGGCTTGATTCTAGTACGAGAGGACCGAATTGAACAAACCTCTGGTGTATCTGTTGTGTCGCCAGGCGCATCGCAGAGTAGCTATGTTTGGAAAGGATAAGCACTGAAAGCATATAAGTGCGAAACCTGCCTCAAGATGAGACATCTTTTAAGGGTCGTTGTAGATGACGACGTTGATAGGCTACAGGTGTAAAGTTGGTAACAGCATAGCCGAGTAGTACTAATTACCCGTAGATTTATAGCCTAATAGTGTTTCAATTAAACAAGTTCTTATAAGTGCGATAAAGGTTTTGCCTTTGTGATGTATATTACCGATAAAAAGTTGGCAGTTTATAGTTGCCACTTGTTGGAATTACCGACAACTATCAACCGATAACTAATAACTATATACCTAATTTAGGGTGGTTTTAGCGGTGGGGCTCACCTGTTCCCATTCCGAACACAGAAGTTAAGCCCACCAGCGCCGATGGTACTGCGAAAGCGGGAGAGTAGGTCGCCGCCAGTTTTTTTCAAACCTCATATAGAAATGTATGAGGTTTTTTTATGTCTATACGTTAACAGAAATATACGGTAACTTCGGATAATTCTATGAGAATTTTGTAACGTGAGTTATATTTAAATGATTGATGGGGTTTCGTAATTATTTTTCAAATGGAAATATCCTCAGTTCAAGTAAAATGGTAGACGCATAAGAATTTGCTTAATTATTTAACAGATAAATTCAATCTTATTTTCATTCCTATCGTCAATGCAACATAAAGTAGCAAAGTGTCCATCTATCAAGTTATTCATTGCAATAGTTAACTTAAGTAATATCAAATGGCTTACTATCTAGATTGTAGGACTCATCTAACCCGATTACTTGTATTCAATCATTTAAAACGTACTTAGAATCGACTAAGAATTCCCCAGTGGATTTTGGTGTCACCAAATTTTATAGGGTTTCCAAATTCACTTCCGTTGGAAATTTGAAAACTCATCAAGCCAATTGGCAAGAAGAAATTAAATCCTAAACCTAAACTGTAAAGTTTCGGCTTCTGCTGTAGTGCTTCATTATTTAATTGTCCGTACTGCAGGAAAGTATCAAAAAATGCCTGTTCTCCGATTAAATATCGGTATTCCACATTTCCATAGTAATAGAAATCTGCATAAAGCGCGTTTTCATTAAATCCACGCAAAGAATTCCATCCTCCAAAACGCATCAGTTCATTTGTAGAAAAAGAATTGTCTGAGTTCATCAATGCGGTTTCGCCTTTTAAATTGAACCAATGATTTCCTGAAATATGTACGTTATGTTCTCCCAACACATAGAAATAGAATTGCGTTGCCGATATGGAATCAGCGGTATATTTCGATTTTATAGCATCTGCTTCAATCCTTATTTTAGAGGTATAAAGAAATAGTGGATTTTGTGATGGATTTGTATATTCGTACCAAAAGCCAATTCCTTTTTTGTTGTAATCTTTGCCGGAAATATATAAAGAATCTAAGATGGCCGATGTTTCGAATGTGCCTCGCAATCCTATTTTATGGCGATTTCCCAAGTTGTAATACAATGCTGGAATAGCTTTTACATTTGCAAAAGTAGAATCCTGTCGGTAAATATTTATATTTACGTTCAAGCCGATGTTCGATTTAAATAAGTAAGGAATATCGGTTTGTAAATTGAACGTTTGTCCTTTGTCGGGATTGCGCTGCCAATAGAGATTTACGGTTTCAAAACCGTTAAACATATTTTTAAAATTTACATTTAATGTTCCATTAAAAGCAAATTTGTCGGAATCGCTATTTCCGAATCCAATAACGCCATCAAAAGTGCTTGATTTTTTCTTTTGAAGGAATAGGTAAATATCTGTAGAATCTTTTGTAAAAAGCGTTTGTGGAGCTCGTTGGAGGCCAATGAAGGAATGGTTTTGTAAACGTTTATTTATGGTAGAAATATTTTCGGTGTTATATTCTTTCCCTTTAAATTCCTTTTCTAAGTTTTTAATAAAACGTTTCGGAACTTTTTCATATTCCTTCACAACAAATTGATCTATTGTTCTTTTATTCCCTTTTAGAACGGATAATTCAATGTTGGGCACATCATTTTCTAATCCTTTATAGTGCGTTTTAATTCGATTAAAAGTGTATCCTTTCTCTACGAATCTCTCATTAATAAACCTCTTTAATGAATCCAGATTTTTCGTCGTAAAAGTGTTTTCTTTTTTTAAAATATGTGCTAAAGAATCGCTAACAGAAACTTTTGCTTGATTGTAGTTTTTCCCTTTATCGTAGTTGATGATGACAGAATTTTCTTGCTCTTCAATCTTGACGATTTTTGTAAAATAGTAATTATTTTCTGCGAGAGAATCTAGAAATTTCGCGGCATTTGCTGAATCGGTTTTCTTCGTTTCCTTTAGAGTTTCAATATCTTTTAGAACAAAACTCTTTTGCTGCGCATAACTGAATAAGCACAATAGAAGAAAAATTATGTACAAAGTTTTTTTCAATACAAACCAATACCAAATGAACTGAAATTCAGCTCATTTTATTGTATTTTTTCATCAGTTTTTCGTAGAAATTTTGCGGAAGCAACCATTTCAAAGGAACACCAATCTTTTGACCGAATTTTCCGAAGTAGTAATGCGCTTTCCATTTTTTTTGATTGAGCAATCGATCGATGTAAATGGCAACTTCTTCTGGTTCCGTTCCATCATCAACATGGGCATTCATTACGGAGTACACTTTGTTGAAAATAGTTTGGTAGGGCGCTGATGTCTCTGTTTTTACGCGATTTTCTGCAATATTGGTTTTAATGTCGCCTAAATGTAAGGTGCAAACCTCAATATTCCATTGATAAACTTCATAGCGAATTGCCTCAGTAACTTTGTCTAAAGCCGATTTTGAAGCAGAGTAAAATCCTCTAAATGGAAGTCCCATTTCCGAACCAATGCTGGAAATATTAATAATCTGTCCATAATTTTGTTCGCGCATTTTCGGAAGTATTGCGCGCATGGTTTGTACCGAACCAATTAAATTAAGATTAAAAAGCTTGGTGATTTCTTCTTTCGTGGAATCTTCCACGGCGCCAACCATTCCCATTCCTGCGTTGTTAATGAGCACATCGATGCGGGTTTCAAGTTCCAGAATTTTTGAAACGGCATTTTGAATTTGCACTTCTTCCGTAATATCGGTAGGAATTGATGTGAAGTATTGCGACTCAACTTTTTTTCTACTCAATCCATAAACACGATTTCCTTTTTTACCAAAAAATTCTGCAAGTGCAAAACCAATTCCAGAGGAAGTTCCGGTAATGATGATTGTTTTTTTCACAGTAAAGATTTTCGATGTTCTGTATTATTTCAATTTTTGAGCTTCCGTGATGGAGAAGAAATCGTTCCAAAAATCGGGATACGACTTTTCTACCACATCTTCGTTTTCAATATTAAGTTCATGCACCAAAGCAAAAGGCGCAAAACTCATTGCCATTCGATGATCGTTATATGTTTTTATGCTAATATTTTCTAAACAATTTTTGATCTCTAAAGATTTTATAGAATCATCAGTGATTTCCGTGGTACAACCTAATTGTAGAAGTTCATTTTTTAATGCTAAAAGGCGATCCGTTTCCTTAACTTTTAATGTTGCAAGTCCATTGATGTTGAAAGGAATTTTCAACGCAGTTGCGGTTACACAAAGCGTTTGCGCGATATCTGGACAATCGTTCATGTTAACAGAAATCTGTTCAGGAAACTGAAAATTTTCGATAGGTTGTAACGTGATTTTTGAATCGTTTTCCAATTGAATGGTTTTAATTCCAAAAAAATCCGCGTACAATTTTTTTAACACAGAATCTCCCTGAAGAGAATTCTTGCGAAAGCTTTTTAAATGAATGGTTTTTCTACCTATTGCCGCTAAGGAATAGTAGTAACTCGCCGAGCTCCAATCGCTTTCTACTTCTATGGTTTTGGGTTGAAGATCTTCTGTTTCTTGTTTTGGAAATACGGTTATTGTATTTTCATTAAATTCAGTTTTTATTCCAGCTTCTTCCAGAATTGCTAACGTCATTTCCAAATAGGGTCGAGAAGTAATGGTGCCTTCTAAATTCACCTCTAAACCGTTTTCTAGCTTTCCGCCAATTAGCAATAATGAAGTTATAAATTGTGATGAAATGTGCGCAGGAATGGTCACCGAATTTTTATCGAAATTTTTTCCTTTGATTTTCAAAGGAGGAAATCCTTCATTTTCCAAGTAATCAATTTCAGCTCCTAAATCGCGCAATGCATTTACAAGAAATCCAATTGGGCGTTGTTTCATTCTTTCTGAGCCGGTTAAAACGGTTGTTTTTCCGTTCTGAATTGAATAATATGATGTTAAAAATCGCATTGCTGTTCCCGCATGGTGAATGTCGATTTCGGTGCTTTCGGATTCGAGTGCTTTTTTTAACAAACTGCTATCTTGCGAATTTGATAGGTTTAAAATTTCTAGTTTTCCGAAAAGTTTTTGTAAAACCAATAATCTGTTGGATTCACTTTTTGAACCCGTAATTTGAATTGTTCTATCGTTAAGTAAGCTGGATTTTTGAAGTACCATATTTTTATTGAAAAGCAAATTCCACTGTTTATTGTAGTGGAATCTATGCGTTGTTATTTTAATTTAGAATTATTGTGATGCCGATCAAAATCGCGTTCAGTTTTCTTTTTTAATTTTAGATCAAAAGCTTTCTGTAAATCCGTTCCGGTTTGGTTGGCTAAACATAATGTTACAAAAAGTACATCTGCCAATTCTTCACCTAAATCTTTATTTTTATCGGATTCTTTTTCACTTTGTTCACCATATCTTCTGGCGATAATTCTGGCGACTTCTCCTACTTCTTCGGTAAGTATCGCCATGTTGGTAAGTTCGTTAAAATATCGAACGCCAAATGTTTTTATCCATTCATCAACTTCTTTTTGAAGTGTAGTTATTTCCATTAATTAAAGATTGTAGAGAATGAAATTTAAAATTTATTTGATATTTAAACTTACTGATACGCACCAATAGTTGGAGCCGAAGTTCTTGCATTTCCAACAATATCGAAAGGAACTAAAGCGCTATATGTTGTACTTCCTTTGGTTTTTGCAGGTGAATTTTCAGCTACGCGAAGATTCATTTTTTGCGTAAAATAATGTACAAATTGTGGATCTTCATTGGTAATAGAATTTACGGTGTTATACGTTGCATCCGAACCATATTTTAAAAGACAATTCACAAAATTAGTTGTAAAAGTCGAACTTGAATTTGGGTTAAGTTCAACCATATTATCGGCATATCCGTACACAATTGTATTATACACATTTAAGGAAAGCGCTCCATTTTGAGTGTTTCCAGTGGCGTCGGTCCAATCGTTTGAAGCATAAATTCCATAACCCGACATTGCGCTATTCAGTTCCCAATAATTTGCGATTGTACTGTGTGTAAGCGTTACATTTCCGCCTTTGTAAATGCCAATTGATGCATTTCCGCAATTGTTCATCACCAAATTTTTGGCATCAATTGTAGATGCAACACCATAAATACCATATTCTTGAAATGTGTGAATTATGGAATTACTAATCGTTGCTGTGCTGTTGTACATTTCAATACCTTTTGTACCGCCGTACAATTTCCCGTAGTTCATATCAAGTAGCGATCCCTCTTCAAAAACAATTCCGTTCCAATTTTTTGGTAACGTGTCGTATCGAGTATCATTTCTATCGCCGCGGAAAACGACTTCATAATTCAAGGTTCCATTGATGTTTAGTTGCGCATTTTTAGAAATCTTCATCCCCGAATTTTTGAAAAAATATACTTTTGTTCCTTCCTGAATCGTAAGTTTCTTCCCTTCAGAAACGGTTAAATCACCAAATATAATTTTTGCCTTCTCATTGGTCCACTCTGTATCATTGTTTAAAATGTTGGGATTTGTATCGCTTTCAATAAAGAATTCAGCATCTTGAACAACCGATAATAAAGTGACCTGTTGTGTTCCTGCTGAAGATTGAAAAACAACTTGATCTTCTGCAATTGCTTCAGGAGCATTAGCAACAGGCGCAATTTCTACAAAAACAAATAGACTGTCTTTTTTACGAAGCGGAACATTAGTGAACTCCGTACCTGCATGGCCATCAACGTTGATTCGGTATAAAGAAGAAGCTCCGTTTGCTAATGCGATTTTGGGAATCATTACATCTTTATCTTCATTGTTGTACACTTTAACAACGTATGTTTCTGAACGAACTTGATTGTAAACGGTATCACAAAAAACAGTGTCTTTTGAAAATCGAAGTAACTGCGAAGGAGCATCGAAAGACAAATCATCCCTGTTGCAAGAAACCACAGCAAATAGCGTCCAAAACGCAACAGCAACCCATATAAGGTTTTTCATAAAATACGAAATTTTAGTTTAAGGATTCAAATTTAGGTATTTTTAACGATATATTTTTTTTAAATATTCTACCCAGGTGTTTGCACATTAGAAAAGTATTTGTATTTTTGCAACCTAAAATTTAGCAGAGAAATATCCATTACTATTTCGAAAGCAAAACCTTAATTATTTATTTTTAAAATATCATTCAACATGAAAAGCGGAATTCACCCAGATAATTACAGACTTGTTGTTTTCAAAGATATGAGTAACGACGAAGTATTTTTGTGCAAATCAACAGCGGATACCAAAGATACCATTGAGTATGAAGGAGAAACTTATCCTTTGATCAAAATGGAAATCTCATCAACTTCTCACCCTTTCTACACTGGTAAAGTGAAGTTGGTAGACACTGCAGGTAGAGTAGATAAGTTCATGAACAAATACAAAAAATTCGCAAAATAATTTTTTGTTCATACAATATTTAAGTCTTTCGGTTTTCGGAAGACTTTTTTTATTTTAAATTTGTAAAGATGCAGGGTTTTCGATCCAATTTTTTTATTGAGATTCTGCAAATGTTTATACACCATATTTAAAAAATGATGCAACTTGTATTTTCTGATGCCCAATATTGGCAAGATTTTCTACCGCTAACTTTTACCCGTCCAACGGCCGAAATGCGATGCGGAATTTTAACCTTTTCTGAAAGGTGGCAAAAGTTATTGGGAATTGATGAAGTTTCATTTATAACTGAGGCATATCTGCAAAAGAAATTTCAAGCTCCAAGTTCGAAAGAAGCATTGCTTTTGGTCCCTAATTTTATTCCGACAGATAATGTTTTGGATTCCATTCGTAATTTGAAGTTTGGTGAAGCGTTGGTGTATGAAAATGAAGTAATTGCCGCGCGATTAAATATGGAAAATTTCTCGCTGAATCAGATTGAGAAAATGACCGATATTCACGAGGATCTGGTTTTTTTTAAACAACCAACCGATTTATTTACCTATAATCATATCGCCATCGATTTCGATTTTGTGCTTTTAACCAAAGGCCGAATTTCGCAGGAGTTATCACCAACAAATGGTTTTCTAGGTAATCCGCAAGATGTTTTTATTGAACCTGGAGCGGTGATTGAATTCTCTACTTTAAATACCAAAACCGGTAAAATTTATATCGGTAAAAATGCCGAAATTATGGAGGGTTGCCACCTTCGTGGACCAATAGCTTTATGCGAAGGTTCGAAATTTAATCTAGGGGCGAAAGTTTATGGAGCTACCTCCATCGGACCGCATTCGAAAGTAGGAGGCGAGGTTAATAATTTGGTGATTTTTGGCTATTCCAACAAAGGGCATGATGGTTTTGTTGGGAATTCTGTAATTGGGGAATGGTGCAATTTAGGCGCGGATACCAATTCTAGTAATTTAAAAAATAATTATGCCACCGTAAAACTTTGGAATTATCGGGAAAAACGATTCCTCAATACGGGCTTACAGTTTGCAGGTTTAATTATGGGCGATCACGCAAAAACAGCGATTAATACGCAACTGAATACAGGAACTGTGGTTGGTGTTGCAGCTAATATTTTTAAAAGTGGTTTTCCTCCCAATTTAATTGAAAATTTCAGTTGGGGAGGCATGAAAGGAGATCCTGTTTTTAATTTAGTAAAAGCATTCGAAGTTGCAGAAAAAGCAATGGAAAGACGTCATGTTCCATTTACAGAAGTTGATCGGCGTATTCTAAAATACATATATGAAACGTTTTAAGCAACGAAATAGAATTCATTTTCAATTGAAAATACAATTCTTTAACAGAATAGAAAGTGACTGCATTGCTAAGGATTGCAGTCTCTTTTCTTAAAAATCCTTATCTTTGCACGATTATTTTTCTCACTTAAAAAATGTTTATAGCATGCAACTGTACAACACTTTAAGCGCAGAAGAAAGAGCAAAACTTATCGATGAGGCCGGTCAAGATCGTCTCACTTTGTCTTTCTATGCGTACGCCAAAATTCAAGATCCTCAAAAATTTCGCAATGATTTATTTATCGCCTGGAATGCATTAGATGCGCTGGGTAGAATTTATGTTGCAAAAGAAGGAATCAATGCTCAAATGAGTATTCCCGCAGAAAATTTCGATGCTTTTCGAGATACTTTAGAAGTATACGATTTTATGAAGGGAATTCGATTGAATGTTGCGGTTGAACAAGATAATTACTCCTTTTTAAAGCTTACTGTAAAAGTTCGTAATAAAATCGTTGCCGATGGTTTAAATGATGAAACATTTGATGTAACCAATAAAGGAATTCACTTAAAAGCAAAGGAATTCAATTCCCTTTTAGAAGATCCCAATACCATTGTGGTGGATTTTAGAAATCACTACGAAAGCGAAGTCGGCCATTTTGAAGGTGCCATAACGCCAGATGTAGAAAACTTTCGCGAGAGTTTGCCCATTATAAACGAGCAATTGCAAAACTATAAGGAAGACAAAAATTTGTTGATGTATTGCACAGGTGGAATTCGATGCGAAAAAGCAAGTGCCTACTTTAAACATCAAGGTTTTAAAAATGTATATCAACTCGAAGGTGGAATTATTGAATACACCCGACAAATCAAGGAAGAAAATATTCCAAGTAAATTTATTGGAAAGAATTTCGTGTTCGATCATCGTTTAGGGGAAAGAATTACAGATGATATCATTTCGCAATGCCATCAATGTGGAAAACCGTGTGATG
Source organism: Bacteroidota bacterium (assembly GCA_023422635.1). GTDB lineage: Bacteria > Bacteroidota > Bacteroidia > Flavobacteriales > Weeksellaceae > JAFAGO01. The sequence goes on from JAFAGO010000016.1 coordinate 9,218, forward strand.
ACCATACCAATTGTGCCAACGATGCATGTCATTTACTTTTTATTCAATGTGACGAATGTAAAGCGAAGATGGAAAATTGCTGTTCTACCGAATGCCAGGAAATCATTCATTTGCCTGTAGAAGAGCAAATTCTTTTGCGTAAAGGCAAACAAGTTGGGAATAAGGTTTTTAGAAAAGGAAAATCTGAAGCGTTGAAGTTTAAACAATCGGGAACTTTACCAGATCAACCTTTAGCAAAACTTGAAACAAAAAATATTCGTCAGAAATTGGCGGTAAAAAAGGTACGTATTGGCAAAGCGGAACATTATTATCCAAAATCCCAAATTGCACAATTCATCATCGAAAATAAAGAATTACATGTTGGGGATCGCATTTTAATTTCTGGACCAACAACAGGAGAACAGATCGTTACAGTAACGGAGCTTTTCGTAAACGGAAATCCGAGCACAAAAGCTGAAAAAGGAGATCAAATTACTTTTAAATTACCCTTTAGAGTTCGCCTTTCCGATACGTTATATAAAATGATTAGTGAAGAAGATGAAAAATAGCAATCGCATTGAATTAATGGCGCCGGCAGGAGATTTTGCAGCGCTTCAAGCAGCCATCGACAATGGTGCGGATTCGGTTTATTTCGGTGTTGAACAACTCAATATGCGCGCTCGAGCGACTGCCAATTTTGTAATTGATGATTTGCCAGAAATTGCACGTAGATGCGAGTTGAAGAACGTTAGAACGTACCTTACGCTAAACACAATTATTTACGATCACGATCTTTCCATCATCAAAACATTGCTTAATAGAGCGAAGGAAGCCAATATTACCGCGGTTATTGCGATGGATCAAGCGGTTATTGCGTACGCACGACAAATTGGTATGGAAGTTCATATCTCCACACAAATCAATATCACTAATATTGAAACCGTTAAGTTTTATGCGTTGTTTGCGGATACAATGGTAATGAGCCGTGAACTGAGCATTACCCAAATTAAAAAAATCTGTCAACAAATTGAAAAAGAAGAGATTAAAGGACCTTCAGGAAATTTAGTTGAAGTTGAGATTTTTGGACATGGAGCGCTTTGTATGGCTGTTTCTGGTAAATGTTATCTAAGTTTACATTCGCATAATTCGTCCGCAAATCGAGGCGCTTGTAAGCAAAATTGTAGAAAGAAATATACGGTTATCGATCAAGAATCTGGTTTTGAAATTGAATTAGATAATGAGTATATGATGTCTCCCAAAGATTTATGTACCATTGGATTTTTAGATGAAATTGCAGCTGCCGGCGTAAAAGTTTTAAAAATTGAAGGAAGAGGAAGAGCTCCAGAATATGTAGCCACTGTGGTTAAAGCGTACCGAGAAGCAATTGATGCAATTGAGGAAGGAACGTTTTCTCAAGAAAAGGTTGAAGAATGGATGAAGCAGCTTGAAACCGTTTACAACAGAGGTTTTTGGAGTGGTTATTATTTAGGTCAGGAATTGGGTGAATGGTCCAAAAATTCCGGTTCAAATGCTACGCAAAAGAAAGTGTATGTTGGTAAAGGGCGCCATTTTTATCCAAAATCCAATATTGCAGAATTTACAATTGAAGCCTACGATATTAGCGTTGGTGATACCGTTTTGATACAAGGACCAACAACTGGTTCGCAAGAAATGAAAATTGAAGATATGCAAGTCGATCAAAAACAAGGAGCTGCAACAGCTGTAAAAGCGGATGTTATTACTTTTAAAACCGATTTTAGAGTTCGACCTTCAGATAAATTGTATAAAATTGTGCAAGCATAAAAAGTTCAATTTTTTAAAAGAGAAATGACTTCTTTTATTTTTGAATTTTAAATCACTTTAGTAGATTTAGTTTTTGTAAAATCAGTGTACTTTGCTTCCCATTTTTTTTAGTTTATGATCATTATTACCCTTCAACGAAATAAATGTATCGGCTGTAATTATTGTGCAGAATTGGCTCCTGAATATTTCAGAATGTCGAAAAAAGATGGTAAATCTGTGCTTTTGAAATCCACAGACAAGAAAGGTTTTTTTACCCTAAAAACACCGCATTATGATGCGTTAGAGTTTTGCGAAAAAGCTGCGAAAGCTTGTCCGGTCAATATCATCTCCGTTAAAGAAACGTAAAATGGAAATTCTTGCCACCAAATCGGAACTCCGAAAAAGATATAAAGAAAAACGCGCTGCGCTGTCAGCTAAAGATGTTTTGGATTTCTCGAGCGCTATTTTTCTTCAATTTCAAAGGAATTTTTCGGATGTAAAGATGCAAAATGTACATGTATTTATTCCTATCGAAAAATTGAATGAGGTTAAAACTGAACTTTTTATAGAATATTTTCTTCGTCAGAATATAAAAGTTTTTGCTCCAAGAATTTCAGGCGAACAATTAGAACATATTGAAATTGATGCCTTCACGAACTTTGAGGTCAATTCTTGGGGAATTTCAGAACCTGAAGGAAGTGCGGTTGATTCAAAAACGCATTTTGATGCTGTGATAGTTCCTCTTCTTTATTGTGATGCTTTCGGAAATAGAATCGGTTACGGAAAAGGTTTCTACGATCGCTTTTTTTCTGAAATGAATCCAGATGTAATTAAGATTGGGGTGAACTTTTTTTTACCGAACGAAAAAATATCAGATGTTTCAGCACACGATATTCCATTAGATTATTTGGTTACCCCAACTGAAGTGCTGTCTTTTTTAGCAACAGGAAGAGGTTCGTAGAAGTTTAAAAAATAAAATTTAAATTCTTTCTTAAACTGAATAGGGGTGATTTTCAATGTATACTGTGCACTTTTATCGAAAACACCTATCGATTTTCCATCTCGATCAAAATATTCAACTTTAAATTTTGCAAAATCCAGCGTGTCATTGGGTGTATTTTCGTTAGAAACATCAAGGTTTCCTACGCGTGCAACTTTCACTTTTAAACTATCTAATTCTTTAAGAATGGGCTTTAACTTCATAGAATCGGGTGACGAAAAGTAACTGTTCATTTGTGCGTAAATGATAGAATCAATTTCTGTATCGCGATTTCCGTTCGAATACAAAGTAGAAAGATCCAATAACTCTTGGATTTTTTGTTTGGTAATATACTGAATGGCTTGCGCGCTATCCATTTTTGTTACAGGATAGGATGTTTTGTTGTTATTGTTTCGCACAGTATCGATATCGCTTACTTGGTTCGGATCTTTTTTGCAAGAAAAGAATAGAAGTAGTGGAATTAGAATTAGTGAAAGTAGGTTAATGAGTTTTTTCATCGTTTTTAATTCTGAATTTAATCATATTAATTTTTCCGGAATTTTTATCGTTACGAGTTTCAATAACATCCAGATTTTCAAGTGAAGTGGTAGGCAAGGTAACCAAACTGATGTAGCGTTGTTTGTCCATTGTTTCAATTCCATAATCATCGCTGTCATACACTTGATAAATTAACGCATTGTCGCTGATGATATAGTTCAAGCTCTCTCTTTTCTTTTTTAAATCCTTAATCGATTTTGAGTAATAGTAAAGCATAATGGCATAATCATTAGGCTTTAATTCTATTTTTTCTTCGGAAGGTGCTGTTTCTAAATTACGACGAATGGTATCGGTTTTATAATAAGGAGATGAAACCACCATTGTTAGATCCTTGGATTTTGTCGTATAAATAAAAGGTTTGTTCGGTAAAGCGGTATAGAGAATAGGAGATTCGTTGTCTTTAAGAATTTGCACTTGTAATTCTGCATTGATTCTCGAGTTTCGATCCGCATCGATAAAACTGTATTGATATTCTTTTGTTAAAAGTTTGTCTTTTATTCCTAAAAATGCAACGATTAGTGCTAAAACCGCAGAAATTACCAGCCAAATATAATCTTTTGCCTTTTTTTTGATTTTTGTAGAATCGGTATTTTTGTCCGCTTCAATTTGAGTTGAAGTTTTTTTATCTAATTGATTATCAGTATTGATATTTTGTAAAATAGGTTCTTGAGCGTTATTTTTCTCTGCTTTTGAATCATTATCAATGAGCAAAGGTTTTTCTGCAGTATTTGGAGTTGTTAATTGTTCTGAACTCAAGTGATCGCCCATTGTTTCTCCTTGAAAAAGATGCGACTTTTTAAACTCGTGCCATGATTGGTAGCCCGCATAAACAGAGAGTAAATTGAGCATATCGATTCGCGGAAGTTTGCTAATCGGGCTCGATTTAAAGTAGGTATAAAAAGACTTCTCGGAGATGTTGCCTTTTGCTATTTTTCGCAGATCCTCTTGAAAATAAATAATGTCGATGCCCTTCCATTTCGAAATGTCATCGAAAGAAGGGGTGTGATTTTCTAAAAAACGAGCTTGAATCTCATTTTTTAGTTGTTCAAAATGTAAAATATCTAAATCTGCCAAAATCGCAAAAAGGATTTAAATTACTGATTATCAGTTATTGTTTTTTGTAAAAAACGTTTTACAAAGATATTACAATTAATTTTCATAAACAAACTTTCTCTACTGCTATACCTTTGTCCTGTTCAAATGAAAGAAACATTGGTTGCTTTCGATTGAGCGAAAATAGAAATAAGAAAACAATTTTAACAAATTAATTTAATTTATCATGAAAAAATCATTGTTCGTAGCTGCTGTTGCTGCTTTAGCTCTTGTAGCTTGTAAAAAAACTGAAACTGTTGAAAGCGCTGAAGCTGTTGATTCTACTGCTGCTGCTACTGCTGATTCTGCTGCTGCTGTAGTTGACTCTGCTGCTGCTGTTGTTGATTCTGCTGCTACTGCAACTACTGCTGCTGCTGCTGCTACAACTGACGCTGCTGCTGACGCTGCTAAAGGTGCTGCTGATGCTGCTAAAGGTGCTGCTGATGCTGCTGTAGACGCTGCTAAAGAAGCTAAATAATTAGCACTGAACAGTAAAAAATAACCGTTTCTCTCAGAGAAGCGGTTTTTTTTGTGCTTAATTATTTTATTTTATTCTACTTCTTTTGTCTTAGAGATTCATAACAGCAAATTGCCACAGCGTTGCTTAAGTTTAATGAATCGATAGTTCCGGACATAGGAATTAAAAAATTCTTTCCTTTTTCTTTCCAGAATGAACTTAATCCTGAGTGTTCTGTCCCAAATAATACCGCAGATTTGCTGTTGAAGTTCTGTTTGGAAAGCTCTTGAGCATTGTCGTCCATAAACGTTGTGCAGATATTAAAATTATGTTGTTGTAGAAAGGAATATAATTCTTCATTGTCGGTTTCGAAAATATTCATTCCGAAAAAACAACCAACGCTGGAGCGGATTACGTTTGGGTTATAAAAATCGGCTTTAGCATTGGTAACTACAAGCGCATCAATTCCAAAAGCTTCGCAACTTCGAAGGATTGCACCAAGATTTCCGGGCTTTTCTAACCCTTCTACAATTATTACCGTAGAATTTTCTTCTGGCGTATATGTCGTGATTGTATGTTCTTTGGTTTCGAAAATACCAATAATTCCTTCTGACGTACCGCGATACGCTATTTTTTCATATACTTTTTCCGACACGGTGTAAACGGTTCCATTTGGTTTTTCACCTTTGAAAATAGTTTCGCAGATGTAAAACTCTTTTGGAGTATAGTTGAATTCTAAGGCGCGTTCATTTTCTTGTTTACCTTCTACTACGAAAAATCCAGATTTCTTGCGAAAGCGATTATCGGTATTAAGTCGAACAAGATTTTTTATTTTTTCATTCTGAAGACTTTCAATCATCATATCTTATCGGTTTAAAGATCTTTTTTTGCGCCAATTTATAAGATATAATGCTGCAAAGCAAATATTAAATATGGAGGCGATCCAAAATACATAACTTAATCCTATTTTGATGTGATCGTGAATAGCATTGGTAAAGAAACTTTCATATACAATAAAACCTAAACCAAAAGCAACAAATCCGATAATGTACGATGCCTTTAATTGATTGAAGAGAAAAAGAAGGATTGCAATTACGGAAAGTGGATTGGCAAACCATGCGATTCCTGCGCCAGATAAATCCATCCATCCTAAAAGGAATGCTTCATATCCTCGAAAGGACACGTTTTCCGGCTGTACGGTGTAAATAACAGTAAATAAGGAAAGTGCAAACAGGAGTACACTAAGCAATAATGCGATGAGCTTATGAAATTTCCAAGATTTTAAATTTTCAGAAATCATTAAAAGGGATTTTTGGGTTTAGGATTGAGTGGGATTTTCGGCAGTTTCGATTAAATTTTGAGGAATTTCTTTTTTACTTTTAACGCCAAGCGTTTTTAGTTTCTGGGTTTGCAAAATTAAATTATCATTTCCCGAATAAAGTTGTTTGTAGGCGTCGTTGTACACGTTTCTTGCCTGTTCGATATTTTTACCTACTTTTTCAAGATTTTCTAAAAAGCCCACAAATTTATCATATAGTTTTGCGCCACGATCTGCAATTTCTAACGTGTTTCGATTCTGATATTCACGTTTCCAAAGGTCGGCAATCAACTTTAAAGAAGTGATTAAATTACTTGGATTCAATAGTAAAATTCTTTTATCGTAAGCGTAATTCCAAAGGTTGGCATCTGCTTGCATCGCCGCAATATAAGCAGGTTCGCTTGGAATAAACATCATTACGAAATCCAAAGATTTTCCATAATCATCGTACGCTTTTTGCGACAGTTGTTGGATGTGATTTTTAACGGACGACAAATGCTCTTTCAATTTGGTTTGGTAAGAATCCTTGTCGGTAAGATCTACTAAATCGGAAAATGCGGTTAAGGAAACTTTCGAATCGATAATTACGTTTCGATCATCCGGATATTTAATCACGGCATCGGGGCGCATTTTTTTTTCCGAAAATTCAGAAAGTAACGCTTTATTGTTTTCGTCGGTAAGTTGATGTTCCAAGAAGTATTCTCTGCCCTTAACCAATCCCGATTTTTCTAAAATACTTTCTAGAATCATTTCACCCCAATTTCCTTGCGTTTTTGATTCGCCTTTTAAAGCACGAGTTAAATTTTTGGCATCTTCGGAAATTTGTTGGTTGAGTTGTGCAAGTTCTTTCACTTTTTCTTGAAGCGAGAAACGTTCTTTTGCTTCCTTGTCGTAAGTTTCTGAAACTTTCGTTTTGAGCTCTGTAATTTTCTCCTGAAAAGGTTCTAATATTCTTTTGAGTGAAGTGTGATTTTGTTCCGTAAACTTCTTCGAATTATCTTCTAAAATTTTATGGGCTAAGTTTTCGAACTGTTCTTTCGCTTGTTTTTGAATTTTTTCGATTTCTTCTTTTTGTGTGTCTAATGATTTTTTCAAATTATCATTAATGGCGGAAAGTTCAGAATTTCGAGCGAAGATATTTTGTTTTTCGTTTTGTAAATCTTCAATTTGAGAAGTTTGCTTGGTGTTGACTTCCTTTTGCTCTGCAAATTGAGAAACCAAAGAATTGTGTTCTGCGGAAATTTTCGCGAACTCATTTTTTAGATCGTTGAGTAAATCCATTTGTTGTGCATTGATTTGTTTTTCTGAAAACACAACTTCATTCAACTCTCTAATTTTCGAGTTGGAATTCTCCAAATCGGATTGATTTTTGATGAAGTTTTGACTTAAATCATCATAGTTTTTTCTCGAAACCGATGAAGATTTCAAAACAAAATAAAGAATGATGGCTCCTAAACTTCCACCAACGAAAAATCCAATCAATAAATAGGTCAACTCCATACTTCAAAATTACAAAAAATTAAAGAGGAATTGGCTCACAAAAAAATGAAATTGGTCATTCAGCGAGCAACTCATTCAATATGTTTATCTTTGAAAAAATAATGTCAATGTCCAATATTCTGCTTGTTGAAGATGATTCCCGAATCAGTGATTTTCTAGTTAAAGGATTAGAAGAAGCAGGTTATACTGTGAGTTTGGCAGAAAGTGGTGAATCAGCGAGGGATTTAATTGCTGACTTTAGTTTTGATATTATTCTGATGGATGTGATGCTTCCCGGAATTGATGGAGCGCAACTCACGCAAATGATTCGGTATAAAAATAATTCGACGCCGATTTTGGTTTTAAGTGCTTTGAATAGTACGGATGATAAAGTGAAATTGCTGGATTTTGGAGCCGATGATTATTTATCAAAACCATTTCATTTTGCAGAATTGTTATCGAGAATTCGCGCTTTGGCAAGGAGAAGTAAAGGAAATTTTCAAGCAAATGAATCAAGTTTAAGGTTCGGAAATTTAGAGGTTAATCCTCAGCTACATCAAGTCACGCAAAATGGAAGTGAAATTTTGCTTTCGCCAACGGAATACAAATTACTGGTTTATTTGCTTGAAAATAAAAACAAAGTTTTGAGTCGTTCCCAAATTTTGAATGCTGTTTGGGGAATTAATTTTGATAATTCAACCAATGTTGTGGATGTCTATATTTCGTATTTAAGAAATAAAATTGATAATTCGGAAGAAAAATTCATCCATACTATTAAAGGAATTGGCTATTTAATAAAAGACTAAGATAATTATGTCGGCTAAAACGACCTCGGAAACGTAAGCGTTAAGAAAATTAAAAATAAAATCGTTAAAAAATTCCCACTGTTTGAGTGGCGGCAAAAATATTTCTTTTGATGATTAAAATCTCATTTCCGCTCGAGTTTTGGGAATTTTAGAGTTTATTTTTAATTTTTAGCTGGAGTTTCCAAGTCTTGAACTTTTGGTTCTTTTGTTTCAAGACAAAAGAATATAAAATAAAAATGTATGACATTACGCAACCGTTTTACCCTAATCTCAAGTCTAGCTTTCGGAATTTTTTCGTTGGTAAGTTCGCTGATTATATTTTGGGCTTTCTATAACAGCAGTAAGAATTTTTACTTCAACTCACTTCAAAATGTGGCGCTCACTTCTGCTATTTATTATTTAGAAAAAGATGAACTTCCACAAAACCGTCACGAACAAATTAAAACTGAATATCGACAACTTATCCAAAATACCAATGTTGCCGTTTACGATCAAAAAAATCAAGTAGCATTTGGTAAAAATGTTGAGGATCAAAATATACATTCTCAACAGCTCAATTCTGTTCGAAAAAATAAAAGGGCACAATTTATGTCCAAAAACTATTTTTATTACGGGATCTATTATCCGGATAACCAAGGTGATTTTGTGGTTTTTGTTAGAAATTCCAATGCTGAATTTAAAGCAGAAATTTTTCGCCTAGCGGTTATCGTTTTATCCGTTTTACTCATTGGTTTTTTAGCGATTTATTTTTTGAGTAGATATCTCTCTAAAATAGTGTACAAGCCAATTTCAGATGTTGTTGAAAAAATTAATAATGCAGATTACAGCGATATTTCCAAAGCAATTACTTCGACAAATACGAACGATGAAATTGATGAACTCATTAATTCCTACAATAAATTACTAGGAAGCATTTCTGAAAGTATGATGGTTCAACAGAATTTCATCAATTATGTTTCGCACGAATTCAAAACACCTTTGGCTTCAATTTCTGGCAATTTAGAAGTCTTTGCACAAAGAGATAGAAGTCCTGAAGAATACAAAACGGTGACTAAAAATGCTCTAGAAAATGTATATGAAATTGAGAGGATTTTGAATAATCTATTGTTGATGTCAGGTTTAAAAAAACTTGAAGATTCACATCAAACTTTTCGTGTGGATGAACTCATTTGGAAAATCAATGAAAGTTTTCCTGCGAAAAATAATGGAGACTATCCACCATTAAAAATCAATCTTGAAGTTCAAAAGCAAAATCTTTTAGAATTTACTGGAAATGAAACACTTCTGTATTTGGCTTTGTTCAATATAATTGAAAATGCGGTAAAATATTCAGAAGGAAATCAGGTAAAAATAAGTCTTCAAGAAAATGAAAATCATTTGCAAATTTTAGTGGAAGATTCTGGAAAAGGAATTCCAAAAGAAGATTTAGAAAAAATTTTCGAAACTTTTTTTAGAGCAAAAAATGTGGGAAATATAAAAGGAAGCGGAATTGGTTTATCGCTTTCCAAATCCATTTTTGAACACCACAAAATTCAAATGACCATCACTTCCGAAGAAAACAATGGTACAACTGTCGAACTAATATTTCCTAAAAAGTAATACAATCACGTCCATTTTCCCGACCTAGGAGTTTGAAGCGTTAAAAAAATTAAAATGTTTTTTGTTAAAAAATTTCCACTGTTTGAGCGAAGCGAGTTTTGGAAATTTTAGAAAAGCATTTTAATTTTTAGCGGAAAAATCCAGTCTTGAATTTTTGTTTCTTTTGCTTCAAGGCAAAAGAAAAAGAAACAATTCTAATCAAACTCTAATCTACCTCTTACTTTCTTTTAATCCAACTCAAAATTTGCTGTAATACGCAGAAAATATCTTTGTGGTCTTAAATATTAGACCTTGAAAAAGTTAGTATCAATTATATATTTTTTCGGCTTCCTTAATCTCACTTTAGCGCAAGTTGTAGATTCCATTACACTCTCAAAAAGTGAGGTGGAAGCTTTATTTCTCAAAAATAACATCGATTTAATTTCTCAAAAATTAAAAATTTCTCAAGCAGAAGCAAGACTTGTTCAATCGAAGTTTTGGCCAAATCCCACGTTAACGGTAGATGAAGTGAATCTTTGGAGAACTTGGGATATTGAAAAACAACCTGCACTTCTCGGAAATTGGGGAACGAATTCTCAAATCGCAGTAGAAATTGAACAAGTCATACAAACCGCAGGAAAAAGAAGAAAAAGTATAGAACTCGCACAAATTGAAGTAGAAGGTGAACAATTTGAATTTCAGGAAGTTTTGCGAGAACTCAAAAAAGATTTACGTGATCACATCAATGAAATTCTTCTCAATCAAGAAAAACAACAAATTGTTCAATCGCAAATTTCTTCTATTTCAAAATTAACGAAAGCGTATCAAAATCAGTTTAATCAAGGAAATATAAGTAAGGCAGAATACATTCGGTTGAAGGCTCAAGAAATGGAATTCAAAAAAGATTTGATCACCCTACAACAAGAAATGCAGGAAGAACAAACGGAATTGAAATCACTATTAATGGTATCTCCAAAAGTATACATAAAAATTTCCGACAAACTCGAAACTCCGAAATCCTTAATTGCAGACCAAAATCCAGAATATTGGTTTGAGCTTACAGAGAAAAATCGCCCAGATATTTTATTAAATAGGAATGAAGAAAAATCTGCTCAGAAAAATGTAGAACTTCAAAATGCAATGAAAACTCCTGACCTGGCTTTCAAAGTGGGCTATGATCGTGGTGGAAATATTATGAAAGATTTTGTAGGATTAGGTGTTGCTTTTGATTTGCCAGTTTTTGATCGAAACAAAGGAAATATTCAAGATGCCAAGTTGGAAGTTGAAAAAAAGGCTTTGGCTACCAAAAAGACTATTCATCAATCTCAAAATGAAATTACTTCAGCGGTTCAAAATTATCTCATTACCGAAAAAATGTCCAAAGAATTGGAAGGTGATTACGAAGATACAATGGACAAACTACTCTTGAGTTACGAGAAAAATTTCCGAGCAAGAAATATCACAATGTTAGAATATATGGACTTTTTAGAGACGTATATCAATAACAAAAATATCATTTTAGAAACCCAAAAAGAACTAAACGACCAATTGGAACAACTTCAATACGTCATTGGTCAAGATTTGTAAAAAAGCAGAAATGAAATACTTCAATACCTTATTTTTTATTGCACTTTTCTTCAATTTTTCCTGTTCAAAAAAGGAAGAGAAAACAAATGAAGAAAATCAAAAATATTGCATTAGTCCTGAACTGAAAAAAAGTCTGCAAGTTTCAAATGTTGCGTTTTCGCCGATTGAAGAGAGCATCACTTTAACCGGGGAAGTCGAAAGCAATTCCGATAAAACGGTCCCCTTTGTAAGTTTGGTCGATGGAATCGTATCCGAAACCTATTTCTCTTTGGGCGATTTTGTACGAAGAGGACAGGTTTTGGCCACCATAAAAAGTACGTCTCTGAACGAAATGCAAGACGATACCCAAACTTTGCAAGCACAATTATCAGTTGCGAAAAGAAAACTCTCTTCTGTACAATCGATGTATAAAGATGATATAGCTTCGCAAAAAGATTTGCAAGAAGCAAAAGCAGAAGTTCAAATTTTAGAATCGAATATTGCTAGAACGAGAAAAAACTTACAACTCTATTCTGGAAATTCAACCAATTTCGTGGTAAAAGCACCTGCCGATGGTTACGTGATTGAAAAAAATATTTCTTCGGGAATGCCTGTTTCGGCAGGAGGAGAACAATTGTTCACGATTTCAAATTTGGATAAAGTTTGGGTGATGGCAAATGTTTACGCAACGAATATGCGACAAGTCTACGTTGGTCAAGAAGCGATGGTGAAAACGTTAGCATATCCTGATGAAAGTTTTGGTGGAAGTGTGAATGCGATATCACAAGTTTTTAATGAAGAAGAACGCGTTTTGAAAGCCAAAATCATTATGAACAATCACGATATGAAGCTTCGTCCCGGAATGTCCGCAGACATTACACTTCCCGTAAAAACTTCAAGCCAAAATGCATTATCGATTCCGAAAAAAGCATTGATTTTTGATAACAATCAAACCTATGTTTTGGTCTACAGAAATGATTGCGATATTGAGATTCGTCCGATTACAGAAATTACTTCCAATGCTGAAACGACGTACGTTAACGGAAGTTTGAAACAAGGAGAAAAAGTCATTTCCGCCAATGGATTATTGATTTACGAGAACCTAAAAAGTCAATCCAAATAGAATATGATTATCTGTTAGCAAAAGGATATATAGTTAAATATTTGGCATTTATAAAGATGCTGTGAAAATCCTTCGAGAGCCTCAGGATGACAAAGCGATACATATTTAATACTAACTGCTTGATTAATGCAGTGTCAGTCTGAGCTTGTCGAAGACTTCAGTTCTATAAAAAAATGTGAGGTTTAAAAAGTTTAATTTCTATAAAATCAACATATATCCAAATATATTAATTCTCAACCGATAACCGAAAACCATCAACTCTCAACCAAAACTCATTAAATGCAAAAATTTGTTCAAAATATAGTAGCATTCTCGCTCAAAAATTCATTATTAGTCATTTTTGCAACGATTGGATTGTTGCTTGCAGGAATTTGGTCTTATAAACATACTCCAATAGAAGCATTTCCAGATGTGACGAATACAAGAGTTCGTGTGATTACACAATGGCCAGGAAGAAGTGCCGAGGAAATTGAAAAATTTATCACGCTTCCGATTTCTCGTGAGATGAATACAATTCCGAACAAAACTTCGGTGCGTTCGATTTCGTTATTTGGTTTGTCGGTTGTTACGGTGATTTTTGATGATCACGTAGATGATTTTTATGCGCAACAGTACGCTTCCAACAGAATGGGAAACGTGGAAATGCCAGATGGTGCAGGTTTTGAAATCGAACCTCCTTCTGGAGCAACTGGCGAAATTTATCGGTATGTGATTAAAAGTAAACTTCCGATTAAAGAAGTGACAGCAATTCAGGATTGGGTGATCGAAAGAGAATTACTTGCCGTTCCTGGAGTTGCGGATATTGTAAGTTTTGGTGGTGAAGAAAAAACATACGAAATTAAAATCAATCCTACCGAACTTCAGAATTATGATTTATCGCCTTTAGATGTTTTTGAAGCGGTTTCAAAAAGTAATATCAATGTTGGAGGAGATGTGGTTTCGCAAGGAGATCAAGCGTATGTTGTTCGTGGAATTGGACTTTTAGATAAGAAAGAGGATATTGAAAATATTCAGATAAAAGTTCAGCGTTCTACACCGATTTTGGTAAAACACGTTGCTGAAGTTGTTGTATCTGCAAAACCGAGATTGGGACAAGTTGGTTACAACAAAGAGAATGATGTAGTAGAAGGAATTGTGATTATGCTTCGTGGCGAAAATCCAAGTGATGTAATCGCTCGTTTGAAAGACAGAATTACAGAACTTAATGGTGGTGAACTTCCAGGAGATGTGGAAATAATTCCTGTTGTAGATAGAACAGAACTTGTAAATACCACAGTTCATACCGTAACTAAAAATTTAGTTGAAGGAGTGATTTTGGTTTCCATTATCGTTTTTATTTTCTTGTACAATTGGAGAACGACGTTTATAGTAGCATCTGTAATTCCTTTGGCATTTATGTTTGCGATTATTATGTTGAAAATTCAAGGTTTGCCAGCGAATTTAATTTCGATGGGAGCATTGGATTTCGGATTACTTTTGGAGGGAACACTCGTGATTGTTGAACACGTTTTTGTCGCCTTGGAACACAAGGCCAAGAAAATTGGAATGGAACGATTCAACAAGATTTCCAAACTCGGTATTATCAAAAAAAGTGCAGGAAGCGTAGCAAGTTATATTTTCTTTGCATTGCTCATTTTAATTGTTGCTTTGATGCCGATTTTCTCCTTTCAAAAAGTGGAAGGGAAGATGTTTTCACCTTTGGCATTTACGTTAGGATATGCGTTGTTAGGTTCATTAATATTGAGTTTGACTTATGTTCCTGCGATGTGTAAATTGCTTTTGACCAAAAATATCGAAGAAAAGGAAAATTTCATTTCAAGGTTTTTTAGAACGAATATTTACAAACTGTATGAATTTAGTTTTAAACATAAAAAAGGATTTATCATTGGTTTCGTTGCGCTTTTGGCGATTTGTGGACTTCGATTTTCTAATTATGGTTCGGAATTTTTACCAAAATTGAATGAAGGTGCCATTTACGTAAGAGCAACACTTCCCAATTCCGTCAACTTGGATGAATCAGTTCGTTTAACAAAAGAAATGAAAACGATTTTGATGAAATATGATGAGGTAAAATTCGTAATGACGCAAACAGGAAGACCAAATGATGGAACCGATCCAACAGGATTTTTCAACATCGAATTTAATATTCAATTAAAACCTGAAAACGAGTGGAAAAAGAAGATTTCGAAAGAGGAATTATTAGAACAAATGCGGGTTTCATTAGAAAAATTCCCAGGAATTAATTTTGGATTTAGTCAACCCATTCAGGATAATGTGGAAGAATATGTAGCAGGAGTAAAAGCACCTTTGGTCATTAAAATTTTTGGAAACGATCTGTATCAACTCGAAGATTATGCCAATCAAGTAGCGAACTCGATTAAAACTGTACCTGGAATTTCTGACGTAAATGTGTTTAAAAATATTGGACTTCCAGAATTGAGGATTCAATTACACGATGCTTTAATGGCGAAATACGGAGTGTCGAAAGCAGATGCACAAGCCGTGATTGAAATGACGATTGGTGGACAAGCTGCAACGCAATTTTATGAAGACGAAAGAATGTTCGATGTGATGTTGAGGTTCGAAAAGCAATATCGTGACACCCCAGAAAAAATTGCCAATATTTTGATTCCGACCGAAGATGGTAGAAAGGTTCCATTAAAAGAAATTGCAACCATTGATTTTCATACAGGTCCATCTTTTATTTATCGTGAAGGAAACAGCCGATATATCGGTGTTGGTTTCAATATTGAAGGTCGAGATTTAGGAAGTACCATTGCAGAAGCAAAGAAAAAAGTCGAAAAGGAAGTCAAGATTCCGAAAAGCCACAAAATGACTTGGGCTGGAGAATTTGAAAGTAAAGAAAGAGCCGCAAAACAATTGGCAACGGTTGTTCCTATTTCTTTGGTGCTGATTTTAACGTTGTTGTATTTCAATTTTGGAAATATGAAAGACACCATTATTTCTTCCATAACATTGGCTTTTGCATTTATTGGTGGATTTATTTCGCTTTGGATGACTGGAACCATTTTCGGAATTTCTGCTGGGATCGGATTCATTATTCTTTTTGGTGTTGCAACAATTGACGGAATTGTCTTGATAGGCGTGATGAAAGAAAATCTCCGTAACAAAATGTCCTTAAAAGAAGCCATAAGTCACGGTGTTGAAAGTAGAATTCGACCTGTGGTAATGATTGCTTTAATGGGTTCTATGGGACTTTTACCAGCAGCATTATCTCACGGAATGGGCTCTGAAATTCAAAAACCTTTAGCGATTATGATTGTGGGCGGACTGATTATTTGTATGATCCTGTCTTTTACGATTTTGCCTGTGATTTTTTATTATTCATATCGAAAGAAAAATAAGTAATACTATTAATTCTTAATCCTTAAAAATTCTTTTGCGAGTTCGATCATTTTGGGATCGCCAGTATATTTCCCGTGTTCATCAGAAAGTTTTACGGTAGGAATCCATTCTTTATTTTCCGCTTGTACGCCAATTAATTTCATTACGATGTTCATCGGTTTTAAACCTACATCATTGGTAAGGTTGGTGCCAATGCCAAAGGAAATTCCGATTTTTCCACTGCAATAGTTGGTGATTTCTTCCACTTTTTCAAGATTGAGTCCATCGGAGAAAATAATATATTTATAAAGTGGATTAATTCCATTTTTTACATAATGTGCGATGGTTTTATCAGCGAACTCAAGAGGATCTCCACTGTCGTGACGAACACCATCAAACAATTTTGTGAACATTTTATCAAATTGCTGAAAGAAAACATCTGTCGTAAAAGTATCCGAAAGCGCAACTCCAAGATCACCGCGATAAATATCCGTCCAATGTTCAAGTGCAATTTTGTTGGCCATTTTGAAACCATATTCTGCAGCGTGAAACATAAACCATTCGTGAGCGTGTGTTCCGATTGGTTTAACGCCATATTTCATTGCAAAATGAACGTTTGAGGTTCCAATAAATGAAGAATCTTTTTTATTTAAAGCATTTACAACAATATCTTCAACATTGTAGGAATGTCTTCTTCGGGTTCCAAATTCGGCAAAAGTTACCCCAAGATCATTGAGCTTTTGAGCTTTATCCAACGTTCTTTCAATTACTGTTTCGTTAGAATCTCTTTCCATGTGATTCATTTCGTAATGCAACTCCGAAATTAAGGCCAATAAAGGGACTTCCCATAAAATGGTTCGGTACCATAATCCTTCTACGGTCACTTTTAAGTCATTCCCGATTTGTTCGATAAAAACTTCAGATGGATCATAATGGTATCCTTCTAAAAAATCCAAATAAGGCAAATCGATGTAAGGGCAAGTTTTGGCCATAAATTTCTTCTCGTCTTTAGAAAGATGAAGTTCTGCCATAGAATTTACCGCGCATCGTAGTTCAGCGGCAAAGCCTTCGGGGAATTGATGCTTACCGCGATTAATAAATTCATATTTTACGATTTGGCTTGGGAAAAGCTTAACCACAGCATTTTGCATCGTGATTTTATAGAAATCGTTATCGAGAATGGATTTTAATGTAGCCAAGTTTTGAGGATTTAAATGGGTTTCTTTTTCCAAAAATAGAAAAACGCCTTTATATAAAAGCGTTTTTTATTATTTAATTCTTAGAAAATCGTTTTAAATATCCACTCATTTTAATAGTTTTGTTCATCTTTATTAATATGTGATATGAATGTAAGTTTTTCGTATAGATTGTTTTACGATAATTTAACGTTTTCGGTTTGATGTGAAAAGATGCAATGTTTTATAGTTTTTTCTTAACGCTTTTGAGTGAATCTTGATTTACAGAAATTATGAGCACTTTCCTTCTTTAAAAAGAATCCCTAAAAAGATGTAAATTTACGTGCTGTAAAAGTGATTTGCGGTGTTCACATAGTGTTGCAACATGAAAATAAAAAGTTTTTGGATCACAAGTATTGTCTTCATTTCTATACTGACGGGATATATTTTGTGGTCGTTACATTTTACTGAAAACTATTTCACCTATTTGTTGGATGATGCGTATATTCATCTTGCGGTGGCAAAAAATTTTGCACTCCATCACGTTTGGGGAATTACGAAATACCAGTTTTCTTCCACGTCATCCTCGCCTTTATTTACCTTTTTGCTAAGTTGCTTGATTTCTGTTTTCGGAAATTTTGAATTAATTCCTTTAATTCTCAATATCATTCTTTCTATTGCTTGTGTTTATGCGGTGAATGTTTATTATGCTGCAATTTTTAAGAAATCAGGAACTATTGTTGTAGCGGTTTTGTTTACTTTGTTTTTTGCGGTTTTCCCAATGCAGGTTTTATCGGGGATGGAGCATGTTCTTCAAGTCTTTCTCATGATCATAAATATGATCAATCTGCGAAAGTGGTGGATTTCAGATTTTAAAGATAACGGTGCGGCCTATTGGTTTTATTTTACTATTTCGTTGATGGGATTGGTGCGTTTCGAAAGTATGTTCTATTTTGCTGCGTTGGCTTTTTGCTTTGTATTGATAAAGCAATTGAAGTGTGCTGCATTAACGTTGTTACTTGGTTTTCTGCCAATCCTTATTTTTGGGTATTTTAATTATGTTGAAGGAGGTTATTTCTTTCCGAATTCAGTTTTGGTAAAAGGGTTTAAGCCTCACTCTGGAGCGGTAGTAGAGCAGTTGTATTTTTTCCTAATCAAGAAGTTTTTTCTCAATCCAAGTTTTTATAAATTAATTGTTGTTCCGCTGGTATTTGTAGGGTATTTATTCTATAAAGATTATAAAGAACACAGAAATTTGAAGGTGGTTTTTCGGAAAAATTTTCTTCTGATTGCAATTGTGCTAACGATGATTCAGCATACGATGTTTGCAGATTTTCGTGGATTTTACCGTTATGAAGCTTATTTGATGGTTGCGTTTTCAATGGTTGCCATTCCGAGGGTTTCAAATTTTTTCCATCATTTTCGAAAAGCGTTTCGACAAGATTTCTTTATAAGCGTTTTGGTTTTGTCGACGCTTGTGCTGTTCATCTATAAAAATGCATATGCACATTATATGTTGATGTATTGTAGTAAAAATATTTACGAGCAACAAATTCAATCGGCGAGGTTTCTTCATCAATATTATAATAATTCTAAGGTTATTGCCAACGACATTGGTGCCATTTCATATTTTACCGATATTCATTTGTTGGATTTTGTAGCCTTAGGTTCTGCAGAAATGATTCCTTTTAGCGAAAACGGGAAACCTTTCGATCAAGAATTTAAAAATTACCTTACCGAATACGGAGAAAAAAATGCCTATGATGTTGCCATTGTGTATGATCGATGGCTTAATGGACAAATTCCCGATACGTGGACCAAGGCTGCAGATTTTTATATATCAAAACCCAATTTGGCAGCTGCAATTGATAAAGTTTCAATTTATGCAGTAAATCCAGATGAATATCAGTCGCTTATCCGAAATATTAAGCATTTCAAGTGGAATGTTAATGATAGAGTTGAATTGGTGGGTAATAAAAATAAATAATCAATCTATAATATTTTCTTTCAGGCACTTGCGGGTTCGAAAAAATTCATTACTTTTGCACCCTAAAATAAAAAGCATTTTATGCCTACTATTCAACAATTAGTAAGAAAAGGAAGAGCCACACTTGCCAAGAAGAGCAAATCGGCTGCTTTGGATTCTTGTCCTCAAAGAAGAGGCGTGTGTACGAGAGTATATACTACTACTCCTAAGAAACCAAACTCTGCGCTTAGAAAAGTTGCAAGGGTAAGACTTTCTAACGGAAAAGAAGTAAACGCCTATATCCCGGGAGAAGGACATAATCTCCAAGAGCACTCGATAGTATTGGTACGTGGCGGAAGAGTTAAAGATTTACCGGGAGTTCGTTATCACATTGTTCGTGGTGCTTTGGATACTGCCGGAGTAAACGGAAGAACACAACGTCGTTCTAAGTATGGTGCTAAAAGACCTAAGGCTGCCAAGTAATCATTAAATTTTAAAGAAACGAAACAATGAGAAAGACAAAAGCGAAAAAAAGACCGTTGTTACCGGATCCGAAGTTTAATGATCAGCTGGTAACGCGATTTGTGAATAACTTGATGCTTGATGGTAAAAAATCAATCGCATTCAAGATTTTCTATGATGCTTTAGAAATCGTAGAAAACAAAAAAGGAGATAATGAAAAATCATCTCTTGAAATCTGGAAAGATGCCCTAACAAATGTAATGCCTCACGTTGAAGTGCGTTCAAGAAGAGTCGGTGGTGCTAACTTCCAGATCCCAATGCCAATTAGAGCTGATAGAAAAATTTCTATGGCAATGAAATGGTTAATTAAGTATGCAAAAGCAAGAAACGATAAGTCGATGGCACTTAAACTTTCTGCTGAAATCTTAGCCGCTTCAAAAGAAGAAGGTGCTGCGTTCAAAAAGAAAACCGATACTCACAAAATGGCGGAAGCAAACAAAGCATTCTCGCATTTTAAATTCTAATCTGAAATGGGAAGAGACCTTAAATATACACGTAATATTGGTATTGCTGCACACATTGATGCAGGTAAAACCACCACTACAGAAAGGATTTTATTCTACACAGGTAAAACCCACAAAATTGGGGAAGTTCACGAAGGTGCTTCTACAATGGACTGGATGGAACAAGAAGCTGAAAGAGGGATTACAATTACTTCTGCAGCAACTACCTGTAAGTGGAATTTCCCAACAGATCAAGGTAAACTTTTACCAGGATCTAAAGAATATCACTTCAACATCATCGATACACCGGGACACGTTGACTTTACCGTAGAGGTAAACCGTTCTTTAAGAGTATTAGATGGTTTGGTATTCCTTTTCTCAGCAGTAGATGGAGTAGAACCACAATCTGAAACCAACTGGAGACTTGCAGATAACTACAAAGTTGCCAGAATGGGATTCGTTAATAAAATGGACCGTCAAGGTGCCGATTTCTTGAACGTTGTAAAACAAGTAAAAGAAATGTTAGGTTCCAATGCAGTTCCAATCGTTTTGCCAATCGGTGCTGAAGAAGATTTTAAAGGGGTTGTAGACCTTATTAAAAACAGAGCAATCGTATGGGATGAAGCAGGACAAGGAGCAACTTTCGAAGTTGTGCCAATTCCTGAAGATATGAAAGATGAGGTTTTGGAATACAGAGAAAAATTAGTTGAAGCTGTTGCCGATTACGACGATACTTTGATGGAAAAATTCTTTGAAGATCCAGATTCTATCACAGAAGAAGAAATCAACGAAGCGCTTAGAAAAGCAACAATTGATCTTTCTATCATTCCAATGACTTGCGGTTCTTCCTTTAAAAACAAAGGAGTTCAGTTTATGCTTGATGCTGTTTGTAAATACCTTCCTTCACCAATGGATAAGGATGATATTAAAGGAACAGATCCAAAAACTGACGAAGAAATCATCAGAAAACCTAGCGTTTCTGATCCATTCGCAGCATTGGCTTTCAAGATCGCAACCGATCCATTCGTAGGTCGTCTTGCATTCTTTAGAGCATATTCTGGCCGTCTTGACGCTGGTTCTTATGTATTGAACACAAGATCTGGTAACAAAGAAAGAATTTCCAGAATCTACCAAATGCACGCAAACAAACAAAATCCAGTAGAATATATTGAAGCTGGAGATATTGGTGCAGCTGTAGGATTTAAAGATATTAAAACTGGTGATACTTTATCTGATGAAAAGAACCCAATCGTTCTTGAATCAATGATTTTCCCAGATCCAGTAATTGGTATTGCTGTTGAACCAAAAACAAAAGCAGACCAAGATAAAATGGGGAACGCTTTGGCTAAATTAGCTGAAGAAGATCCAACCTTCACCGTGAAAACAGACGAAGCTTCAGGACAAACCATTATTTCTGGTATGGGTGAGCTTCACTTGGATATCATCGTGGATCGTATGAGAAGAGAGTTTAAAGTAGAAGTAAACCAAGGGCAACCTCAGGTTGAATACAAAGAAGCACTTACTCAAACAGCAAACCACAGAGAAGTATACAAAAAACAATCTGGTGGTCGTGGTAAATTCGCAGATATTGTGTTTACTATTGGTCCAGCTGAAGAAGGTAAAACTGGTCTTGAATTCGTCAACGAAATTAAAGGGGGTAACATTCCTAAAGAATTTATTCCTTCCGTTGAAAAAGGATTTAGAGAAGCAATGAAGAACGGGCCTTTGGCTGGTTTCGAAGTTGATGCAATGAAAGTTACATTGAAAGATGGATCTTTCCACGCAGTAGACTCCGACCAATTGTCTTTCGAATTGGCTGCTAAATTAGGATTTAAAGAATCTGGTAGAGCTGCTAAAGCAGTAATCATGGAACCAATCATGAAGCTTGAAGTAGTTACTCCTGAAGAATATATGGGTGATATCGTAGGTGACCTTAACAGAAGAAGAGGTACTGTAAACGGTATGGACGATAGAAATAATGCTAAAGTTATTAAAGCTTTTGTACCACTATCTGAAATGTTTGGTTATGTAACTTCGCTTAGAACACTTTCTTCCGGTAGAGCAACTTCCTCAATGGAATTTGAGAAATACGAAGCCGCTCCACAAAATATCGCTGAAGATGTAATCGCTAAAGCGAAAGGTTAATCATTAAAACTGAATTATAATGTCACAAAGAATCAGAATAAAATTAAAGTCTTACGATTACAATTTGGTAGATAAGTCTGCTGAGAAAATCGTTAAAACTGTAAAATCTACAGGTGCTGTGGTGAACGGACCAATTCCGTTGCCAACTCACAAAAGAATCTTTACTGTATTAAGATCTCCGCACGTAAACAAAAAAGCAAGAGAACAGTTCCAACTTTCTGCACACAAAAGATTGATGGATATCTATTCTTCTTCTTCTAAAACTGTAGATGCTTTGATGAAGCTAGAGCTTCCATCTGGAGTAGATGTTGAAATTAAAGTGTGATCCCACATTTTAATTAGATATAAAAAAAGACTGTCCGTTTTGGGCAGTCTTTTTTTTATTCATTAGTTGAGTTCTATTACCTTTTTTCACAATAAATACATTTCTAGAATTCACCTTTTTTTCGTATTGGAGGCGAAATCTTATTTGTGAAGTATTTAAAATCCATCTTGTAATAAATGCACTTTTCATACATTTTGGGTTGATTTTGGAATTCATAAATTATTGAAAGCCGCAGTAAAATAAGTACACTCATAGCAGCTATAATCCTCACTTTTTGCTTTGTGTCTTTTTTGTATCTTTATCAAAAGTGTTTTTATGAAGCATCTGTATATCCTTTTTTTCTTTTTGTGCATCTTTATTGATGGTCAAATGCATCGATTTATTTACGAAGTTGATTATCGAAAAGATTCTACAGATCAGGCAAAAACCAAAGCATATTTTTTACTTGATGTTACCAATCAAGAGACCTTTTATTACAGCCGAGATTATTTTGTAATGGATTCTATTACGCGTTCTGGAGCGGCGTTGGATTTAAGTGCTTTTTCCGGTGCACCAAATTTATCTCCAGTAACACGTCATCAACTCAACACTCCGACTTTTGATTATTATGAAGTGGTGGAATATAACACCCTTCATCTTCAATCCAACGAAAAGCAAAATTGGCAACTCACTTCAGATGTAAAACAGGTCGGGGATCTTCAGCTTCAAAAAGCGACTTGTAGCTGGGGAAAAAGAAATTGGACAGCATGGTTTGCGAATGAAATTCCATTTAATGCTGGTCCAGAAAAGTTTTATGGCTTACCAGGGATTATTTTTGAATTGCAGGATGATCGCGATCAATTTTCTTTTAAATTAATAAAGTCAGAAGTAGTAAAAGAGATTCGAATTACCGAACCACTTCCATTTCTTATGAAAGAAAGTATTGCTGTAACGAACGAAAAATACAGAAAAGCGAAATTAATGTGGTACGATGATCCGCTAAGCTTTTTAAAAAACAGTAACATTGTTTTGAACGATGATAATTGGGCAATGCTCACAGATGGCACCAAAGTTACCAAAAAGAATACTCGGGAAGTCATCCTGAAACAACGGGAAAAACTCAAAAAAAATAATAATCCGTTGGATTTGAATATGATTATTCATTACCCTAAAAACTAATGATTATGAATCGTTTTTTAATTATTTTTATAGTGTTTGGATTTCTATTGCAGGCACAAACGCACCGTTTTATTTATAATGTTGAATTTAAAAGGGATTCTACAGCTTCAGAATATTTAAAAGCCAATATGGCACTCGATATCAATCCAGAAAACGTTAAATTCTACAACTATCAAATTGTACAAATTGATTCGTTACATAAAGTGCGTGGACAAATGACGATGATGTGGGACGATGATATTCCAGTAATTCTTCGCAAGAAAAACTCCAATAAAAATCTACAATATCTATTTCTTGATGATTTATTTGTTACCGAAACAGAAGACGTAATTCCTTGGAAATTATCTAAAGAAACCAAAACTTCCGGAAACTTTACGCTTCAAAAAGCAACGGCAAATTGGGGAGGAAGAAATTGGATTGCGTGGTTCACCAAAGAAATAAACCTGAATGAAGGTCCGTATAAATTTCGTGGTTTACCTGGAATGATTTTCGAAATCGAAGATGATAAAGGGCAATATAAATTTTCGATGAATAAAAGTTATCAGTTGCCCAAAACGTTTGATACCAGAGAGCTTATTGAAAACTTTGCGGGTAAAAAACCCATAAAAGTGAGTGGAGAACGATTGAAAAATATTCAACTTCAAAACTATGAAAATCCTTTACGCGAGTTTAAGGAAACCTTTCAGAAAAATGATAATCCTGATAATAAATTTTACGTAATGAGTGTTGAAGTGAAAAGTATCGATCAGTTTAAAGAATTAACGGCGCTAACACAAAATACTATTCGTAAAAATAATAACCCTATCGAAATCGATAAGGCCATTATTTATCCGGTAAAGTAGTGTTTTAGTCTTCGTCTTAAATTTCAACTTTGCGTTTTATTTCTTCATAAAGTAGTCGAAATAGCTGCAGTTTCCGCGCAGCTCATTTGCAGTATTTGTATCGCCATAATCCTTTTTTAACTGGGTGAAATAGGTTCTATATTTTTGATTTTTCACAAGAGTTTCATTTTCATCTTGTGCTTTCATTTTCGCTTCCCAATCTTGATCAGCGTATGGGACTTCTGGTTGTTTTGCTTGCCATTGGTAAAACTTACCTTGCTCTGCACTTGCCATTTGAAAGAGAATTCGAGCTTGTTGTTCACGATTTTTTGATGTTTTCATCGCTTTTTGATAAAAGGATAATGCTAAATCAAAACGATCTGGTTTAATAAAGGTATTGGAATAATAGTTTTTATAATAATAACGGTTGAAACTTTCGCTTTGTGCAAAGTTGAATTTCGGACCGTTCGCATTATCAAAATCCATTACGAAAAGTTGTCTAAAGTATCCCAAAATAGAGGTATTGTACAACAAGTTTCCAATTAGCTGGTTGGCTTGCGATGCCTTTTCTGTATTGGAGTTTCCGATTTTTTTTAATTGAATAAGTGCTTCTGCAACTTGCAGTTTATTCATTGTCGTTGAAATGAATGGAAAGTCTTTAATGAAACTTTCAGCTTTCATGGATTTGGATTCTGGACTTTGAAAACTCTCCCAAATATTATGTCCAAAAACCAAACTCGAAATATTATTAAAACCATTGTAAACAATCGCTTTATTCGGATATTGAGTTGTTTCGCCGGTGCCATAATTCCACGTTTCGTCTGGAACAGTAATTCCCGAAAATGCCGATCCTTTCTCGTAGTATTGTTTCGCTTTCTCAAATTCTGCATTTCGCATGGCATCATCTCCGTAAATTACAGCAAAATACGAATCCAAATTACCAACATTATCCATATTGGCGGCAATAATCTTTTGTTCAAATTCTGTTTTATCGGTTTTGCGATAAAACGATTCTAGTTTTTTCGCCAATTCAAGATTTGGACTATATTTTAAATCGGAAAGTTTATTGTTGAGCAAAAACGATTTTGCATCTTCGCCTTGTAAATAATAACGATTCGCTAGAACATCTCGCAAAAACTCTTCGGTAGAAGGAGCTTCGTAACTCCAATCCACATCGTCTTCTGCATCTTTTGATGTAGCGGAATCCTTCTGAACAAAAAAGTTTTGATATTCCTTCATTAAATGATTCTCAAATTCAGGTGTAATTTTTGGTTGCGAAACAATATCATTCAACATTTTCATTCTGGTGATTTGTTTTTGATATTCTGGATTCGTTGTTTTTATTTTACTTAAAATCAAACTGCTTTCAGCATAATCTTTTTGCAAAAATTTAAGGTAAGCGTCAGCGATCTGCCAAAACTCATCTTTACTGTCATCTTTAATTTTATCGGTAAACTTTACCAAATCATTCAAGTAGTTTTTTTGAGGTTCCTCTCCAGAATAATCATCGTATTCTCCTTTATTAAAAAATGGAATTCGATCTGGATTATTGAGGTAATCTTTGTCGGAAAGACTGTTGTTCCTTTCTGTTTTTGAGGAAGAATCTTTAATGCCGAATAGATTTTTAAAGAATTGTATTACTTTGTCCCAAAAGCTGGTTTCTTTGGATGCTGTATTCTCACTATTCTGCGTTGGGTTTGAAGAATCTTTTTGCGCTTTAGCATCATTAGATTCTGCATTTTTGAAATAGTACGTTGGCAGAAAATTTCTTTCTAGTTCATTGATTGCGCGAGCCGCAAGTACTTTTAACATTTCCGAATTAGGATCAATCTCGTACATCTTTTCCATCATCGGAAGTGGATTATTGAAATCTTGATATCCTAACAGAAAGTACGCAAGATTTTTATCGTCATTAGATTGTGCTCTTTTTAATAGATGATCAAAAGAGATACTATCCGAAAGTTGCATCGAAATATAGGCACTTTGTTTTCGTGAAGCACTATTTTTAAAAACTTGGAAGAAATTCCAATTGGCTTCTTCATCTTTTTGTAATCCTCGCAATGCGCCTGCATATTGGTCGAGTGCAAGATAATAAGGAGCTGTTTTAAGCTTAAGAGGTGCAACAAAGGTGTTGAAATCATCTACCGCCTTTTGATACTGTTGATTGTAATGATTAAAGCGTACGAGTTGATAACCATATCGCAATTTAATTTCGGGATTTTTTGCGGCGTTGTAAAGTTGAGTTAAGGCCGCAATTGTTGAATCGTAATTGAGGTCCGCGGCCGTTTTGGTGTTTGCATTTTCGTCGTAGTAAAAACTATTGTACGCTCCAGAATGAATAATTGACGCATACGGTTCAAGGTATTTTGCTTCAATTAAATAATCGAAACCTTCTTGATATTGCGAATAGAATGCTGATCCTAATTTTTGCAGAAGTCCATCAGTAATTGATTCTCCTTTTTTAAAACGTTGTAATTCATTTAATGAAAGATGCTTCACCAAGTGATCGGTTTCTTGGTAAGTTAGTTTATTATTGAAATATTTCCGCCAAGCTTCGATGTTTTCATCAGGAATAATCGCTGATTCATCGCTGTAAAAGCGTTCAGAATAGGTGAGTAAAAAAGGGGTATACGCTTTATCGCGAATAATGCTTTGCGTAAAAAGATTAAAATAATCATAATCCGGATCGTACCAAGCACAAGCCGTAGATTGTGTGTAAGTGAATGCTGTAAGCAGTAAAGAAAGCGTCAGTTTTTTCATCGGGTAAGGTTGTGATTTTCTATAAATTTATGATCCAGTTGATAGTATACAATGCTGTAATCTTCTCGTTTACGATTGATAAAATGTACAGCTTCATCAAGCTGGTCATCTTCAATTTGTTCCACTTTAATCGTAAATCCTTTATTTAAAAAATGTCCAAAATAGAATCCGTCTTTTCGCACTTCAACGTGGTTTTTGCTTATTCTTCGAAAATTTGGATTTTGTAAATCTTTTTCAGAAACGCCATTGATCAATCGGTGCTTCCCAACGTGATTGCTGACAATCGCCCAAGAATAAATAGGTAAAGCAACGGCCATCTTTTTTATCGGGTAATCGTCCAACCTCCGAAGATAGGTTTTGAGAAGAGGAAGATCGAGAATGGAATTTTTATCGGAGTTTTCTAAGGGAGAAGAAGTAGAATAGCACATTAAATACACCTTGTCCACTGGCGGAATTCCCATTTCGTCTTTGTCTTTCACTTGATGAAGACGAAGTGTTGAAGTGATGTTTTTATTGGATATTTCTTTAAGTTCTTGTAGAAAAGCAAAATAATCTTTCTTCGTTCCCGCAGTCCAATCGCAATCAATTTGAATTTCATTGGTTGTTTGCAAATTCAATTCTTTTGATTTTCTTTCAATTAAATCAGAAATGCTTTTGGCAAGAAAAGAGATTTCTTTTGGTTGAATGTTCAAGAAACTTTTATTAGTGATAAAAACTACGGGCACAATTTTTTTATCAGTTACAAAGGTTGAATCCTTCGTAATGATTCCAACGGGTTGAAATTTTCCATTTGTTTTATCAACATCAAAAAATCGGGTGTACAATTCAGGCACTTGCGCATCTTGAAGGGCTAATTTTTCTGTTGAATCTAAATGCAAAGTGGTTTTCCAGTAATAGAAAGTGTAAGAATGCGGATTTTGTTTTTTACAAGATGTAAAAAATAGTAAAAGAATCGCCGCAATTAAATAGTTCGTTTTCACTGAAACAAATCTACAATTTTCCCCTTGATGTTATTGATAATTTATTTTCAAAGTAACGCTTTATGTGAAGTTGACTGAAAATAAAGTTTTTACTACTTAATTCTAAAAAAAGCATTCTTTATTTTTACTCATTCTAAATAAATGACACTTTTGCAAAAAATGATTTTATGAAGCGCAGTTTACTGTCTATTTTTTTTAGTATACTATTTTCTTTTGCGTATTCACAATATTCAGTAAGTGGAGTGGTTCAAACAGAAACACAGCAGCCCATTGCGAATGCAGAAGTAATTCTGAAAGGTGTTAATTTCAACGCTACAACGCAAACCGATCGCAAAGGTTTCTATACATTTAATAATGTCGCTTCAGGTCATTACCGCATTTCTATCCATCACCAAGGAAGTGAAGTGCAACTGCAGATTTCAGTTCAGGATAAAAATCTTATCTACAATATTCAAAGCAAAGGTTCAAATTCACCAGTTCATGAAGTTGAAGAAGTCGTTATCACAGGTTTAAAGTCTGTTAAATCCGAATTAGAAAAAAAAGGGTTTGCCGTAAACGTCATCGAAATGAAAGATGTGGCGACTCGAAATATGCAAACCGTTGAGATTTTAGATAAAACGGTGGGCGTTAGAATTCGTCAAAATGGTGGATTAGGATCTGATATTTCAATTAATATTAACGGAATGACGGGTAATTCTGTGCGAATCCTCATTGATGGAATTCCTGCTTCGTCCTATGGAGCTTCCTTTAATTTAAACAGTATTCCGCCTGCAATGATTGAGCGCGTTGAGGTTTATAAAGGCGTTTTACCCGGATATATTGCGGATGATGCTTTGGGAGGCGCAATCAATATTATTTTAAAGAAGGACGTTCGTAACAGTTTAGGACTTTCTTTGTCTTACGGTTCATTTAATACGATTCAAGCAGATTTTAATGCGGCTTACCGCGCAAGTAACGGTTTTACGGCGAATATGTCGACTTTTAACAGTCATTCTGATAATGATTATAAAGTTTGGGAAAGAGGGGTGTACAATACTTTGCCCAATGGTGAACGGATTCCTGCGAAAGAAAGAAGATTCAACGATGCGTATGATGCACAAGGAATTATTGCCAATGTTGGATTTATCAATGTTTCGTGGGCTGATCAACTGATGTTGGGTTACACGCATTCTGAAGCGTATAAAGAAATTCAACACGGGGTTTTTATGCAACGCCCTTACAAAGGTAGATTTTCAAATTCGCGTGCAGATATTGTTAATTTGCAGTATAGCAAAAAAGATTTTTTGATTAAAAATCTCGATTTTAAAGTGAATGCGCTGTACAGCGAGAGAGTTCGCAAAATTAACGATACCGTGAAATGGGAATACAACTGGAATGGCCAGATTATGACAGGATTTAACGGTAATCCGCTCACCACGCAATACGGTGCGCAACAGGGTGCTCCAACTTTGGAAACCAACACGATTAAAACGGCATCCACACGTGCTGCTGCTTCGTATCATATCAATTCCAACCATCAGTTTATTCTGAATTATCTTTTTCAAAATATCGATCGGGTAGATGATGATCCGATTAAAACCATTTTAGAACGTTCTTTTATAGGAACACGGAATATGTCGAAGAGCAACGCCTCTTTCACCTACGAAATGAAAGCATTTAAAGAACGATTAAATCTTTCGGTTTTTGGTAAATATTACGAACAAACCTCCAAAAAAACAGATCCAGTAGTTCGCATAATTGATGGACAAAATACCAGAGTTGAGGTGAGCGAAAATCGTAAAATAAGTACGGAAGGTTATGGTTTGGCGGGTTCTTACCACATAAAATCCGGAATTATGTTGATGGCTTCTGCCGAGAAAGCCGTTCGTTTACCAAGTGAAAATGAAGTTTTTGGGGATGCCAGCGAAAATATGATTCAGAATTTTAATTTGAATCCAGAAATGAGTAACAATATTAATCTTGGTTTTAAATTCGGTCCTTATACCATTTCTCGCCATCAGATTTCTGTTTCTGCAAATGGATTTTTAAGAGATACGAAAGATAAAATTATTCGCTATTCGATTTCCAATAACGTGAACGAAGCCAGTCAAACTCTTCCTTTTGTAAACTACGCGGCAACCAAATCTACTGGTATTGATGCGGAATTGATGTACACTGCTTCGCTAAGAAATTCTATTTGAATTACAGCATTTCAAAATTGAAAACCATTTTTAATAGAGAAGATGATAGTTATAAAGGAATGCAAATTCCAACTGAGCCAACCTTAACGATGAATGCGAATCTTCAATATGTTTTCGATAATTTATTTGAACAAGGCGGTCGATTGAATGTTTTTTACAACTTCCGATATATTAACGCTTTCAATAGTTTTATTCCTAGAACGGCCAACATTGCGGGCGCAGAATACTTTGTAGTTCCCGCTCAAGAAATTCATGATGCAGGTGTAAGCTATCAATTCCCTAAAAGATTTATTGTAAGCTTCGATGTGAAAAATATTTTAAACAAACAAGTGTACGACAACTTTGCGGTTCAAAAACCAGGAAGGGCGTCGTACCTAAAAGTGAGCTATAACATCAATAATTTAAATAAATAACTGTATGAAAAAGAGATTATTTAAAGCAGTAAAATTTGCTGCGGTTTTCGGACTTTTATTGTCCACTTACAACTGTTGAAACGACGATAATCCTGTAGAAAGTACTGAAGAACCAACTACAGAAAGCCGTTGGGTAACAATTGCAGGTTCAATGCAAGGTACAACACCAGGCGATGGAAATGGCGGAATGCTTATTTATTCTGTTAGTTTAGAAGATGCAAAAAATCCTTCTAAAACATTAACGATTTTTGATAATGGTTTTATTGTACCCTCTAACCGTACGGCTCGTTTGAATTCATCAAATGATGGAAAGCATATTTACAATATTCCTTATACAGGCGATAATGGGGGAGTGCTTACAAAACTTTTAGTAGGTGGAGGAAGTGTTTTCACTCAAGAAGGAAATTCTGTAAGCATCGCACAATATGCCACTACTTCGCCACATTGGGGTAAATTGTCTGACGGTAACACAGGTGTTGCAACCAACATCGCAAATATTAAAGCGGTAAATGATGCTTCAGGAAATTATCTGCATTCGAGAGGCGATGCATCTGTTGTAAGTTTCGATTTACAGAATCCACAAATTAAGTCAGTACAAACAGCGCAATTACCTTTAACTGCTGCTGAGGAACTTTTAGGACATCATATTTTCAGAGTAGATGCTCCGGTATTGAATAAAGCTGGTGATAAAGTGATTTTAGGAACATGGATGAGAAAAACAGATCCTGCAACTGGTAACAATTAATCCAGCTTTGAACGTTTAGGTTCAAAATCTGTAGTTTTGGATTATCCTTCTCTTACAAATCCTACCGTCATTACCTCTACTGTTGGTTTCGGTGATACTTCAGGTTATAGAAGTATGAACGCATTTTTAGGGGACGACGCTTATATTTATCAAGCCACTCAAAGAGATTCTAAAGGCGGGCATATCCTAAGAATTAATCAGAATAACCAATATGATAATTCATATATTTTCAATTTAGATACGGCACTGGGTGAAACGAGTGTTTCTGTTGATAATTGGAAATATGTAGGCAACGGAATCGCATACTTTATGTATACCAGCGATAGTTCGCAAACATCAACGGTTAGTGGGCAAGATCAAAGTTTCTTTGCTCGATTGGATTTGAATGCGAAAACAGCAAGCAGAGTTTCAATTCCATATGACGTTGATCTCTATTTCTTCCAATTCCAGCATATGCTAGTGATGGGGCGATGACATTATTTTCCCTGTAGCACCGGTAGGTAAAGATGGTAACATCTATATCATCAATAAAAATACAAATGCAGTAACAAAAGGAGCAGTCCTTAAAAATCTTGCAGGAGCTCAGTTTATCGGAGCGTTCTAAAATATAATTTTTATTATTTTTTTTGGGAGACTTTCTTATTGAAGATCTCTTTTTTTATCGAATGCTTCGGAGAATATTTCCTTTGTCAGTAATTAATACATAACGATATTGAGGATATTTTTTAAGCAACTTCAATCCTTTATTCTTGCCTAAAACCATTATTGAAGTACTAAAACCGTTTGCTGAAGTAGCATTTGGACCGATGATAGTAACACTCGTTAAACCCGTTGAAGGTAGTCCAGTTTTTGGATTAATAATGTGTGAATATCTTTTACCGCTGATTTCTGCATACTTTTCGTAAGAGCCGGAGGTGGTAACTGAAGTATCTGTAAGTTGTTGAATGATTGCAGCGACTTTACCGGGTTGGAAGGGATTATTAACGCCAATCGCCCAAGGTTCTCCGTTCGATTGCGTTCCCCATGTCGAAATATCTCCCGATGCATTAATGATGCCTGCAAGAACACCAGATTCTTTTAATACACTTCGCGCTCGATCTGCAGTATATCCTTTCCCAATCGATCCAAAACCGATTTTCATTCCTTTATTTTTTAAGAATATTGTTGAATGAATACTATCCAATTCGATGTTTTGATAGCCCACATTCTTTACCGATGCAGCAATGGATTTTTCTTTGGGGATTTGGTTCATACTTCCATCAAACTTCCAAATTTTGTCCATTGCCGCAATGCTAATGTCGAAAGCACCATCTGTTATTTTAGAAAAATACAAAGCGGTTTTCGTAAGTTCAAAAACTTCCTGATCTACCTTTATTGGCTTAATTCCAGCATTTCTATTTACTTCTGATATTTGGGTGTTGGGTTGCCATTCCGAAATTAGATTTTCAATTCTCGTAATTTCTGCAATTGCTTTATCAATTGATTTTTCTGCAGATAACGAATCTTGGTCTACGACTGTAATTTGAAATTGACTTCCCATTAAAGTAACCTTTCTATCGCGTTGTACTTGCGATTGTAAAATCGATGAGGTAACAAACAATGCGATCAAAAAAAAGTTTCTGATGTTTTTCATAGCGTAAAATTAAAAAGAAATAAAAGGTAAAAAGCTTTTAAATGGAACTTTTTCTAAAATTCAAAACTGAAGAATCTCTCAAAGCAAGAAATCCTCGCTTGTCATCCTGAGGCTCTCGAAGGATGAAAGCGAATGAAAGGTAATTCTTCAATAAAAACTCAGTATTGTCACTCTGAGGTTCTCGAAGAATGATAACAACAAATTCAATTCATACACAAAAACACAATTGTGTCATCCTGAGGCTCTCGAAGGATGAAAGCGAATGAAAGGTAGTTCTTCA
>JAFAGO010000022.1 GCA_023422635.1 Bacteroidota bacterium
AATGGCTGTTTGTAATAAGCTGCTCAAACAATCGTTCGGAATCCTGAAATCCAGAAAACCGTATTGTGAAAATTTTTCGCTAATTTCTGCATAGAAAATTTGGCCGTTACCATAGTTCTATGTTAGCAGAAGGCAGAATTTATGAGTTTATTAAATTACAGATTAATTTTATCATTAGTTCTTTTTCATTTGGATTACTTTGAGCAACCAAAAGTGCTAAAGCAATTAATGCATTATCGTTTATTTTGTTTTCTCCGTTGTTTTTTAGCAAATGTCTATTTTTTTCAAGAAACCAAACAAATAGAAATGCTCCAATTCTTTTGTTTCCGTCAGAAAAAGGATGGTTTTTTATGACAAAGTAGAGTAGATTTGAAGCTTGTTCTTCAATTGTAGGATAAAGATAAATTCCGTCAAAAGTTTGTGTAATTGATTTTAGAATTCCTTCAAAACTCTTATCTTTTTGATTCCCAAAAAGTTCTGTGGCTTCTTTTTGTTCAATCAATTTAATTTTTAATTCAGAAATTGCTTTGCAAGCTTGTTTATAATGAATTTCATATGTTATGTTTTCATTTAACGATTTTAATTCCAGATTGTTACTGTCAAATTGATTTAGAAGTATAAAACTTTTCGTATATTTTGTTAAGATATTTAAAAGTCCTTTTGCTTCGCTAATTTCATTTGTATTATTGTCAGTTTCTGCAATAATTTGAATTAATTGATTGAGTTCTTTCAAGCGTTTTTGGTTGATTGAATATCCTTGAATTAGATATTCCTTTAACCGTTTAGTTGCCCAAATTCTAAATTGGGTTCCTTGTTTTGAATTTACTCTATAACCAATAGAAATAATTGCATCAAGATTGTAAAAATCTACTTGATATGTTTTTCCATCTAAGGCAGTTGTTGCATTTTTTGCAACAACTGAATTTTTGTTAAGTTCTTCAGTTGAAAAAATATTTTTTAAGTGTCTGGAAATAACAGATTTATCACGATTAAAAAGTTCTGAAATCTGATTTAAAGAAAGCCAAACTGTTTCATTTTCAAACCGAACCTCGATTTGAGTTTCACCATTTGAAGATTTATATAATTCGATTGTATTCACTTTCCAAAGATAGTGAAATTTTTAAGCGGAATGTTCAAATCTGCTTTCTGCTAACGTTTCGGGGCTTTGCGAGGGAGCGGATTTTAGAACTACCTTTAATACGAAGCCGAATGTTCAAATTTACGAAAAATTTTCAATCAAAGCACTTCGCCCGCTCTCTTGCAAAACCCTTGTTACAGGCTGGCGTTCTTTCAAATCGTATTAATTTGTTTTATTTTTACCCATCAAGACCTACCCTTTGTTAAGTCTATCTTTAAGTGTTGGCTTATGGAACTTGCCAAAGTGTGTGTCTGGTGTATTGCTAGACATTAAAACTCAAATATAAATCCAATTGAAGGAACAATTGTAGCTGACCTTTGGTTTAAAATTAAAGGAATACCGTTGCTTCCGTCTGATTTAATAGGTTGACCATCTGTTGTTTTAAATCCAGAGTTGTCTTCTAATCTCTCAAAAGTAAATCTAGGTAAATATGGTGTCTTGTAGTACAAAATATTTTGAAAATCTACAAATACATCTAAACTTACTTTTTTGAAATTAAATTTTTTATCTACTCTCAAATCCAATTGATTGAAAATAGGAAGTCGTTTGTTGTTCAGCTGTGTATAATCATAAACTCCTGTTCCGGTGGTAAGATACATAGCTGTAGATGCGTTCATATCAAAAGGCGTATAAGGTTGTCCTCCTGCAATTCTGTATTTTAAGCCTATATCCCAATTCTTTTTGAATTTATAACCGAAAGTTGCAGAAACAATAAATCCATAATCCCAAGTTGAAGGTTTAAATTTTCCATCTATACCTGAAAATTCAGATTTGTAAAGCGTGGCACTGGCAACGTAAAATAGATTTTTAATCAATTTTTGTTGAATATATGCTTCGATTCCATAAACTCTTCCTCGTCCTGTTGAAGTGTATTTATCGCTACCAACAGCCGAATAATCTGTACCAATATTTGCATAAGAAATCCCATTAGTTAAGGATATTGGATAGTTTCTATAATCTTTATAAAATGCTTCAAATGTAATTCGTAAATCATTTTTTGGAACAAATTCAGTCCCGATTGTATAATGAATAGAATTGGTGTATTTTAAGTCTTTATTGCTAAGTGTTCCGTTGTTGTCTTTATATCCAAGCATTGTGTAAACAGGTAATTTGTAATAACTCCCCACCGATGCCGAAATATTCCATTTATTGTTGAAGATATAAGAAAATGAAGCTCTTGGAGATAATGTTCTTAATGGATTTAACCCATTTTTTGTATAGGTATTGATGTCTGCCCGAACACCTCCCGATACTAAAAATCTATCGTCAAAAAAATATTTAGCAACCTGACCATACGCACCCAATTTGAAAAAATCAATTGCTGAATTGGTTGAAAAAGATATAGCAGGGCTAATCGTATTTCCTAAACTATCTTTTATTTCATCCTTAACTGTGTTGAAAATAGAAGCATCGTACTTCACATATTGAGCATCAACACCGTAACTGTATTTCCAACCGTTTTTAAACTTATTCATATCAAAGCGAAGCTTATTTTCCGTTTCGTGACTTCCCAAACTGAACAATTTATTACCGCTTTTTGAGGCGTTATTTTCATAACGGTCAGCACCATTAAAAAACATATTTCTACTCAATGCAATGGTAAAGTATCCGTTGTTCACTAATCGTTTTAATGTTGCTCCAACTGTATAATTCCACTGTTTAATCAATGGATTAGCACGGTTGATGTATTCTGTATTTGCATCACTCTTTTTGGGAGCAGCTAATTTAAAATTGTCAATAGCACCAATTCCAATAAAATTAATCTCAGTTTTATTGTTTATTTTGTGGTTAACTTTATATTGAAAATCATAGTAATCAGGTCTAATCGGTAAATCCAATAACTTAAATAAAAATTGTAAATACGAGCGTCTTGCCGAAGCCATAAAAGTAGTTTTTCTTCCTAAAGGACCTTCTAACATTGCTGCAAATTCTGTTCCTGACAAGCGAAAATTTCCACTTAATTTATCGGGATTTCCATTTCGTTGCTTGATAACAATTGTTGAAGCCAAAGCATTATCATACCTGGCATTAAAAGCCGAAGAAGTAAGTTGCACATCTTGTATAAACGAAACATTTAAAATCCCTGTTGCTCCGCCACTTGCTCCTTGCGTTTGAAAATGGTTTAAAACAGGAATTTCAATCCCGTCTAAATAATATACATTTTCACTGGGACCACCACCACGAACAATAATATCGTTTCTGTTGGGTGTAGTACCGCCTGCTACTCCCGGTAAAACTTGAATCACTTTTGAAACATCAAAATTCCCGCCCGGATTAGATTTTATTTCTTCGGCAGTTAATTTTTGTGTTGCCAGCGGAGTTACCATATCAGTAGCTCTAACAGATTTCCCTGCATTAATAACAACTTCTTCTAATGCTTGACTTTTTGAATCTAATTCAATTTGAAGTACTAGAGCATTTCCTGAACTTACATTTAGATTGTATTGTTCAAATACTTCATATCCAATGTAAGAAGCTTTTAAATTATATTTTCCTACTGGTATTTTGATAGAAAAAGAACCATTTTCACCAGTTACAACACCTAAAGTATCTGTGCCAAAAAATTGTATTGCTGCACCAATTAATTCTTCTTGTGTATTCTTGTCCTTTACAGTACCTGAAATCGTTCCTAATGTTTGAGCATTGAGTTGCGCGGATAACATTGTTGCAACAAGAATAAAAATCAACCTTTTCATACTTTAAATCCATTCATTTAGTGCAAAAGTAAACTTTATTTTTAAATAATAGTGTAATATTGTACTTTATTTTAAAAATAGTAGTATGTTTGTATTCTAAGATTTTTAGTAATGAATTACGGTTTATTAAAAGATATTATTGATTTAGTAGAACAATATGAGTTGGAAAATTCTAAAACTAATGAAATTACAGTCAAGGGTTTTAGAAAATGGATTGCTTATAATTTGAAAGAAAACGGGGTAGAGCCTGATTGGGAAGGAAAAGAGGCTGGAAGAAGCCCTGAAAGTGTCATTAATACGCTTATAGTACGCATGAATCGCTATGCTAAGAGTTATTCCAAATCGGCAATAATTGATTCTGACTTTTCAACACAAGAGGATTTTATTTTTTTAATCAATTTAAAAGCATTTGGTGAAATGACTAAGATGGAATTAATCAAAAAGAACGTGCAGGAGAAACCCGCAGGTATGCAAATTATTAATCGTTTGATTGCTCAAAAGTGGGTAGCACAAAAAGATTCCAAAACCGACAAAAGAAGTAAAGTGATTTCTATTACAGACAAAGGGTTGAAAGCTTTAGACGCTCAAATGGATAAAATCAGACAAGCTACTTCTATTGTTACGGGCGATTTAACTTACAATGAAAAAATGGAATTAATAAGGCTTCTTAATAAATTGAATGATTTTCATCAGCCTATTTATGATAAAAATATAGAAACAGAGAATTTATTGAAAGAAGCATTAAAAAAAGATTAGAGATGAGAATAGCCATTATAGGTTCAGGATTTTCAGGACTTTCTGCTGCTGCTTATGCTGCAAAAAATGGAAATGAAGTACACGTTTTTGAAAAGCACAACCAAGCAGGTGGAAGAGCAAGGCAATTTTGCACGCCCCAAGGCTATGTCTTTGATATGGGACCTAGTTGGTATTGGATGCCGGATATTATTGAAAGATTTTTTGCGGATTTCGGGTACAAACAAACGGATTTTTTTGAATTGGTTTCTTTAAATCCACAGTTTGAAATGATTTTTTCGGATTTAAAAATTGATGTACCTGAAAGCTTGGATGAATTGAAAAATCTTTTTGAAGAAATAGAACCCGGTGCAGGCAAGCAATTGGAGAAATTTATACAATCGGCAAAATTCAAATACGAAGTAGGAATGCAGGATTTTGTAAACAAACCTTGTCATAGTTGGGCTGAGTTTATTGCTCCGAAAATTGCTAAGAGTGCTTTGAAGCTTGATTTACTGACAAATTTCAGAAGTTATGTTGCCCGCTATTTTAAAAATGAAAAACTGAGAACTTTGATGGAGTTTCCTGTTATATTTTTAGGAGCATCTCCAAAAAATATTCCTGCATTGTATAGTCTGATGAACTACGGAGGTTACGCTCTGGGTACACATTATCCAATGGGTGGTTTTTACCAGTTGGTTTTAGCAATGAAAAGTGTGGCTGAAAAACAAGGAGCTAAATTTCATTTTAATAAAACCGTTGAATGTATCAATACTCAAAATGGGGAAGTAAAATCTCTTACAATTAATGGAGAGAATGTTGAATTTGATGCAGTTATTGCTTCTTCGGATTATCACCACACTGAATCACTTTTGGATAGCGACTTCAGAAATTATGATGAGCAATATTGGAAGAAAAGAACTTTTGCTCCATCAAGTCTGATTTTTTATTTGGGTATAAATGAAACGATTCCTAATTTAAAACATCATACGCTTTTCTTTGAAAACGATTTAGATGACCATATTGATTGTATTTACGGTCATAAAAGATGGCCTGAAAATCCTTTGTTTTATGCGTGCTGTCCTTCAAAGACAGATGATAACGTTGCCCCAAAAGGAAAAGAAAATTTGTTTTTACTTATGCCTGTAGCAATAGGAATTAATGATGATGAAAGTATTCGTGAAAAATATCTTAGAGATATGCTGTTAAGAATCGAAAAACACACCGGCATCAGTGATTTAAAATCTAAAATTGAATACCAAAGAAGTTATTGTGTGCGTGATTTTGTTTCTGATTACAGTGCTTACGGAGGGAATGCTTATGGTTTGGCTAATACGCTAAATCAAACAGCGGTATTAAAACCAAAACTCAGGAACAAAAAATTAAAAAACTTATACTACACTGGACAATTAACCGTACCGGGACCTGGGGTTCCGCCATCAATAATATCAGGAAAAATAGTAGCAGATGAAGTTAACCGATTAAATAAATAAAAAATGAAAAAACTGTTTGAAGAATTGTCTTACGATGTGAGTAAAAAGACAACAAAAAAGTATAGCACCAGTTTTTCGTTGGGCATACTAGCGTTAAAGCCGTCAATTAGACCTGCTATTTATGCTATTTATGGTTATGTAAGATTAGCTGATGAAATTGTGGATAGCTTTCAAGGTTATGATAAAGAAAAATTATTAAATAGATTAAAATTGGAAACCGACAATGCTTTGTCCGAAGGCATTTCATTGAATCCAATTTTACAATCTTTTCAAGATACCGCTGTAAAATACAATATAGACAGAACTTTAATAAATCAATTTCTACACAGTATGGAAATGGATTTGCAAAAAATAGATTATAATTCTGCATTGTATGAAGAATACATTCACGGTTCAGCGGAAGTGGTTGGTTTAATGTGTTTGCAAGTTTTTACCGCGGGAAATAAATCTAAATACGAAGAATTGAAGCCTTATGCAATGAAATTAGGTTCGGTTTTTCAAAAAATTAATTTTTTAAGAGATTTGAAAGATGATTATCAAATCCTTGGTCGTACTTATTTTCCTAATGTTGATATGTGTTTGTTCGATAATTGTGTGAAATGCCAAATTGAAGAAGATATAGAACAGGAATTTAAACAGGCATTAATCGGAATTAAAATGCTTCCTAATTCTTCGAAATTTGGCGTGTATTTGGCTTACAAATATTATTTGACTTTGTTTAAAAAAATCAAAAATAAATCTTCTAAAGAGATTATGAATAACCGTGTACGTGTTGCTAATCCTGAAAAAGCGTATGTTGCATTTAAGAGTTATCTCAGGTATAAAACAACTTTTTTGTAATGAAATGGACTATTTTTCTTTTATCAGCTCTGTTTATTTTTAGCAGTTTCGCCATTTATTCCTTAGATGATGTAAGGGCAAATTATAGCCAATTGGCTACCGATAAGAAAATGTGTAGTGAATTACTGGCTCAATTGGAAAAGAATAAAGACCAATCGGCTACCCATTTAGCATATTTAGGAGGTTTGCAAACCATTTGGGCAAATCACGTTTTAAATCCATTAAGCAAACTCAATACTTTTAATAAAGGGAAAAAAAATATTGAACTAGCTATTGAACAAGAGCCCAATAATGCTGAATTACGACTTATTCGGCTGTCAGTCCAAAAAAATGCACCCAATTTTTTAGGGTATCATTACAATATAAAAGAAGATATACAATTTATTAAAAACAATCGAAATCAAATCAAATCAAATGTAATCAATCAATACATAGAATCGTTACTAAAAAATTAATAATGAAACATCAGTTATATAGAGAACAACAACTTAATTGTGATATAGAAACCGCTTGGGAGTTTTTTTCATCGCCCTATAACCTTGCCCAAATTACTCCTAAAGAAATGGGATTTGTAGTGCATACCGATGTAGGAAACCAAGCGATTTTTGAGGGTATGGAAATTGAATATACCGTTTCTCCTTTACTTAAAATACCGTTGAAATGGAGAACGAAAATTACTGAAGTTACTTTTCAAAAAAGCTTTACCGATTTTCAAGAAAAAGGACCTTATAAACTCTGGAATCACTTTCACGAATTTATTCCAAATAAAGAGGGCGTGTTAATGAAAGATACGGTAGATTATGAATTACCTTTCGGCTTGTTGGGAGATATCACTCACGCTTTATTGGTTAAAAAGAAGCTGGAATCAATTTTTGATTTTCGCTTTAAAGTTTTGGAGCAAAAATTTAATAAATAATATATGAATATATTAATAACCATACTCGTTTTTGTACTAATGGAAGGAGCTACTTGGCTCATTCATAAATACATAATGCACGGTTTTCTTTGGGTATTGCATAAAGACCATCACGACCATAGTAATAAAGGCGTTTTAGAAAAAAATGATTATTTCTTTGTCATCTTTGCCTTGCCAACGATTGCTTTGATGTACTTTGGCTCACTCAAAGATTTTAATTACTTGTTCTTTATAGGCTTGGGCATTATGCTATATGGAATGGCGTATTTTTTTGTGCACGATATCTTCATCCACCAAAGAATTAAATATTTTACCCACACTAAAAACCCTTATTTTAAAGCTTTAAGAAGAGCTCATAAACAACATCACAAGCACTTAGGAAAAGAAGAAGGCGAATGTTTTGGATTTTTGTATGTGCCTTTCAAATATTTCAGAATGTATTTTAAAAGCAATAAAAAATGATGTCTTTCACCTACATACTCGTCTTGTTTTTCACAGTTATCATTTGTTTTATTGCATCTTTTGACAAGCGATTACAGTTCAATAAGCATTTTGGAGCATTTCTAAAAGCATCTGTTCTAGTAGCTATTCCTTTCATAGCTTGGGATGTTTGGTTTACTGCAAAAGGCGTATGGTGGTTTAATATCAATTATACAATGGGATTAAATATAGCCGGCTTGCCTTTGGAAGAATGGTTGTTTTTTATCTTCATTCCTTTTTCGTGCATTTTTACTTATTACAGTATAGACAAGTTTTTTAAAATGGAATGGTTGAGTGGATTTAATAATTTAATCGTTTTTGTAACTGTTATTGTCTGTTCAGTAACCGCATTATTATATTATGATAAGATTTACACATTAATCACATCGCTTTCAGCTATTCTTACAGTAGTTTATCTTCATTTTATAGCAAAAGCAGATTGGATTAGCAAAGCATCTTTAGTCTTTACAATTTTAATGTTAGGGTTTCTTCCTGTAAATGGAATTCTTACTGGAACAGGTTTAGAAACGCCTATTGTGAATTACAATCCTGATGATTTTTTAGGCATACGAATATTGACAATTCCTATAGAAGATGCGGTTTATGGTTATACGCAATTCCTATTAGTTCTATATTTTTTTAAACAATCAAAAAAATGAAAAAACAAAGTAAAATAATTTCTTTAATAGTAGTGATTGGAATTATCATACTCTTTAACTCTTGTGCTTCTATCCCTCAAAAGGCAAAACCTGTAGAGAATTTTGAAGTGAACCGTTACTTAGGTACTTGGTATGAAGTAGCTCGTTTTGATTTCCGTTTTGAAAAAGACTTAGACAACACTTCGGCAAATTATACTTTAGATAAAAAAGGAAATGTAATTGTGATGAACAGTGGGTATAATTTTGTAAAAAAGAAATGGAGTAAAGCCGATGGATTGGCAAAATTCAGAGGCGATAAGAATATTGCTGCACTAAAAGTTAGCTTCTTTGGACCGTTTTATTCGGGATACAATGTGATTGCATTGGACGAGAATTATCAATATGCTTTAATTGCAGGTAAAAGTTTAGATTATTTATGGATATTATCACGAACTAAAGAATTACCTGATGAAATCAAAACAGAATACTTAAAAATTGCTGAAGACATTGGCTATGATACCTCAAGACTAATTTGGATAAAACACGATAAAGACGATAATCCTTTTTTGAATGAAAACTAAAATTTCTATCTTTTGGTTCAGGCGTGATTTGCGTTTGGAAGATAATGTAGGATTATGTCAAGCATTGGCTTCGGATTATCCTATTTTGCCGATTT
The DNA here is from genome assembly GCA_023422635.1 of Bacteroidota bacterium. Taxonomy (GTDB): domain Bacteria; phylum Bacteroidota; class Bacteroidia; order Flavobacteriales; family Weeksellaceae; genus JAFAGO01. The sequence goes on from JAFAGO010000022.1 coordinate 9,610, forward strand.
TTATTTTTGATGAAACTATTTTATCACATATAGAAAAAAGGAAAGATAGAAGAGTAGATTATATTCATCAGGCACTTTCTAAAATAAATGTAGAACTAAAAACGCATCAATCAACTTTGCACACATTTTATGGGAAACCGTTGGATATTTTTAAAATCCTTTTGGAGAAATATGATATTCAAGGTGTCTTCTGCAATCGAGATTATGAACCGCAAGCGATAAGAAGAGATACCGAAATTTATCAATTTTTCAAAACGCAAAATATTCCATTCAAAGCCTTTAAAGACCAAGTAATTTTTGATAAAAACGAAATACTTAAAAATGATTGAACGCCTTACACCGTTTATACTCCGTATTCCAAAAAATGGAAAGAAAAATTAACGGTAGAAAATTATCAAACATATAAAGCTGATTTTACTAATTTTTTTAAAATAAATTTTCAGTAAAAATACATCAAAGATTAATAACAGGGAAAACGATTGTAAATAAAGGCTTTACAATCGTTTTTTGATTTTTTAGTAATGAAGAAAAAGGCAGAAAAAAGCGAGGTTAGGCAAAAGTAAGGTTACTAAAACGTTACTTTCGAGTATTAGAAACAATTGTTTTAAAATGCTGTATTTCAGCTTTATGCATAGTTTTTCATATTATTCCGTAGCTCACATAGGTTTAATTTTATCATTAAGAATTGTGAGTATGGAAACGACAAAAAAATCAACGTTTAAGGTTCTTTTCTACCTTAAAAAGAATGCCCCGAAGAAGAACGGGAAAGTTACGGTTATGTGCAGAATTACCGTAAACGGTAATCAATCTGCATTCAGTACCAAGCTGGATATTTCTGCATCAAATTGGCATTTGAAGTACGGCAGGGTTTTAGGAAAAAGCCGAGAAGCCCAAGATGTGAACGGCAAGCTTGACAAAATTCGTTTGGGTATTGAGGAATGTTATTCCAAAATCCTAAAGAACGAGGGAACGGTAAACAGTTCTAAACTCAAGAATACCTTTCTCGGTATGGAAAGTGGCGAGCTGACCTTTTTCAAGTTCTATGAACAGTTTCTGTCTGACTATGAGAAAAAAGTCAATAGCGGACTTAGGGTAAATGGCACACGCAGTAAGTACAAAACACTGTTAAGACATCTTCGCAATTTTGTACGTACAAGATACGGTTACTTCGATGTGTCTTTTAACGACCTTACTCCTGATTTTGTACAGGACTTTGATTACTACCTAGTTGATGACCAAAGCTTGACACATAACACGATTTGGCTGTATATGATTGGCTTCACCACGCTTTGCCGATTGGCAATGAGCAGAAAGCATCTTGCCTTTAATCCGTTCAGCGAGTATAAGAACACCAAAAAAGACAAAGACAGAGGTTATCTGCTACGGAATGAATTGGAACAGTTCGTAACGTTCACCATCGAGAAAAAGAAAGACGAGTTGGTGAAAGACTTGTTTGTTTTCAGTTGCTTTACAGGGCTTTCCTATTCAGATATGAAAGGACTTAGAAACAGTAATATTCAGGATTTCTTTGATGGCAATCAATGGATTATCGTACGCAGAAAGAAAACGGCAACATCATCAAACGTGATGCTCTTGGATATTCCAAAATGTTTATTGAAAATATGAAGGATTGTTAAAGGAAAGGTATTTTCTGTACCATCAAATACGATTTCTAATGACAGCTTAAAGAGAATATCTCAACTGATTGAGTGCCTTGTAGAAAAGAAGGTAACCTTTCACTTGGCACGACATACCTTTGCCACGCTATTTTTGAGCGAGGGCGTTCCGCTCGAAAGTTTGAGCAAGATGTTAGGGCATAAAAACATTGCCACCACTCAGATTTACGCCAAGATACTCAACGAGAAAGTCGGAAAGGATATGCAAAAGGTATCGCATAAATTTAAGGGTATGGAGAGTTCCTTTGTTTCGCAACTCTGAAACCAATAAAGCAATTAAAGAAAGTCAATGTTCATTGCATTGGCTTTTTTTTCCATAATCTCAAACCCAGCCTTCACGGATAGATTTCACCAACAATTCCTGTACGTTATCATAGTCAGATTTTTCTAAAATATGCTTGCGATGATTTCTAATGGTATGGATGCTTCTTTGCAGTTTTTCTGCGATATCTTTACTTTTCAGTCCCTGTACAACGTATTGCAAAATTTCCAATTCCTTTTTTGTGAAAATATTTAGTGAAAGTAAAAACTCATCTTTCAGATGCACATTATAATAAGAAGGAGCTCCCTGCATACCGATGAAAGAAAGTTTCGGAATTCCCTGAATGTTCAGATGCGTTAAATCGGTAAAAATAGCCAATGTACGCACACCGCCTTCGGGAAAATAATATAACGGAACTATTTGTTGTTGTACTCTTTTATAGCTTCCCTCTTTCGCTTTCAGGCGGTAATCGTACGCAAACTTGTATCTTAAAAATAAATCGGCAGACAAGCCCGAAAAAAAGCGAA
>JAFAGO010000024.1 GCA_023422635.1 Bacteroidota bacterium
AATGCTTTTTTACTGCGATTATCCTGATAAAAAGAAATTCCTGAAACGGCAAGAATCGCCCCAAGCATAAAGATTGCTTCTGAATAATTGCCCACAATCACATAAATGACTGCTACAGCAATGAGCAAAAGCAACATCGGTTCTTTTAAAATATCAAATAGCATCTGAAACCAAGTGCTTTTTTGGATTTTTCCCGATTGGTTATAACCGTATTGCTTTCGTGAAGCGGCTACTTCGCTATCGTTAAGACCTTTTAAACGGTCCGGAATATTATAAGACATAACTAATTCAATTTAAATCTTTAAAAATAAACATATTTAATCTGGTGGCATTGCAAAATTTCATTCTTCCTCCGCTTTATTTTTTAATGCCATCAGCAGGGTATAAGCTCCTTTATGTGCGATGTTTTTGCCTGTTAGCTCATCGGCATTGGTAATAGCTATCCAACCGTTGCCGGCATCGCCTGTTTGTATCGCTATCATTTCAAACCTGTTTTCATCCAGTATTTCAAACACATATTGTTTACCTTCAAACGACACCACGCTTTCTTCGGGAAGTGCCCAGGTATTGGCTTCGGGAATTTCCATTTCGGCATTCATATACATTCCGGGTATCAGTTTACAATCGTCTTCCTTAAAATGGGCGTGAATTTCAACAGCTCTGTCACTACTGATACTTTTACCTATCAGAATGATTTCACCGCTATACTTTTTTCCGGTGTTGGTATTTGTATAGGCCGTCAGCGGTTGACCGGTTTTAATTTTATCCCAGTCTTTTTCAAATACTTTCAGGTTGAGGTGTAAATCACTGGGATTTACCAGTTCAAACAATACATCAGATGGCGAAACCAAAGAACGTTTTTCCTGATGTTCGTTTTATTTTTGCTACGAATTCCGATTTGAAAAGGATGATCGCAGAAGGTAAATTTCGGGAAGATTTATACTTTAGAATCAATACTGTTGAAGTGAAACTTCCGCCACTCCGTGAGCGTACAGAAGATTTGGAAAATCTCGTTCAGTTTTTTATTAAAAAGTATGAAAGAAAGTACGGAAAATCCAATATCACACTTCAAAATATTGAAGACCTCAAAACTTATTTTTTTCCCGGAAATATTCGGGAATTAGAGCATGCCATCGAACGTGAGATTATTTTAGCCGATTCTAATTCAATTTTTTTAAAACTGGAAAATACAGCCAATGAGATGCCCATTCACTCATTCAACATCGAAGAAATGGAAGAAAACCTCATTAGAAATGCGCTTAAAAAGTACCAAGGAAATATTTCTGCGGCGGCGGACGCATTAGGACTTTCCCGTGCTGCTTTGTACAGAAGAATGGAAAAGTTTGGACTGTGATTGAAAGGGAAGAGGGAAGAGAAAAGAAGAAAGAAGAAAGAAGAAAGAGGGAAGAAGGAAAGAAATCGTATAAATGAATCAGATTGTTTTTCCAAAATCCATCAACTGTTGTATATTTAAGAATCATCAATAATGAAAAAGGAATTGCGTTTCCTGTATCTTGCGTATTGTTTTTTGAGCATTTTATTTTGCCTGATGGGTTTTGACGCTTTTTACCATCAAAAATATTTTACGGCATTTGCTTTCTTTTCCGTTGCAGTGGCGGGTTTAGGTTATTGCTGGAATTTGATTTCGAAGAAAATTCGGGAAACCGAGAAAATCATCAATTCCATCCAACAGAAAGATTTCTCGTTGTATCCCAAAACTATTCCTGGTGAAGATTTAAAAAACAGCGCCGTAAAACTGTATTATCAATCCAAGGAGGAACATTCTCAACTCTATTCGTACAAAAATTTATACGACACCATTTTAAATAAATTAGAAATTGGATTTTTAATTCTAAACAAAAAATCGAACGAAAAAGAGTGGAAGGTATTCTATTGCAATCCCAGTTTTTTAGAAATTCTAAAAGTTCCAAAATATAATCTCTGGAGCTTCTACAAAGAAAAAATTCCGCAATTTTTCCATCTCATTGAGCAAACTGAATATCAGGATTCTCAGGATTTTATTGATATTTCCATACAGGATCGTTCGCGAAATTCATTTTCTATTCGAACTTCAAAAATGTCGGGTTATGGCGATGATTTTTGTATCATTTCCTTAGAATCGATTCAGAAAATTATTGATCAAAAAGAAAAACAAGCATGGAATAATTTGATGAAAGTAATCTCTCATGAATTGTTGAATACGCTTACTCCTGTAAATTCTTTAATTTATAACTTGGAGTATTTAACGCAACAGGAAGAGTTGAGTAAGGACGATCAAATGGAAATTCGGGAGAGTTTAAAAATCATCAATTCAAAATCGCAGCAGCTATTGCATTTTATCGACAGTTATCGACAAATTGCTGAACTTCCAAAACCGAAAAAGGCAAGAATGAATTTGAAAGATGCTGTTCAAAAAGTGATTAAAATATTCGACTCAGAGTTTATTTTGAAGAACATTCAAATTCAAACAAATATTTACGATTTGAATGCGAATGCCGATGAACAGATGATAGAGCGTGTTTTGGTGAACTTAATAACCAACGCTATTTTTGCCGTTGAAAATACTGAAATTAAAACGATTTCAATTCGATTTTTGGAGCAATCCAATCGAACGATTATTCAAATTGAAGATTCTGGAGAAGGTATCAAGCCGGAAATTATCAATAAAATTTTTCTTCCGTTTTTTACCACTCGACAAAATGGATCTGGCATTGGTTTAACGCTTTCTAAAAGCATTATCGATGCACATAAAGGTTATCTTACTTTTAAAAATCGAGAGCAAGGAAGCGTTTTTGAGATTTGGTTGGTTCAATAGAAATTCATCTTCAATATTGAATTTTAGTTTAAAAATATTGCAAAAAAAAGATTTCAGTACATTTACATCAAATTGATAATTATGAAAGATTATAGAATTGTAGTTGCTGCTGTTGGAGTGCTTTTTCTTCATTCATGTTCCGTTAAAAGCAATCCGCTCGATCATAAAGAATCCAATACTTTTGAAGCGACAACGGATCATTTTCAAAGTAGTATTCATCAAATTCAAGAAGCGGATTTAAAGAAAAATTTGTATGTTATTGCTTCAGATGAAATGGAAGGACGCGATACGGGAAGTCCTGGACAAAAAAAAGCAGGCGAGTACATCATCAATTTTTACAAAGAACACGGAATTGCACATCCTCCGAAATTGGACTCGTATTATCAGAAAATTCCCTCTGAATTTTTAAAATCCTGGTCCGAAAATTTGCCGGATTCTGAAAATATTTTGGCCTTTATTCCTGGTTCTGAAAAGCCAGAAGAAGTTGTTGTTATTTCTGCTCATTACGATCATGTGGGAACCAAAAATGGAGTAGTGTACAATGGCGCGGATGACGATGGAAGCGGAACTGTTGCTGTAATGGAGATTGCTAAAGCATTTCAGTTTGCAAAAAAATCTGGCTACGGACCAAAACGATCAATTCTATTTCTTCATGTAACTGGAGAAGAACACGGACTTTTAGGTTCAAAATTTTATGCAAACAATCCTATTTTTCCTTTAGAAAATACAGTTGTCGATTTAAATATCGATATGATTGGTCGTGATGATCCCGAAAATAGAGGGAAAGAATATGTGTATGTAATTGGATCCGATATGTTGAGTTCTGAATTGAAAACCATCAACGAAGCTGCCAACAAAAAAACGGTGAAACTTGAGTTGAATTATAAATATGATGATCCCAAAGATCCACAACGTTTGTATTATCGATCCGATCATTATAATTTCGCCAAGAACGGAATTCCAGTCGCGTTTTATTTTGATGGAATACACGAAGATTACCATAAACCAACCGATACTCCGGATAAAATTAACTATGCACTTCTTACGAAAAGAACAAAACTTGTTTTTGCAACCGCTTGGGAAATCGCCAATCGAAATGAAAAGCTTGTAGTAGATAAGGAAAACAAATAACGTGTAAATGTGTAGCCCCGAGCAGAAT
>JAFAGO010000044.1 GCA_023422635.1 Bacteroidota bacterium
GCTTGTCCGATGATAATCGGCCCGGAACCAATGACTAAAATTGTTTTTATGTCTGTTCTTTTCATTTTTTATTTAGATGCAAGATTCAAGAACCAAGATTCAAGACAAAATTGTTTGATATTTAAAAACCAATTTCAAAAAAGTAAATCTAGGTTCTTTACTCACGTTTCATTTTATTTTAGATTATTTTTAAATGTAAATATCATTTTTTGTATTTCTGAAAGGTTTACCAAAATGGCACTAACCTTTTCATCATTCACCAATCCCAATTCTTTTGTTAAAATTAATTGAGTTTGGAGTTCAAAAGCTGACCCCAGGGAAATATCCAAAAAGTGACCAAATTCTTTATTTGACTTACGAGCAGAACCTTCTGCAATATTTGAAGGTATAGAAACCGCAGCTCTCTTCAACTGAGAAATCAAACCAAATTTTTCATCCTTATTAATTTCTAATGTTAACAAATACAAGTCTTTTGCTAGCACCATAGATTTTTGCCAAAAAAGTAATTTTTCAAAATTGTGCATACAATTTTAGTCTTGGTTGTTGGCTCTTGACTCTTGATTCTTGTTCATTAATTCAATAAACTCATCAAACAAATAATTTGCGTCTTCTGGACCTGGACTTGCTTCTGGGTGGTATTGAACTGAGAAACAAGGATATTTTTTGTGTTTGATTCCTTCGTTGGTTTTGTCGTTGAGTGCGATGTGGGTTTCTACCAAATCAGTATTTTTCAAGCTTTCCTGATCAATGGCATAACCGTGATTCTGGGAAGTGATGGCGACTTTGTTTTTTGCCAAATCCAAAACGGGATGATTGCCACCGCGATGTCCGAATTTCAGTTTGTAAGTTTTCGCACCACACGCCAAACCAATCAATTGATGACCTAAACAAATTCCGAAAATTGGAACTTTTCCTAATAATTTCCGAATCGTTTCATGAACGTGAGGAACATCTTCCGGATCTCCAGGACCGTTGGAAAGCATGATTCCGTCGGGATTCATAAGCAAAATTTCTTCTGCGGTAGTATCTTGAGAAACCACAATAATATCGCAGTTTCTGGCGGAAAGTTCTCGAATAATTCCCAGTTTAGAACCGAAATCCATCAGCACCACTTTAAAACCTCTTCCTGGATTTGCATAAGGCGTTTTGGTTGATACAAATTCTACTTGATTTGTCGGAAAATTGGTGGTTTGAAGATCTTGAACTACCACTTGTTCATCTTCATCGGCATTAACAATTTTTCCTTTTACAACACCTTTGTTACGAATTAATCGGGTCAACCTTCTGGTATCAATCCCTGAAATACCGGATAGATTTTTCTTTTTAAATAATTCATCCAACGTGATTTGCGTTCTGAAATTGGAGGGCAAATCGCACAATTCTTTTACAATTAAACCTTTAATGGCAGGTTCAATACTTTCATAATCGTCGCGGTTGATTCCGTAATTTCCAATGAGCGGATATGTCATGCAAACAATTTGTCCGCAGTAACTTGGATCGGAAATAAGTTCCTGATAGCCAGTCATTCCCGTATTGAACACCACTTCACCTTCGGTATTCTGATCCGCACCAAATCCTGTTCCGTGAAAAACTTCGCCGGATTCTAATATTAATTTCTTTTTCATTACTTTTTATTAGATTCAAAACCAAGAGAACACTTGGCTATTGATTTACTTCTTTATTCTGTGGCAACAAACGTAAAACCTTCTCTTTCCAACACGTGTTTTAAAATTGCCATTCTGGCAAACACTCCATTTTCCATTTGTTTAAAAATTCGGGAACGTTTACCTTCCACCAACTCGTCATCAATTTCAACGCCTCTATTTATCGGTGCAGGATGCATGATAATAGCGTTTGGCTTCATCTTTTTTTCTCGTTCCACGGTAAGTCCGTATCGTCGGTTGTATGATTCTAAAGACATATCCATGCGTTCTCTTTCGGAATGTCTTTCGTGTTGAATTCTTAATAACATCACCACATCCACTTCTTGAAGAAGCTCGTCAAACTGAAGAAATGTTCCGTTGATTAATTCTGCTTCATCAAACCATTTTGAAGGACCAGAAAAGTAGACTTTTGCGCCTAATTTCCTTAAAGCTTGTGCATCGGAATTTGCGACACGGCTATGTTTAACATCGCCAACAATTCCAACCTTTAGACCTTTAAATGAGCCAAATTCTTGCTGAATTGTCATTAAATCCAAAATCGATTGCGACGGGTGATTTCCCTTTCCATCTCCCGCATTTATAATGGGAACTTTAATGGTACTGAGTTCATTATAATACGCATCATCTTTGTGACGGATGACGATTGCATTTATCCCCAATGACTCCAGGGTACGCACGGTATCATAAAGACTTTCCCCTTTGTTCACAGAACTGGTAAATACATCAAATGGTACTACTTCCAATCCTAGTTTTCTTTCCGCAACATCGAAACTTGTTTTCGTGCGGGTACTGTTTTCATAAAAAAGATTGGTTACAAAAACCTGTTTTTCGCTTTTAAGGGTTTTACCATTACGAAAATCGTTTGCATCGGTAAGGATTTTCATAATAATTTCTGTGCTCAGTTCTGCAGTTGTAAACATAATTGTAAGGTTTTTCCAAAAAAAAACGAAGCCAAAAAGACTTCGTTACACATAAAATATATTGTAAATGTCTGCGTTTCCGCTTCCAAAAAGTTCGTCAAAAAAAGGATTGCCGTTCATTAAGGGCAAAGATACAAATTAATTCATAATTCAAAGAAATGCATTTTAAAAATTATCTAAAAAACCAGTCTTATTGCTAATTTATTATATATTTGCTAAAATGCTATAGTTATATGCAAAATTCTTGTCCAAAATGTGCTCATAACGAAATTGTAAAATCTGGAATTATTAACCAAAGACAGCGCTATCACTGTAAAAATTGCAATTATTACTTTACGGTTAAAAAACTAGGAAAACAAATTGATGATTACTTTGTAACCAAAGCTTTACAGCTGTATTTAGAAGGATTAAGCTATCGAGAAATTGAAAGAATTTTAGGAATTTCACATGTTACCATAAGCGCTTGGATTAAAAAGTACAATATTAAAAGACCGCCTTTTACTGAATTTCACACGTCGTATAAAGTCTTCAAACAATCTGAATTAATAAGTTTTATGCAGGATGAAGAGAATTTAAAGGGTTCAGGATTTATTATTACTGAATTTGGAGATAAGTACATGATGATTAAATGGGAACGTTTTAAGAAATAAATAAGAATGAATAAAATATACTATTACCACTAATATATATTAAATTTTTGTGATTAGATTAATAATTTCAATTTAGGAACATCAAACAAATCCCTAAAAAATTATTAATCAATGAAAAAAATACTCCTTTTGTTTGGATTTTCTATTTTAGGAAATTTCTATAACGCACAAGGTTCTCCTGATTATGGAAGCGGTTTGAAACTCAACCTTAATCAAGATGGAAGCAAGTATTTGCGGTTTATCCTGTGGAACCAAATTTGGTTGAAAAGCTCGCAAATGAATCCCGGGACAATGGTTGCTGACGAACCTACCAACAACGCATGGACGATTGGCAATCGGCGACTTCGAGTACTGGCTTACGCACAAATTACCAAGCGTTATATGATCGTTACCCATTTTGGCATTAACAATCAAACGTTTATTAATGGTGGCGCTGTAGGATCTAGCGGCACAGGAGGTAATGGCTCAGGTAAAAAACCAGGGCTTTTCTTTCATGATGCTTGGAATGAATATGCTCTTGTCCTTCCAGAAGACAGCAAAAATTTTTCGCTTAGTGTAGGTGCGGGACTTCACTATTACATGGGGCTTTCAAGATCAACGATGACCTCAACCTTAAACTTCCTACTTTTAGATGCGCCTGTCTTTAACTGGCCTCTTTTAGAAAATTCAGATCAATTTGCCCGACAACTGGGCTTTTTTGCAAAAGGAAAATATGGCAAATTCGAATATCGATTGAGTGCAAACAAGCCATTCGCAACGAATGTTACACCAATTGATGTGAACAATTCCAGCGCAGCAGTAGCGGTAGACAATAATGGAAATCCTAACCTCTCGACGGCAGGATATTTCGAATATCAATTTTTAGATCAAGAATCGAATTTATTACCTTACAAAGTTGGAACATACCTCGGAACTAAGAAAGTGTTTAACGTTGGAGCAGGTTGGTATCATAACGCTGATGCAACAAGAACTTCAGTTAACGGCAATATTGAAAAACACGATATTAGTCTTTTCTCTGTCGATGCCTTTGCTGATATTCCCGTTGGTGAAGCCAAAAATAAAATGGCTATAACGGCGTACGGCGTGTATTACAATTATAATTTCGGTCCAAATTACCTCCGTAATATCGGAATAATGAATATCGGTTCCAATGATCCAGACTTTACAGGAGCACGTGCTTTGGCAGGACCAGGAAATGCGCAACCTACCATTGGAACAGGAAGTATCTTCCACCTTCAAACAGGAGTATTACTACCAAATCAAGCTGAAAAACCGAAACTTCGCATACAACCTTTTGTTGGCTATACGTATAAAAACTTTGAAGCATTAGACAAGCCATCTAACCAACTTGATATTGGCGCAAATTGGTTTATCGATGGGCATCATGCGAAAATTTCAACCCAATATTCCACGAGACCAACCTATGAATCTGCAACCGCTTCACCAAAAAGCAAAGGCGAATTCATAATGCAATTCCAAATTTATTTGTAATCCCTAAAAAAATACCTCATGAGTCAAGAAAATCTATCTCACGATACAGAATTACCTGTAAGCGAAAAGCAACAGAACAGAACCATTTGGAGCGTTATTATGGCGTCTTCACTCGGAACATTAATTGAATGGTACGACTTTTATATCTTCGGAAGTTTAGCCGTTGTACTTTCCACGAAATTTTTCCCAGCAGACAATCCTACCGCTGCCTTTCTTTCCACACTTGCAACCTTTGCAGCGGGATTTGTAGTGAGGCCGTTTGGCGCACTGTTCTTCGGAAGATTAGGCGATATGATTGGAAGAAAATATACCTTTTTGGTCACCCTACTCATCATGGGATTTTCTACATTCCTTATTGGATGTATTCCTGCCTATGAAACGATTGGATTTGCGGCTCCAATTCTTGTTCTTATTTTAAGATTACTGCAAGGACTTGCTTTAGGAGGTGAATATGGTGGCGCTGCTACATATGTTGCTGAATATGCACAACCAGGAAGACGTGGCTATTGGACTTCTTGGATTCAAACTACCGCAACCGCAGGTCTATTTATTTCTCTTATTGTAATTTTAGTTACAAAAACATCCCTTTCCGCAGAAGAATTCGACAATTGGGGATGGAGAATTCCATTTTGGATTTCCATTTTAATGGTTGGGGTTTCTTACATCATTAGAAGAAATATGAAGGAATCTCCTCTATTTGCTAAAGCAAAAAAAGAAGGTAAAACATCCACCAATCCACTAAAAGAATCTTTTGGCAATAAATACAATTTCAAATTTGTTTTATTAGCATTATTTGGGGCAGTAATGGGACAAGGTGTTGTATGGTACACCGGCCAATTTTACGCGTTAAGTTTTATGCAAAAAACCATGAATATCGAAAGTGCACAAGTTGATTCAATGATTGCCATATCGTTATTCTTAGGAACTCCATTTTTTGTATTATTCGGTTGGCTCTCCGACAAGGTAGGCAGAAAACCAATTATTTTATTAGGAATGCTTGTCGCTATCTTTTCGTATCGACCAATTTATAAAGCGATGTACAATTCCGTTAATCTATCGGAAAAAACACTAGCCAAAAATGGCGTTGTTCAAAAACGAACTTCCGCTGCTCACGAAAAAATTGCAGGCGATAGTTTAATTACCTTTCACACTGAAAAAACATATACAGACGGATTTAAAGTAAAAAGTGATAGCATTGTACATTGGTCAGCAAATGGACCAGTATTGAAAGAAGGTAAAGTGGAGGAACCCGTGAAGAAAACCGCTATTACGGTTGATCCGAATACGAGATGGAAATTGGTATTATTAGTATTTATTCAAGTTCTATTTGTAACCATGGTGTATGGCCCAATTGCAGCGTTTTTGGTTGAGATGTTCCCAATCCGGATTCGATACACTTCAATGTCGCTTCCATATCACATTGGTAATGGCGTATTTGGTGGATTACTTCCAGCAGTTTCAACATATCTTGCAACTACGGCAAAAGAAGGTGGTAATGCGGAATGGTATCTCGAAGGCTTATGGTATCCGATTATCGTAGCTGCCGTGTGTTTCGTTATTGGATTATTCTATTTGAATGGAAAAGACAAAAATGTTCACGATTAACCCATGAATTTCAAAGCTCAATTAGGAAATCTTTACGCATTTGCCAAAATTGAGCTTTGCACAATAAAAATATTTTTTAACTTTAAAAACAAGAAAAAATGGATACTATAAAAAAAATATTAGGAGTAGTTTGGATGGTGATCGCAGCCGTAATTCTATACTTTGGACTTACCGTTATGGGCATTCCAAAACTTAACTCAGGCAAACAGGAAGATCTTGTTTTTGGGATCATCATCGTGTTTATTCTGCTTCCGATTGTGGTTGGTGGAATGGGCGTTTTTGGTTGGTACGCCTTGAAAGGTGAATATTCCCAAGAAAATATGTAAGGCATTATTAACACATAAAAAAGATGTGAGATTAGGAGCAGACATTTTACCCATATTAAACAATCCTTTATCAAAGTCCAAAATCTCACATCTTCTTAGCAGCAGGACTGAAAATGAAAAACCGACACAAGCAAAAACTGGTGATATTAAGCATCGTACTTTTCGTGCTGTTTAATGCGCCAGTTTTGCTTTTGTTTAATTCTTCCGAAAACAAAATGGGCTTACCCTTAATTTGCAGTTATTTATTTTTAGTTTGGTTCATCTCGATCGTTGCTTCTTATTTGGTTTTTAGAAAGTTCGATGAGTAGCGCGGTTTTATTCATATTGGTAATTGTGTATTTGGGATTTCTTTTTTTTATTGCGCATACAGCGGAAAAAAGAAGGGGCTTATTCTGGATGAACAATCCTTATGTCTATTCGCTTTCTCTTGCGGTTTATTGTACCGCTTGGACGTACTATGGAAGCATTGGTGTTGCGGCCAATTCTGGCTTAGAATATCTAGCGATTTATATTGGCCCAGTGATTATTATTCCTTCCTGGATTTACATTAACAAAAAGATTATTCGAATTTCCCGAGTAAATAAAATTAGTTCAATTGCAGATTTTATTTCTTTACGATACGGGAACAGCCGTTCTTTGGGCGCTGTAGTTGCCATTTTGTGCATGATCGCAATTATTCCCTACATCGGTTTGCAAATTAAAGCGATCTCGGAAACATTTCATCTATTAACCAACACCATTGAGAATTCAAGTATATTTTTAGATACCGCCACGTATGCAGTTTTAATTATTGCATTATTTTCTTCATATTACGGAACGCGTTATGTTGATGCATCCGAAAAAAGATTAGGCATTATTTCAGCAGTTGCCGTTGAAAGCTTTTTAAAACTCGTTTTCTTCATCGTTCTAGGAATATTTGTCGTTTATGGTGTTTTTAATGGATTTGATGATATATACGAAAAAGCATCATTACTTCCCGATTTTAGCCAGAAAAATACTTTTAAAGGAATTGAAGGCAGCGCAAATTGGTTTTTACTTTCCATGCTTTCCATGACGGCGATTTTTCTTCTACCAAGACAATTTCATTCTGCAATTATTGAAAATAGAAAAGAAAAACACATTCACACCGCAATTTGGGTATTTCCACTCTATATGCTGTTGATGAACATTTTTGTATTCCCGATTGCTTGGGGCGGAAAAGTGCTATTCGCTGGAGAACACGTAAATCCAGAATTTTTCTCCATTTTAATTCCTCAAAAATTCGGAAACGCAGTGATTTCGACAATGGTATTTTTCGGCGGTTTAAGCGCTTGCATTTCGATGATCATTATTTCCAGCATATCCCTTTCAGTAATGCTTTCAAACAATATTATGATTCCGTACGGTTGGCTGGATCGTTTTAAAATTAAAAATGAAAACGACAACACCAAAACCATTGTGAACATTCGGAAGTTCGGAATTTTCATCTTAATTATTGCGGGATTTATTTTTTATAAATACATCCTCAACTCATCTTCCCTATTCCAAATCGGAATGATTTCCTTTGTGCTTATTGCCCAATTAGCACCTTCTTTTTTTGGTGCAATTTTTTGGAGAAGAGGAACGTATTCGGGCGCTATTAGCGGTATAATTGTCGGCGTTTTTATTTGTTACCTCAATTTGGTTTTGCCCAATTATTTTCCACAAATCAACGATAGTTTTATTTTTAATTTTTTCAAAATTCCTTACCTTAGCTCGATTCCTAATATTTTCTTTTGGAGCATCCTGGCAAATGTCGCACTCTATTGTATTGTTTCGGTAAGTATGATGGCGAATTATCGTGAAAGAAACTTTGCCGAAATATATGTAGACATCGATGAGTACATTCAAAACCATGAAAACGCCTACATTTGGAAAGGAACGGCCAATATTTCAGATATTCAAAAAATTCTTGTTCGATTTTTAGGTGAAAGTAAAACCAAACAAGCACTAAAAATCTTCAATTTAAAATACAATATTTCGGATGAAACCAACACTGCAGATGCGCGTTTCATTAAATTTTCCGAGAATCTTTTAAGTGGAAGAATTGGCACAGCATCAGCAAAAATTCTTATTGAAGGTGTTACCAAAGAAGATAAAATTTCACTTCCTGAAGTTTTGAAAATTTTGGAAGAATCTCGAGAAAACATTCTCCTCAACAAGCAACTCAAAGAGCAATCGCACCAACTTCTTCAACTGTCGGATAAGCTCAGAAATGCAAATGAAAATCTGATGTTTAAAGACAAACAAAAGGATGATTTTTTAGATTCGGTTGCTCATGAACTTCGTACGCCAATTACCGCAATACGTGCGACTTCCGAAATTCTTCTTGATGATGATGAAATGCCTTCTGAAATTAAAATTGAATTTCTTGAAAATATTATTTCCGAATCCGATCGTTTGGCAGAAATCATCAACGATATCTTGTATCTCGACAAACTAGAAGCGGGAACTTTGCCTTTGCAAATAAAAGAATATAATCTGCTTGAAACCTATCGCAAGGCCTCCAAACCACTTTATCATCTTTTTGAGCAGAGCAACCTTCACCATTCTGAAGTCAATTTGTTAAACCATTTTGAATTGGAATACGATGAATTTAAAATGATTCAGGTTTTTCAGAATATTTTGGGAAATGCTTTAAAATTCACCAACGAGGAAGGTGTTATTCAAACGAAATTCAAGGAAGATGATCGCCATGTCATCATTTCAATATTCAATACAGGTAAAAAAATTCCGGAGGAAGATTTAGAGTATATTTTTGATAAATTTTACCAAAGTCGAAATCAAAACATCCGCAAACCTTTAGGGAGCGGACTCGGTTTAGCAATTTGCCGAAAAATCATCGAAGCCCATCACGGAAAAATTATAGCAAAAAATGAAGAATTAGGAGTTGTTTTCGAAATTCACCTTCAAAAAAAACAAAGAAAAACCACTCAATAACGCAACACACCTTTTATAGTAATGAAGAAAATAGTAATTGCAGACGACGAACATAAAATTGTGATGACCTTAGAATATGCCTTTCGAAAAGCGGGTTATGAGGTTTTTATTGCACGCGATGGTTCAGAAGTTTTGGAACTTTTAAAAGAAGAAATTCCCGACGTTATTCTGCTCGATATCATGATGCCGAACATCGACGGCTACACCACCTTGACAGAAATAAAAAAAGAAGAAAAATACAAAGACATAAAAGTAATTTTCTTATCAGCAAAAGCGGGTGAAAACGACATTCAAAAAGGATTAAGTTTGGGCGCAGATGCCTACATCACGAAACCTTATTCAATTAAAAAACTCACCGAAAAAATTGAAGAATTACTGAATATTTAGGTAAAAAAAGCAATCATTTAAAAATAAAATCGATACATCCATAATTTTTGTAAATTTAGAGAACAACACGCATCAATAAAAACACATCCACCAAATCCCTACTATTATGAATGATGAAGAACTGTTTGTAAACAGCATTGAAAACAAAGAAGCATTTTGGAAAGAACAAGCAGAAAATATTGCTTGGTACAAATTTCCAAAAACCATTTTATCGAACGACGAAAACAATTATCCGCAGTGGTTTGCTGATGGAGAATTAAATATCTGTTATTTGTGTGTTGATAAGCACATAGAAGATGGATTTGGCGATCAAATTGCCGTTATCTACGATTCTCCCGTAACCGAAACTGTTAAAAAATATACCTATAAAGAAGTTCAGAAAGAAGTTTCAAAACTTGCAGGCGGTTTGGTTAATCTTGGTTTAAAAAAAGGCGACACAGCGGTTATTTATATGCCCATGATTCCGCAAACGCTTTTCACGATGCTCGCATGTGCAAGAATCGGTGTTATTCACAATGTTGTTTTTGGTGGATTTGCGCCGAACGAATTGGTGGTAAGAATTGACGATTGTAAACCAAAAGTCCTCATTACCGCAACCGCAGGCGTAGAAATCGCAAAGAGAATTCCCTATTTGCCCTTAGTAGAAAAAGCAATTGAACTCGCTCAAGATAAAGTGGAACATACCATCGTTTACAACCGACAATTAATTGATAATCAACATGAATTCTTCCCCGAAACCATCGATTATTGCGAGTTAGTAGAAAAATCTGATCCTGTAGATTGCGTTTCTGTAAAATCCAATCATCCTCTTTATTTGCTGTACACCTCAGGAACTACCGGAAAACCAAAAGGAGTTACACGCGATACGGGCGGTTATGCCACTGCAATGAAGTTTTCAATGAAATACCATTACGCGATTGAACCTGGCAAAACATTTTGGGCAGCTTCGGATTTTGGTTGGGCTGTGGGACACAGTTACATTGTATATGGACCAATGATCAACAGAAATCCAACCATTATTTTCGAGGGCAAACCAATTATGACACCAGATGCAGGAACCTTTTGGCGCGTAATTGCAGATCATAAAGTTAACACAATGTTTACCGCGCCAACGGCGATGCGCGCAATTAAAAAAGAAGATCCTAACGGCGAACTGATCAAGAAGTACGATTTAAGCCATTTTAAAAAACAGTTTTTAGCGGGTGAACGTTGTGATGTTGCTACATTGGACTGGTTTACAAACCATGTTGGCGTTCCCGCGATCGACCATTGGTGGCAAACGGAATCTGGATCTCCAATGCTCGGACTTCTTACCGCTTTTGATTATTCAATTAAACGCGCCTCTGCAGGAAAACCAATTCCAGGATACGACATTAAAATTTTTGATGAAAATGGGTATGAACTCGATGAACATCACGAAGGATTTCTTGTAATCAAACTTCCGCTTGCTCCCGGTGCAATGCTCGGAATATGGAATGATTATGAACGATTCCATAAATCTTATCTCTCTCAATTTGAGGGCTACTACTTTTCTGGAGATGGTGCTATTAAAGATGAAGACGGCTATATTTTCGTTACGGGCAGAGTTGATGATGTAATCAACGTCGCGGGACACCGTCTATCCACCTCAGAAATGGAAGAAGTGGTATCTTCTCATCCCGACGTTGCGGAATGCGCCGTTGTTGGAATCGAAGATCAATTAAAAGGTCAAATTCCATTTGCCAGTGTTGTGCTTAAAAGTGGCGTAACCACCACAGAAGAACTTATTGAAAAAGAAATCATTGCAAAAGTTCGTGAGAAGATTGGTGCTGTTGCTTCGTTAAAAAATGTGATGGTCGTGAAAAGACTTCCAAAAACCAGAAGCGGAAAAATTTTGCGTAAATTAATTCGCACCATGCTCGATGGTAAAGATTTTCAAATTCCATCAACCATTGATGATGAACAAATAATTTCAGAAATTCAAGAAAAAATTCACACTTATAAATCCAAAAATTAATTTAAATACTACATTTAACTGCACAAAATCAAAATTAATATGAGAAATTATTCCATTACCGATCTTCCGGATTACTTCAAACAATACAAAAAGTCTATTAAAAACCCTAAAAAATTCTGGGATAAAATTGCCGATGAAAACTTTGTTTGGTATCAACGATGGACGAAAGTAGTCGAGTTTGATATGGAAGAAGCCAAGATTAAATGGTTTAAAAATGCAAAATTAAATATCACCAAAAACTGTTTAGATCGACATCTTTCGGAACGTGGTGACAAAACAGCAATCATTTGGGAACCGAATGATCCTCAAGAAGAAGCGCAATATATTTCTTATCGCGAACTCCACGAACGGGTGTGTAAAATGGCCAATGTCCTTACTGATTTAGGAATCAAAAAAGGCGATCGCGTTTGCATCTACCTTCCTATGATTCCTGAATTGGCCGTTGCCATGTTGGCTTGTGCGAAAATGGGAGCAGTTCATTCCGTAATTTTTGCAGGATTTTCCTCAACAGCAGTAGAATCAAGAGTAAATGATTGTGGAGCAAAAATTATCATTACTTCCGATGGTAGTTATCGCGGTAATAAAGCCATCGATTTGAAAGGAATTATAGACGAAGCGGCTGAGAAATGCCCAACGATTGAAAAAATTCTGGTGGTAAAAAGAACCAATACCGAAGTTAAAATGAAGGAAGGTCGTGACGTTTTCTTAAGTGATTTATGGGAAAATGCATCATCGGATTTTGTAACAAAAATTATGGATGCTGAAGATCCTTTATTTATTCTTTATACTTCTGGTTCTACAGGAAAACCAAAAGGAATGTTGCACACCAATGCGGGTTATATGGTGTACACTGCCTATACCTTCAAAAATGTTTTTAACTATCAAGAAAATGATGTGTATTGGTGTACCGCTGATATTGGTTGGATTACCGGCCACTCCTATATTGTTTACGGTCCATTATTGAATGGAGCAACCACTGTTATTTTTGAGGGCGTTCCCACCTATCCTCAACCAGATCGTTTTTGGGAAGTTATTGAGAAACATCGTGTAAATCAATTCTATACCGCACCTACCGCAATTCGATCGCTGGCCAAAGAAAGTTACGAGTGGGTAGAAAAGCACGATTTATCTTCGTTAAAAGTAATTGGTTCCGTTGGCGAACCAATAAATGATGAAGCTTGGCATTGGTACAATGATCATGTTGGACAGAAGAAATGCCCTGTGGTAGATACTTGGTGGCAAACCGAAACAGGAGGAATTATGATTTCACCCGTACCGTTCGTTACTCCAACAAAACCAACGTATGCAACTCTTCCACTTCCAGGAATACAACCAGTTTTAATGGATGATAAACGCAATGAAATTACTGGAAATCAAGTTGATGGAAATCTGTGTATTCGTTTCCCATGGCCAGGAATTGCCAGAACCATTTGGGGAGATCATCAACGTTACAAAGAAACGTATTTCACGGCTTTCCCAGGAAAATATTTCACGGGTGATGGTGCCTTAAGAGACGAAGTTGGCTACTACAGAATTACGGGTCGTGTAGATGATGTTATTATTGTTTCTGGACATAATTTGGGTACAGCGCCAATTGAAGACAGCATCAACTTACACCCAGCAGTTGCGGAATCCGCAATTGTTGGTTATCCGCATGACATTAAAGGAAATGCATTGTATGGTTATGTTATTTTGAAAGAAACAGGAGAAGATCGTAACAAAGACAATCTGCGTAAAGAGATCAACCAATTGATTACCGAAACTATTGGACCGATTTCTAAATTAGATAAAATTCAATTTGTTTCCGGACTTCCCAAAACACGTTCTGGAAAAATTATGCGGAGAATTTTAAGAAAAATTGCTGAAGGAGATTTTAGTAATTTCGGTGACACTTCTACCCTTTTGAATCCTGAAATCGTAGATGAAATTAAAAACGAGAGAATTTAAAACTCATCTTATACAAAGAAGATTAGCGTAAAAAGTGAAATAATTTTCAAAGAATTTGCGGAAATTAAATTCATTTTTTATAAAATTTCCATATTAAGATAGGTATCTTTTTATTTATGGCAGAAATGCATTATTATTGATACAACTATAGAAATTTAAAAAAGAAAACTTATGTCCAATACAGTAGCAGGTTATTTTAACAGACAAAATGACTATAAAAAAATTGAGAGTGATTTAGAAGGTGCTGGATTTTCCAGAACAGATTATACTGTTTTTTTAAATGAGGATTCCGACCGTTATTTAGTAAGTGTACTTGTTAAAGATGATGTTGAAATTGATAACGTAAAAGCAATTTTCAAAAATAATGGAGTAACAAATGATTATTTCTTCGAAGGACTATCAAAACCCGCTTACGAAGATTTGAAAAACCTTATTGAAGAACGAGCCAAAGCAGAAATTGCAAATACTCCCGAACTCAATATTAAAACAACTTCAGATGGAATTGATTCTGAAGTAAATTTTGGAGAATAAACTCTGAACATCAAACACAACTTTAAACCAGTAGATTTTTTCTGCTGGTTTTTTTCTTCTATTAATAAGAGAATAAAAAGACCTATTCCGAAAATTTCTTATCAAAGAAATATCTACAATAAGTTGATTGTATGTTATAGAACCTAAGTCTTCGTTTATGCTCAGACTGACACCGCACAAAATCAACATACTAACATTAGGATTATCATGCTGAGCATAGTCGAAGCATTTTTAAATAGAGTGATCATCAAAGAATTATAGACCAGTTATCACATAATAGGAAATTCATAAATAAAGTCAAAAAATAGCTTTAAATTATCTCCCAATTTTTTGTCATAAAGAATTCTATAGTTAAAAAACCGCACTCAACATTTGTACAACTCACACTAAAATATTCAGAAAATAGATCGCACTCTCGGCACTTTTCATATTTTTGCTGAATGAAAATTGCATTTCTTGGGCCAGAAGCCAGTTTCACTCAACATACCGCACTTCACGTTTTTCCAAATGAAGAACTTGTACCGCAATCCAGCATTTTGGATTGTTTTAAAGCCGTTATGAACGGTGAGGTCGACAAAGCGGTTGTTCCTTTAGAAAATTCCATTGAAGGAACGGTCTCTATGACGTTGGATTATTTGTACGATTTTGAAGTAAAAATTGAAGCAGAAGTCGTTTTACCCATTGCTCACCAATTGATGATTCATCCGCAAAATTCCACTTTTACAAAAGTATATTCACATCCTCAAGCGCTTGCTCAATGTTTTCATTTTTTGGATCAGCATTATAAAGAAGTGGAAAAGAAAGAATTTGCATCCACTGCGGCGGCAGCCAAAAGAGTATCTGAAAATCCAAATGAACCTTATGCCGCAATTGCCAACATTTTTGCTGCAAAATTGTACGGATTAAAAATTATCGATAAAAACATTCAGGATTTCGATCAAAATAAAACAAAATTCATTGTGATTTCTCGAAATGGCGTTTCAATTGATGCTCCACTTCCGTACAAATCCGAGAAAACTTCTTTACTCATCACTCTTCCTCAGGATCATCCAGGAGGTTTACATCAAGTTTTATCTGTTTTTGCATGGCGAAAAATGAACCTTTCGAAAATTGAAAGTCGAACCTTAAAAACCAATTTAGGCCATTATTTCTTTTTCATTAATGTTGCCAATCGTTGGGATCCCGTATTATCTAAATTTGCTATTGAAGAACTCGAAGCGTTAGGTTCTCATGTAAAATTTTTGGGGCATTATAACGAATATGTACTGGAAGAATAAATCGTGGCAGTTTAACTACCACGATTTTAAATATCATATTTAACGGAAAAAATTGCTTTTTTCTTTTTTAAATAACGCCAAGTTCTTTTCCCACTTTTTCAAAGGCAACAATTGCCTGATCCAAATGTTCTCTTGTATGCGCCGCAGAAAGCTGAACGCGAATTCTTGCCTTTCCTTTAGGAACAACTGGATAGAAAAATCCGATCACATAAATACCTTCATCCATCAGTTTTTCAGCCATCTTTTGTGCAAGCGGAGCATCATATAACATTACGGGAACTATTGCGGCATCACCATCAGGAATATCGAAACCTTTGGCTTTCATCGCAGTTCTAAAATAATCTGCATTTTCCATAACGCGATCACGCAACGTGGTATCATCAGAAATCATTTCCAAAACTTTTGTAGCTGCACCAACAATTCCTGGCGCAAGCGAATTCGAGAAAAGGTAAGGCCTTGACCGTTGACGAAGCATATCGATAATTTCTTTCTTTCCAGAAGTAAATCCTCCTAAAGCACCTCCTAAAGCTTTCCCCAACGTCGACGTGATGATATCTACTCTGCCCATTACCTCATTCGCTTCGTGTGTACCTCGGCCCGTTTTACCAATAAATCCGGTAGCATGAGAATCGTCGACCATAACCAAGGCATCATATTTTTCGGCCAGATCGCACACGCCTTTTAAATTGGCTACAATTCCATCCATTGAGAAAACGCCATCCGTTACGATAATTTTAAAACGATGATTTTTTTCAGAAGCAGCTTTTAATTGCGCTTCCAAATCTTCCATATTATTATTTTTATATCGGTAGCGCGCCGCTTTACAAAGGCGAACTCCATCAATAATGGAAGCGTGATTTAATTCGTCCGAAATAATAGCATCTTCATCTGTAAAAAGTGGTTCAAAAACGCCACCATTCGCATCGAAACACGCTGCGTAAAGAATCGTATCTTCCATCCCTAAAAACTCGGAAATCTTGGACTCCAAATCTTTGTGGATATCCTGAGTTCCACAAATAAAACGAACTGAAGACATTCCATACCCTCTTTGATCAATCATTTCCTGGGACGCTTTCATCACTTCATGGTGATTCGAAAGTCCAAGATAATTGTTGGCACAGAAATTTAGAAGCGTTTTTCCATTTGCGGTAATTTCTGCGGACTGTTGTGAAGTAATGATGCGTTCTCTTTTATAAAGTCCCTCTTGATCAATGTTTTGAAGTTCGTTTTGAATATTTTCGATAAACTTTTGTGAAATCATTTTGATAAAATTTTTACTCGTAGCGAAGATAAGAATTCCTTTTCGCAATACTTTTCTTAAATGTAAAAAAACAAGAATTTGCTACTAGTCTACCAAGTTAGTAGACTGTTTTTATAAATTATCACTATATTTGACCGAGAAAAATACTTGAAATGAAACTGATTTCAACGCCAAAAGGAAAAGGATTAACTGCTGAAGAATTTCTGCAAAAGCACATGAAAACGCGTACTCCCGTAATTCTGGAAGATTTTGTAGATTCGGATAGTCCCGCACTTCACAAATGGAATTACGACTATTTTAAAAAGATTGCAGGCGACACAAAAGTACACGTTTATGGTGGTGAAATTGAATCTTTAGATCGTGTTGCCAGCAAACCTATTGGCGAAAGTACATTTGCAGAGTATTTAGATCTCATCAGTAATAAACCCACTGATCATCGACTTTTTCTGTTTAATTTATTGAATATTAAACCTGAACTCCGAAAAGATATCCACTATCGAAATGTAACCAAAGGTAAAATTTTGGAATGGCTTCCGTTTATGTTTTTTGGCGGAGAAGGATCTATCACAAGAAATCATGTCGATATTGATATGTCGCACGTGTTTATTACTCAATTTCAAGGGGTTAAAAGAATTTGGCTTTTCCCTTGGGAACAAAATGAATTGCTGTATAAACTTCCGTATAATTTCCATAGTATTGCCAATGTGAAAGACGTGGATTACGAAAAATATCCAGCGCTGAAATATGTTACTGGTTACGAAGCAGTCATTCAACCCGGCGAAACGTTGTATATCCCTTCCGGTTGGTGGCATTACATTCAGTATGAAACTGAAGGATATTCAATTTCCGTAAGAGCGCTTCCTTCCAGTCTTTTAGAGAAATGGCGCGGTTTTAAAAATCTCGTACTTATTCGGCATTTTGATAATGTGATGCGAAAAATTTTTAAAGAAAAATGGTTTAATTATAAAGTTAAAGTAGCAACAAGGCGCGCAAATAAGGCAATTTCTACTTTTGAAAAGTAGAAGGTTTTCTGTACGATAGAAGTCGATCTTTACTTAAAACTGCTTAAAAAAAACATAAAAAAAACCCTTTCAGCATTCAATACTGAAAGGTTTTTCGTTTCTTAATAAATCATCAGTACGTGTATACTGGTTCTAAAATTTGCTCCATTCTTGATTTTACCATGTCAACTGAACCTGCATAATTGTTCACTAAAAGTGAGAAAACAAGTGTTTTTCCGGTGGTTGTTTTTACATACCCTGCCAAGGTTTTCACTTTGTTTAATGTTCCCGTTTTCGCGTGTACTAGCCCGTTTCCGGAAGTTAAAAACATTCTTTTCAAAGTACCACTTTGTCCACCAATTGGCAATGATTCGAAGTAGGAAGTAAAATAAGCTTTCTCCATCAAGGAAGAAAGAAATTTCACCTGTGAAATCGGCGTAACAGAATGGCTTCTCGACAAGCCGCTACCATCTACATAATTAAGTCCAGAGGTATCAAAACCGATATTTTGTAAGTGCTCCACTACAACGCTTCTTCCCGATTCCAAGGTTTGATCCCCTTTTCTTTGAAATCCTACCATTCTTAAAGTCGCTTCAGCCAAAGCATTATCACTTCTTTGGTTCGTGTAATACACAATATCTTTTAAATATGGTGATTTGTAAGAAGTAATAAATTGTCTACTTTCTGGTGAAATATCAACCATTTTGGTTTCCACTTTCCCAGTAACCGAAATACCTCTTTTAATTAAATTTGCTCTTAAATTATTCGCAAGATAGGCAGGCGCATCTGGCAGTTTTGTTGAAACATAACTTCCTGCATATTCATCCGTGTAAGCCATTTTTTTCGTGTATGGCGAAACATAAAAGTAAGCTTTTGCTTGACTAAAAGGATTGGATTGTTTCGCAACCACCTTTTCTTTACGAGGATCCACATCCGCAGTTGTACCCACTGGCAAATAATAGTTACCATGCTCCATCCAAACGATGTTATCCGGAATATGGCTCATTTTATTCTCTTTAAAAAGTGCAGTTTGAATCATAATATTTCCTGCCACTTTTTTAATTCCCTTCTCTTTCATCGCGTTAATGAAATCCGAAATTACTGTAGAATATGTACTTGCTCCCGCTTTTCCGGTTCCCAAAGATGGATCACCACTACCTACAATGTATAAATTCCCATTTAGAATTCCATTTTCATCAATTGCACCAGAATACTCCAATTGTGTTACCCAACGAAAATTTTCACCTAACAAATCCATAGCGGTATCCGTGGTAAGAAGTTTTGTTGTGGATGCCGGAATTAAAGGCGCATTTTCGTTGTAAGAACTGACCACTTTTTTGGTTTTAGGATCGTAAATTACAAAGCCCCAGCTTGCATTTTTCAATACAGGATCGGACATCATACCTTCTAAATTGACATCGATTCTTTCTTTCGGGCTAAGAATGGCTGAAGAAACTGCACTGGAAATTGCTGAAGCGCTTAACGTTTTTGAAACCTGGTTTTCATACATTTGAGGATAATTGGAATTGCTTCCTTGGCCAAAAACCAATCCTCCTATTGCGATTGAAAAACCGGCTAAATAGTTTTTAAGTCTTATCATCAATACTTTTTCAAATGATTAGTAAAAGAAGGTTTTTATTGTACCAACATAAACCTTCACCACTTTTCAACGATCAAAAGTATAAATTATTATTGAAAATCAGGACTTTAATACTTTTAAAAGGATGTAAAAAATGTTAAAAAAAGTTAAAAGTCTACGTAAATACTTTTTTTAATGCTTTGATAAGCAGTAATTTCGTCGAATTCTTCAAAGCTTTTTAGAACCAAAGATTTGTACAAGTCGTATTTTTTTCCGCGCGGTAATTTTAGTAAAATCTGAAATTGATACAACGTATTTATTCTCGCAATTGGAGATTTTTCCGGACCAAAAACGCATTCTTCAGGTAAATATTTCCGCAAAACTGAACCTAAAAATTGTGAAGATCGAGACACCTTATCTTCTCTTCGATGTTTAAGTTCAATCATAATGAGTTTCGTAAATGGCGGATAATGAAACTTTTGTCTTTCAGAAAGAAAATACTCGTAAATTGTATGGGTATTCTCTTCTTGAATCATTTGAAAAACAGAATGTTGCGGATTAAAAGTTTGAATATACACTTTCCCTTTTCCAGAAACGCGGCCTGCTCGTCCTGCAATTTGTGTAATTAATTGATAGGCACGTTCTTCCGCACGAAAATCCTGAACATACAGCATTTGATCAGCTCTTGGAATTCCCACCATTTCAATATGCTCAAAATCCAAACCTTTGGAAATCATCTGTGTACCGACGATAACATCTGTTTCCCGATTTTCGATCTTTTCGTAGAGTTTTTCGTACGCAAATTTCTTTCGCATGGCATCCACATCCATTCTATCGATTTCTGCATCGGGCAATAATTTTTGTAATTCTTCATGAATCTGTTCCACACCAACACCTCTTTCATTGAGATTTTGCGATTGGCATTTCGGACAAAACTGCGGTTTACTTGCTCGTTGTCCACAATAATGGCATTTCATTTCGTTTGCCGCTTTGTGGAACGTCATCACCACATCACAATTCGAACAATATTGAACATATCCACAGCTCTCACATTCCACCACATTAGCGTAACCACGTCTATTGTGAAGAATCATCACCTGATTTTTTGCTTCAACATTTTCGGAAATTTTCTGTACAAGCTCATTTGAGAAATCTCCAGAAACCTTTTTAGAATCTTGTGCTTCTTTAAAGTTGATTAATTCGTACTTAGGCAGATCAACATTCCCGAAACGCTTACCCAAGAACACATATTCCAGCTTACCATTTTTTGCTGCGAAATAACTTTCTACGGAAGGAGTTGCAGAACCTAAAATTGCCTTCGCACCATAAAAATAACTCAACATTAATGCAGCATCTTTTGCATTAAAATAGGGGGAAACTTCCCGTGGTTTATAGGCAGAATCGTGCTCTTCATCAACCACCACAAGTCCTAATTGATGGAACGGAAGGAAAAGTGCATTTCGTGTACCAATAAGCACTTGAATTTCATTTTTGCGAATCTTCTTCCAAACTTCAACTCTTTCAAAATCAGTTAGTTTTTGATGATAAAATCCTAGTTTTTTACCGTATTTTCTTTCTAACCTTTGAATAAGCTGTTTTGTGAGTGCAATTTCAGGGAGAAGAATAAAAACATTTTTTTGTTGCGCAATTACTTCTTCTACCTTTTCTAAATAAATATGGGTTTTACCAGAGGAGGTTACGCCGTGCAACAAAACATTTTTGCCGTTTTCGAAAGCGTTGGAAATGGCAGCAGAAGCTTGAGATTGTTCTTCCGAAAGTGGTTCCAAATCTTCCACATCGCCCTCATACTGCTCAATACGATCTTTTTTTAGAAAAAACTCCGTTACAAAACCTTTATCCAAAAGTGCTTTGAGTTGTTGATGTCCAAAATCGCCGTCAGCAAAAATATCCGATTTTCGAATGGGAGTTTCAGGATTTTCGGTTTGTTTTGAAAGCAAAAGAAGAAAAAGTTCTTTCTGCTTCGGTGCTTTATTTAATTGCGAGAGAATAAGCGGTAAGCTTTCGTTGCGCAAAAAATCATTTTCAATTCTAAGATAGGCAATCTCTTTTGCTTTGTATTTTTCTGTAATCTTCTCATCAACTTCAATCAATTGTAAATCGATTAAGGAATTGATGGTTCGAATAAGTTCTTTTTTGGGAATAAATGCTTCAATATCATTCAAATTCACGAGAGAGCGCACCTCGAGTGCTTGAATTAAATGCAATTCGTGAACATCGAGAATTTCATAATCGACTTCAGTATTCGGCTTTAATTTTAAATACGTTTCGCTTTCGAGCTTTAAAGATCCAGGAAATGCAAATCGGTAAATTTCTCCCAGATTACATAAATAGTAGTCGGAAATCCACTTCCAAAAATTCAATTGTGCTTGCGGAAGAATAGGTGCATCATCGAGCAAACTAATTACGTCCTTTGGAATAAATGTTTCGGGCTCTTGATCGTGAAGATCTGCAATAATCCCTGTGTAAATTTTTTTCCCTCCAAAAGGAACCAAAACGCGCATTCCCAACTGAATTTCGTTTACCAAATCTATAGGAATTTTATAGGTAAAAGTTCCTTTCAGATTAAGCGGAAGAATGATTTGAGCAAAATGCAATATTGAATTTGTTTATTTTAAAATGAAATAATAATCGTGGAGCGTTGAACTTCATAGTATAGTTGTAGTATACTAATTATTGAATTTTCTTCTTTTAAGTTCTTTTTCAATTAATCCTAATTCTCGTCCAGTTTGTCCAGCAACCGACGTGTTTTCTTGTGCTCTTCTCGTTAAATAAGGAACCACATCTTTCACAGGGCCATATGGCAAATATTTGGCCACATTGTAATGTCTTTCCGAAAGATAAAACGTAATATTATCGCTCATTCCGTAGAGTTGGCCAAAATATACATGCGGATCATCATGTTGAAGATTTCCATCCTTCAACTTATCCATGATGAGCTCGGAAGATTTTTCGTTATGTGTACCAAAGAAAGCTGAAATTCGATCAAAATGGTTCATCACGAAATCAATTCCTCGATTATAATTTTCGTCTGTTGCAGCTTTATTGGGTTGAATTGGATCTGGATATTTCATATAAGCAGCACGCTCTCTTTCCTTTTCCATATACGCACCACGAACAATTTTATAGCCAATAAAATAGCCTTTTTGTTGAGCGCGCTCTAACTGGTTTTGCATATATTCTAATCGGCCAGTTCTGTACATTTGCAAGGTATTCCAAACAATGGGTTGTTCTTTATTGTACTTCTCCATCATTTCTTCACAAAGGTGATCTGCTGCATCTTGCATCCAAGTTTCTTCAGCATCAATCATCACCTTTTTATTGTTTTCCCAACAAAGTTTGCACACTTCATCAAATCTGTTTACCACTCTTGCCCATTCTTCTTTCTGACTTGTGGTTAATTCCACACCTTTACCCACTTCTTCATACAAATCGATTTTTCCGAATGCTGTTGGTTTAAAAACAACAAATGGAATGGCGGGATTGCCAACAGAAAAACGTACAATGTCTTTAATTTCTTTACAAACAGCATCGAAAGTTGCTTCATCTTCCTTACCTTCAATTGAATAATCGAAAATGCTTCCGACACCTCTTTTGAAAAGTTGTTTCACCACCTTCATACTTTCTTCGCGTGTTTCTCCACCGCAGAATTGTTCAAATAGGGTATTTTTCACAATTCCGTTAACGAATGGAAAATTATTATGAACTGTAAAATTCAACACGGAAGTTCCAATTTTTGTTAATTGTGGCTGCTCAATCATCTTGAACATCCAAAAAGCTTTACGCAACTGAGCGTCGGATTTGTCGGCAAAAGCGACCTTTGTATCGTTAAAAACAGACATTAAAACTCATTTATTAATGGAAACAAAGATAAACATTCAACCAAGATTGCTCAAACAAATTATAAGTTTAATTTTGCATAAAATTTAGAAAGATGATTCGTGTTTTAGATCAGGATTTTACGTTACTGAATCAGTATATTGAGAAAACAAAGCCAAGTCAAATATTTATTTTGTGCGATGAAAATACGCATGAAAATTGCGTTGCAACGCTGTTGGCCAATCTTAAAACGGAGACCGTTCCAGAAATAATTGAAATTGAAGCAGGCGAAGAGATGAAAACCATTGAAACAGCCACTCAACTTTGGGAAATTTTAAGTGAATTTGAAGCCGACCGAAAATCATTGCTTCTTAACTTAGGAGGAGGCGTGATCACCGATATGGGCGGTTTTGTGGCATCCACCTATAAACGAGGTATTCGATTTGTAAATATCCCAACCACACTTCTTGCCATGTGCGATGCTTCAATTGGTGGAAAAACGGGAAT
This sequence comes from Bacteroidota bacterium, assembly GCA_023422635.1. GTDB lineage: Bacteria > Bacteroidota > Bacteroidia > Flavobacteriales > Weeksellaceae > JAFAGO01. Next base: position 23,938 of record JAFAGO010000044.1, read on the forward strand.
TGATCATCAATTTTTGAAAAACATTGTGGGAACATTTGCGCTTCCTGAAGGAATTTTTGTATATCCACCCTATCTTTCAACCCTTCCTTTTGAAGAATTAAGAAGTGGCTTTGCAGAAATGTTGAAACATGGATTAATTGCCGACAAGAAACATTGGGAAGATTTGATTTCCATTGAAGATCTTGATTCAAAAGTGGTTGCTCCTTATATAGAACGTTCAATGCAAATTAAACAAAGCGTTGTGGACGAAGATTTTAAAGAACAAAACGTACGCAAAATCTTGAATTTCGGACATACCGTTGGTCACGCCCTAGAAAGTTTATTCTTAAAGAATAACGTTGGAATTCCTCACGGTGAAGCGGTGGCATTAGGAATGATTTGCGAAACTCACCTTGCGTTTTTAGAAGGACTAATTGACCAAAGCACTGCCTATGAAGTAATCAATCATCTACAACGTTTTTATCCCTATCATTCTATTGAAGCTTTTTCAGATGATGAAATTCTGGCTTTGATGAAAAATGACAAGAAGAATGCAAGTGGGCAAATTAGTTTCTCGCTAATCGACCGAATTGGAAATTGCAAATACGATTATAAAGCAGAAAATAAACATATAAAGTCGGCTTTGGCATACTATCGATCGCTTTAAATTCTTAAAAATCTTGAATTTCACCTATTTTTTAATAGCAATTTAGAGCATTTTTACAAAGAGAATTAAAAAAATATTAAACAACAATACCTTTTTCAGTATTCTCATTATCAATAATTTAGATTAATTTTTTGTTAAACAAATGTTTAAGAAATGTTAAATTTCCGCGAACTTTAAACCAGTTTGGCATTCAATTTGAAAGTAACTACACGTCTTGCCAACAGAAAAAGTAGTAAAAAAATTGAGGCAAGATAAAATTTAAAATTATTGAAAGTAAATTAAAAAAATTAGAAAATTATGAAAAAGTTATTTTTAGGAATGGCAGTTGCTGCAAGCACATTAGCATTCTCTCAGTCATTTGGTATTAAAGGTGGATTAAACCTATCATCTCTTTCTGATGATGGTTCTGTAGATAACAAAACTAAAGCAGGTTTTAATGCAGGTGTATTTATGAATGCGCCACTAGGATCTGATTTCAGCATCCAACCAGAGGTTTTATATAACGACCTTGGTGCTAAAACAACTTATAAATTAGCAGGTGAAAATAACAACCCTGAATATTCTACTAACTTAGGTTATATCTCAGTTCCTGTAATGTTCCAATATAACGCTACTCCAGAATTTTACTTAGAAGCTGGTCCACAGTTCAATTTCTTAGTAAGTGCTAACAGCAAATTCAAAAGTGGTGACAACACAAGAACTGTTGATCTTAACAAAGATAACCTTAACACCTTCGATTTCGGTTTAGGAATTGGTGCAGGTTACTGGATTACTCCACAATTTGGTATCAACGCAAGATATAACGCTGGATTCACTAAAATTGGTAAAGATGACACCCTTGAGGGAGCCGCTTTCGGAGATGCAAAAAACAATACCTTCCAAGTTGGTTTAGCATATAAATTTAACTAAGCACAAATTCCAAATAAATATAAAAAGTCAGATAACCTTCGGGTTGTCTGACTTTTTATTTCACAAAAAATTGAAAATTCTCAATTAAATAAATCCACCTCCTCTCCTTTTGCTACTGGATATTTCTCGGTAAAACAACCAAAGCAATGGTTTTCTGTTCCTAAAATTTCAACCAGGTTTTCCATACTCAAAAACTCCAATGAATCAACACCCAAATACTCCTTTAATTCATCTTTGGACATGTTTGCGGAAATTAAATCATCTTTCGATGGTGTATCAATTCCTAAAAAGCACGGCGCAATGATCGGTGGAGAAACGCTTCTAAAGTGAATTTCCTTTACGCCCGCATCTTTCAAGATTTTAACCAAACGTTTTGAGGTTGTTCCACGCACAATTGAATCATCAATAATCACCACGCGCTTCCCTCTCATTTCTGAAATAATCGGATTCAATTTTAAATTGACCACACGCTCACGCATTTCCTGAGTAGGCACGATAAAACTTCGACCAATATATCGGTTCTTGATTAAAACAGGACGAAAAGGAATTCCCGACGCTTTTGAAAAACCAATCGCTGCCGGAACTCCGGAATCCGGAACGCCAATGACCAAATCGGCTTCTACAGGCGCCTGACTCCAAATTTTCTCACCAGACTTTTCACGGATTTCATATACATTAATTCCTTCTAAAGCCGTATCGGGACGGGCAAAATAAATATATTCGAAAGCACAAAGTTTGGATACACAATTTTCGTTTACTTTATAAGAATGTAATCCTTTCTCGTTTTCGCTGGTATAAATAATTTCGCCAGGCATAACATCGCGAACATATTGAGCGCCAACCGCATCTAAAGCAGCTGTTTCTGAAGTTACAATAAACGTATTTTCATCCAGCGCTCCTAAAACCAAAGGCCGAATACCATTAAAATCACGAAACGCAAAGAATTTATTGCGCGTCATTCCCACAACTGAATATGCACCTTCAATACGCTCCATTGTGTATTTAATAGCACCTCGTAATCCTAAATCTAAATTCTTCTGAATTAACCGTAAAATAACTTCGGTATCGGAAGTTGCTTTAAAAGTAACTCCCTCATCTTCAAGTTCTTTACGCAATTGCTTCGCATTTGTGAGGTTTCCATTATGCGCAATAGAAAGGATGATTTGATCCCACTCATTTTTCGCAAAAAAAGGCTGAAAATTATATTTCTTTTTATCGCCAGCGGTGGTATAACGTGTATGTCCAATTACACTGTTTCCCATAAAAGCTTCAGGTTCCCGAATTGCTTTAAAAACATCCAGAACAAGCCCTTCATCTTTCATATTGGCTATTTTCCCTTCCTTCATCACCGAGATTCCCGCAGCTTCCTGACCGCGATGTTGAAGCGCAAAAAGCCCAAATTGCGATAAAGAAAAAGTATCAATATCGGCATCGGAATATAAGCCGAACACGCCACATTCCTCCTTCGGAGCATCGAGATGTTCTTCTTCTTTCGTTCGGAAAAGGTTTCTGCCGTATGTAGTATTTTGAAACTGGCGAAGATACTCCTGCTTCTGAACTGTTACATCTTTCATTTTAAAGTTCTGTCTTAGTTTATTCATTTTTTCACCAAACATTTCCGATAGTTAACTATAAGAATTTAAGGTAGTTTTAATCTTTATTTAAAGCTTTTTTCATACGATCGTAAATTTCTACGTATGCCTCAGTAACTTCACCTAAATCTCTTCTGAAACGGTCTTTATCCAACTTTTTCAAGGTATCTTTATCCCAAAGTCTGCACGTATCTGGAGAAATTTCGTCTGCAAGAATAATTCTCCCATCAGAGGTTTTACCCAATTCAATTTTAAAATCAACTAAAATAATATTCATTTTATCAAAAAGCGATTGTAATGCTTCGTTGATTTCATTGGCAAGTTCGTACATTTCGTCGAGCTCCTCATACGTTGCAGCTCCAAGAAAAACTGCGTGATGATCGTTAATTAAAGGATCTCCCAATTCGTCTTTTTTATAACAAATATCGAAGATGGTTACGGGAGATTTTATTCCTTCCTCCACACCCAATCTTTGCGCCATACTTCCTGCAGAATAATTGCGCACAACCACTTCCAGTGGAATTATAGAAACTTTTTGCACCAACTGTTCGCGATCATTCAGGTGTTTGATAAAATGAGTTTCGATTCCTTTCTCCTTCAAATACTCAAAAATCAGCGTGGTGATTACATTATTTAATTCACCTTTACGATCAAACTGACCTCTCTTTTGGGCATTGAAAGCGGTAGCATCGTCTTTAAAACGAACGATAACTTCTTCTGGATTTTCTGTTTCAAAAATTTGTTTTGCTTTTCCTTCGTAAAGCATTTTTCCTTTTTCCATTTTTATTTTTGATTTATTATATACAATATCAATTGATTACAAGACCATTTGCGCGACAGAATGTTTTAAGCGAAAGCAGAAAACAAACTGTTGAAAATTTCATAACCTTGATCAATTTCGAGTTTATATCTTTTTTATTTTCAATATTTTACTTGAAATATTCAACGCCGTTTTTAAAAATATTATGATAGTTGGCAGTTGGAATATTTTTCAACAAACCTTCGGCAAAACGTTCTGGATGCCCCATTCTACCGAAGATTTTTCCATCCAAACTTGTAATACCCTCAATTCCAAAAAGTGAATTATTTGGATTAAAAGGCATTCCATGGGCAACATTTCCATCAAAATCAACATATTGCGTGGCAACTTGTCCATTCTTATATAACTGCTTTAATACCTCTTCTGAAGCCATAAAACGACCTTCACCATGCGAAATCGGAATCGTATACATTTCGCCTTTCATTCCCTTTAACCAAGGTGAATCATCGTTCGCAACCTTCACATTGACCATTTGAGAAATATGTCTGCCAATCGCATTATGCGCTAACGTTGGCGATTCGGGATTTAAATCGCGAATCTCACCATATGGCAACAAACCAGATTTTACCAACGCTTGAAAACCGTTACAAATCCCGAGAATCATTCCATCTCGTTGCAATAAATCGTGAACAGCATGCTTCATTTTTTCATTTTTCAAGACATTCACAATGAATTTTGCAGAACCATCTGGCTCATCTCCCGCTGAAAAACCTCCAGAAAAAACAAGAATTTGAGATTGCGAAATTTCTTTTACCCAAGCCTCAATACTTTCTTCTAAAAGTGAATGCGTAAGATTAAGCAACGGCAAACTAGAAACTTTTGCGCCCTCTTTTCTAAATGCATTTTGAGTTTCGTATTCGCAATTCGTACCAGGAAATATTGGTGCAAAAACTTTGGGTTGCGCTATCCCATGTTGAAGAATTGTTATTGTTTTGGCTGTTGAAGAATTCAATTTTTCATCAAATTCTACAATCATTTTTTCTGGTTCTTGGGTAGGAAAAAGTTTTTCAAAAACAGAAGAATTTACTTTAAGTAAATTTTTGATTTCAAATTCTAAATTATTGATTTTCAGAATTTCACTATTCGACACTTCACCAATTAATTGAAATGAATCAAAATACAGTTCTTCTGTGGATTCAATAATTAATCCACCAATATTTTTTGCTAAAATTTTATCATCGTCTACAATAACTGTTGCACCAAGACCATTTCCGAAACTCATTTTAGCAAGTGCAATTCCAACGCCACCATCCTTAATTGTTTTTACAGAAACGATTTTTTTCTCTTTACATTTTTGATGGATAAAATCAAAAACCGCTTTTAGTTTTTCGTAATCAGGAAGACCATTTTCTCTACTTTGATGATAGAAGTGGTACAATTTATTTCCTGCTTTTTTAAATTCTGGAGAGATAATATCCTTTTTATTTCCATTTGCACAAGCGAAGGAAATTAAAGTGGGTGGCACATTTAAATCCTGATAAGTTCCCGACATTGAATCTTTGCCGCCAATCGCCGCCAAACCAAAATTCATTTGTGCATCATAAACACCCAATAGCGACGCTAAAGGTTTTCCCCATTTTTGCGGATCGTTACCCAGTTTTTCAAAATACTCTTGAAAGCTCAATCGAATATTTTTGTAATCACCACCCATTGCGACAATTTTTGCAACACTTTCAACCACTGCATTTGCGGCACCAATTAGCGAGTTTTGAGAAGATAAATCAGCATCAAAACCCCAAGTTGCCAACGACACGGTTTCCACATTTTCCGCATGTAAAACAGGGAGCGTTTGCACACTACCTTCCATCTCTGTCAACTGATACTTTCCACCGTAAGGCATTGCAACGGTTGTTGCCCCCACTGAAGCATCAAACATTTCGGTTAATCCTTTTTGAGAAGCTACATTTTTTTCGGAAAGCAGTCTTTCAAAATTCTCTTTATTATAGTTTACTTTTTGATTATCAATATCTTGAAGGTGAGAAATCGCAACACGCTGCGTTTTCAAACAACCATTTGAATTTAAAAATTCTCGACTTAAATCAACAATTTTTTTACCCTTCCAAAACATTTGCATTCTACCGGAATCCGTCACTTGCGCAACTTCAACAGCTTTAATATTTTCTTTTTCGCAAAACTGTATAAAACTTTCTTTATCTTTTGCTTCGATAACCACTGCCATCCGTTCTTGCGATTCCGAAATTGCCAATTCGGTACCATTTAAACCTTCATATTTTAAAGGAAGAACATCGAGGTTAATCTCCAATGAATCAGCAATTTCCCCGATTGCAACTGAAACTCCACCTGCACCAAAATCGTTGGATTTTTTAATTAAAGTGGTTACGTCCGGATTACGGAATAACCTTTGAATCTTGCGTTCCTCTACAGCATTTCCTTTTTGCACTTCTGAACTCATGGTATGTATCGAAGTTTCATCTTGTTCCTTCGAACTGCCCGTTGCACCGCCTACACCATCTCTTCCTGTTGCACCACCGAGAACGATTACGACGTCAACAGATTCTGGATTTTCTCGGCGAACCCAATTTTTAGGAACTGCTCCCACCACAAATCCCACTTCCATGCGCTTTGCTTTGTACCCTTCGTGATAGATTTCGTTGACAAGCGTTGTGGCAAGTCCAATTTGGTTTCCATAAGAGGAATATCCATTTGCTGCTTGTTTCGAAATGGTTTTTTGAGGAAGTTTTCCTGGTAAAGTTTCAGAAATAGGTTCAAGCACATTTGCGGCACCAGTTAATCGCATTGCTTGATACACAAACGCTCTTCCTGATAAGGGATCTCGAATTGCGCCACCCAAACAAGTAGACGCTCCACCAAAAGGTTCAATTTCGGTTGGATGATTATGTGTTTCATTTTTAAAAAGCAAGTACCAAGGTTCTTTTTTGCCATCAAATTCAGCTTCGATTTCGATGGTACACGCATTGATTTCCTCGGAAACAACAAGATTATCGAGGTTTCCGGTTTTATGAAAATACCGAGCGGCAACGGTTGCCAAATCCATCAAAGAAATTGGTTTTTCTTCGCGACCTAAAAATTTTCTTTTTTCTAAATAATCATTGAAAATAGAGTCCAGAACATCTTTAAAAGCTCCCGTAAACTGAATATCGGTTAATTCTGTTTCAAAAGTCGTATGTCGGCAATGATCACTCCAATACGTATCCAACACTTTCAATTCGGTTTCGGTGGGATTTCTCTTTTCTGATATGAAGTAATTTTGTATAAATTCTAAATCATCAAAACCAAACGCAAAACCAGTTTCATCGTAAAACTTCATCAATTCCTCAGTTGAAAAATCAATAAAACCTTCATGTATTTTTACAGCACTCGGTTGCTCTTCGGCAGGAATTTCTAAAACCGACAAATCTTTCTCGCGACTTTCAACCTTGTTGATAAGATAATGTTTAATTATCTCAAGATCATCATGATTAATTCCTTGAAAATCATACAGTTTTCCACTGCGAACAATTGAATGTTCAACATTGGTAAGCAATGCAATACATTGCTGCGCTGAATCAGCACGCTGATCATATTGACCAGGCAAAAATTCAGAAGCAAAATAAAAGCTTTGCGCTGGATTCTGCGAATGAAGAATGTCGGTTACAGGATCCACAAATGTTGAATTAACGACTTTCTGAAAATCGTTTTCGGTGAGGCCAAAGATGTCATAAACGTTATACACTTTCACGCTTTGAACATTGGGAACAACTTCTTGCAGTTCGGCAAAAATTTTGGGACTTTCACCATCGAACAAACCGCGCTTTTCTACGAAAATTCTTTTTTTCATTTACTCAATTTTCGGTGCAAGGCACCTTTTCATTTTAATTTATTTCTGAATTTTTAAGGAGTTACCCTTGGCTATTTTTCATTTTTTCTTTAGAACTTCTTGGGAAGTGAATTCCAAAAAAATCCATTTTCAATTCGCTTTTAGCGATGATTAAAGAGCAATAAAAATGCAGCCCAAAAAGACTGCATACGTTTTACACTTTTAAATCTGCTTTTAATCCGATAAGTGCTGAATATTGCTGCAAGATGGGTTCAACTTCATTTTGAATAAACTCTTCTGTTTGTATTGGTGCAAAGCCGATGAAGTTTTTCGGGTCGAGTACCTCCTTCAATTTTGATTTATCCATCTTCAGTCGATCGTCGTGCAAAATCCTTTCGATTAAATCGTTTTCTTTACCTTCCATTTTCACCTTTTTGCTGGCTTCCATGGAATGTTCTCGTATGATTTCGTGAATTTCCTGGCGGTCGCCTCCTGCTTTCACTTCTTCCATAATAATATATTCTGTCGCCATGAAAGGAAGTTCGTCTGCAATATGTTTATTGATTCGATTTTCGTAAACCACTAAACCATCCATAATATTGTTCCAAATGAGCAAAATAGCATCGATCGCCAAAAATGCTTGAGGAATTGTGAGTCTTTTATTGGCAGAGTCGTCTAAAGTTCTCTCAAACCATTGTGTGGACGCTACCATGGCCGAACTTGTAGACAATGACATTACGTATTTCGCCAGCGCACCAATTCGTTCAGAACGCATCGGATTGCGTTTATATGCCATTGCAGAAGATCCGATTTGGTTTTTCTCGAAAGGTTCTTCAATTTCTTTTAAATTCTGCAATAGACGAATATCATTAGAAAATTTATGTGCAGATTGTGCGATATTCGAAAGTAAAGCGACAACTTTCGCATCGATTTTTCGATCATAGGTTTGCCCAGAAACACCGAATACTTTTTCAAAGCCAAAACGTTTCGATAATTCTTTATCTAAATGTTTCACTTTCTCATAGTCACCATCAAAAAGTTCTAGAAAACTTGCTGCGGTTCCGGTTGTGCCTTTCACACCGCGAAATCTCAATGTTTCTAAGAAAAATTCTAACTCTTCAAAATCGAGAATAAGCGATTGCAACCAAAGCGTAGCCCTTTTCCCAACAGTTGTTAATTGAGCTGGTTGAAAATGGGTAAACCCCAAAGTTGGCATATTTTTATACTGAATTGCAAAATCAGATAGCTTTTTAATAACGTTCACCAATTGTTTTCTAAGAATCAGTAAACCATCGCGCATTTGGATTAGATCGGTATTATCGCCCACAAATGCAGAAGTTGCACCTAAATGGATAATTCCTTTTGCTGATGGAGCAGCATCGCCGTAGGTATGCACATGCGCCATAACATCGTGCCGGAATTTTTTTTCGTATTCGGCTGCTTTATCGAAATCGATTTCGGAAGCATTGTTTTTTAAATCTTGAATCTGCTCTTCGGAAATGTCAAGACCTAAATCTTTCTCAATTTCAGCGAGGGCAATCCAAAGTTTTCTCCAGTTTTTGAATTTATTTTCGGGAGAAAAAGTATAGAGCATTTCCTCACTTGAATAGCGTTCTTCAAGAGGGTTTTTGTAAGAATTCATTTTTACTTTCACTTTTTAGATGCACAAATTTACATAAATTCAAGCAGAGTAGAAAGCGTAATTTTCAAGCAATTTATCAATACTTTACGCAATAAAAAACTCCTGATTAATAGGAGTTTAATTTTATTTTTCTGATTTCGAGGGAGTCCATTCGCTGAAAAATGCTTTCACTTTTTCTAAGCTATAGCCTTTGCCTTCTTCCAGAACAGCCGAGTCTTGAATATGAATCATTTTACCTTCTTTATTCAAAACAATAAATACGGGATATCCATATTTTTCACCCGGATTTCCGTATTGGGCAAACACTTTTTCATTTTTATTTTCAGGAGAAAAATTCAGGTGATAATACAAATAATTTTGGTCGACCAATTGTTTAAGTTCCGGCGTTTCGTTTACAAAGTTATTGAAACGTAAACACCAGATACACCAATTACCGCCCGCTTGAAGAATGATATTTTTGTTTTCCTGTTGCGCCGTTTTAATCAATTCAGAAATTTTTGCTTCCGCATTGTCTTCGGGATGATAAGGTTTTACCAATTTTGCTTTTTCTGTTTGTGCCAATTTTTTCTTTGCCTCTTCTACAGAAGCTTTATCTGAAGTTACCAATAAAGATTGATCCGAAGATTTTTTATCAGCGCTTTTTAATGCTTCTTTGTTTTGAGCATTTGAAATTCCATAAATCGCAACAAAAGCAGCTATTAATAGGGTTTTTATTTTCATTTTACGAATATTATTTAAGAATCAAAGGTAGGATTTTTCTTTTTCTTCAAAAATTCTACCATTCTCTATATAATTATTAAATTTGCTTTCGCATTTATGAATATACTTTTCCAGATTGTTCTTCTTATTTCACGACTTCCTCTGAAAATTCAATATCTATTTTCAGATATTGTGTATGTGCTGGCCTATTCTATTATAGGATATCGCAAAAAGGTGGTAAGGGAGAACATTTCCAATTCATTCCCCGATCGTTCGGAGGAAGAACTTTCAAAAATAGAGAAAAAATTCTATCAAAATTTTTCTGATTATTTGGCTGAAACAATACGATCCTTTACGATTTCATCTCAAGAATTGCGTGTTCGTGTGCAGCACATCAATCAACATGTTTTTCAAGATGCAAAAGATGAAGGTAAAAATGTAATCCTGCTTGCTGGTCACGTTTTTAACTGGGAATGGTTCAATGCACTAACGACGATTATTCCACAAGATCACTGCTACCCTGTTTATCGTAAAGTGAACAGTACATTTTGGGAAGAACGGGTAAAAAGCATTCGAAATAGTTACGGAAACCAAGCAATTGAAGCCCGCGAAGTTATTCGACATATTTTTCGTAATACTAATGATGGAAATTCTGCCTATATGTTTGTGGCAGATCAAACACCACATTCATCGGAGGTTACATACGGTTTAAAGTTTTTAAATCAGCGAACACCCGCTTTTATTGGGTACGATAAGTTGGCAACCCGAATGGATTTGGCATTTGTGTATTGCGAAATGAAAAAGGTGAAACGAGGATATTATCAAGTAAATTACCACAGAATTTTCCCCGATGGTGAACAGTTTACCGATTACGAGGTTGTTCGAAAATTTCATCATCTTTTGGAAAATACGATTCGGAAAAATCCAGACAATTATTTATGGTCGCACCGAAAATGGAAATATAAGGATTCAATAAAATTATATGATGAAGAATAATTTCATCTCATTTTAGAATTTTTACCTTTAAAAAAATGCAATAGAATTGAGCAAAATCGCAGTAGTAATTTTAAATTGGAACGGGAAATCGTGGCTTGAGCAATTTTTGCCTACCGTTATTCTACACTCAAAACAAGCGGAAATTTACGTTGTTGATAATGCATCAACCGACGATTCCGTTTCCTACTTGCAGAAAGAATTTCCTAATGTTCATATTGTTCTTAATGATGGTAATTACGGCTTTGCAAAAGGATACAATCGAGGTTTAAAGCACATTGATGCTGAATTGTATTGCCTTCTGAATTCCGATGTTGAAGTTACCGAAAATTGGCTCGAACCTATACTACAACTATACTACAATCATCCTGAAATTGCCGCAATTCAACCCAAAATATTGTCGTATGCCAACAAAGACAAATTTGAATTTGCTGGCGCAGCTGGAGGATTTATCGATAATTTAGGTTATCCGTATTGCCGAGGAAGAATTTTTGATGAAACGGAAATCGATTATGGACAATACGATGATGAGTACGAAATTTTTTGGGCTTCAGGTTGTGCATTTTTTATCCGTTCCCAAGATTTCTGGGAACAAAATGGTTTCGATGAACGTTTTTTTGCACATCAGGAAGAAATTGATTTATGCTGGAGATTGAATAATTCGGGAAGGAAAATTTACTACACCTCAAAATCCAAAGTATACCACGTTGGCGGCGGAACACTTAATAAACAAAGTCCACAAAAAACATATTTAAACTTTAGAAACAACCTAACAATGCTTGCGAAGAACCTTCCTTTTCCCAAAGTGGTTTGGCTGATTTTTGTACGATTATGTTTAGATGGCATTGCGGGAATCTATTTCGGAATTAAAAACGGCTTCTCTCATTTATGGGCGGTCGTTCGCGCTCATTTTGGTTTTTATGCACAATTGCCAGAAAGTATTCGACGTCGGGGTTCACATCAAATGAAAAATTACTACGCCACAAAGTGGTTGATTTTTAAACAATTTCTGAAATGATTGATTTTTGCGCCATTGATTTTGAAACCGCAACAGCAGAGCGAAATTCAGCTTGTGAGTTGGGAATTTGTTTGGTAGAAAACGGAACAATCGTTGAAACCAAAACCTGGTTGATAAAACCGCCGAGCTTCCCTTATTTCAACCGATTTAATGTTGCTGTACACGGAATTCATCCTGAAGATGTGGTTGACGCTCCTAATTTTGCTGATATTTGGTATGAAGCTGAAAAAATGCTGTACGGAAACTTAATGATTGCTCACAATGCAGCTTTTGATGCTGGCGTACTACGCAGTTGTTTGGATTATTACGGACTTTTTCGACCGAAAATTAATTATTTGTGCAGCATTCAAATTGCTAAAAAATCGTGGAAAGGACTCCCGAAATATGGTTTAAAATCGCTGGCTGAAATGCATCACATCAATTTTAATCATCACCGAGCAGGCGCAGATGCGGAAGTTTGTGCAAAAATTTCGTTACTTGGCTTTGAAAAAATGATGCTAACACGCAATGAGGAAATTCAAACTGTTTTAAAAAGCAATCTAAAACAACTGTAAGGTTTTATTTGTTTATAAATACAAAAGCATTTTTTACTAACTCTTTTTTTCTGTTGCGTAATTTCAAGTCGAATTCCGAATTTAAACCAAAACGCATCGCCATTTCGAATAATTTCCAAAAGACTATCTTTGCGCACAAATTCGCTTTTTCGAATTCAAAACTTTAAAAGCAGGAAAAGCCTGCTGAATTTACTTTAAAATCTATATTTAATTTGACTTTTCAAGATCTATCGATAATTCCTCCTATTCTATCAGCTTTAGAACAAGAAGGATATAAGAATCCCACGCCCATACAACAAAAAGCAATTCCATCCATTCTTCAACAAAGAGATTTGTTGGGAACTGCACAAACAGGAACAGGGAAAACGGGAGCATTCGGAATCCCTATTCTTCAACTGTTATCCAACGAAGGTAAAAGAAGAAGCAAAAATCCAAAAGCACTAATTTTAACGCCAACCAGAGAATTGGCCATTCAGATTGAGGAGAGCTTTCGAAACTACGGAAGAAACTTGCCTTTGAAAACTTTAGTGATTTTTGGAGGTGTTAAACAAGGCGTGCAGGAAAACGCAATTCGAGGTGGTGTTGATATTTTGGTGGCTACCCCAGGACGTTTGCTCGATTTCATTGCTCAAAAAATTATCAGTTTGCACGATCTTGAACTTTTTGTTCTAGATGAAGCAGATCGAATGTTGGATATGGGTTTTGTACATGATGTAAAAAGAATTATCAAGCTATTGCCTGCAAAAAGACAAACGCTTTTCTTTTCGGCAACCATGCCACCAGAAATTAGTCAGTTAGCCAATTCGATCCTTACTAATCCTGTAAAAGTGGAAGTTGCACCAGTTTCTTCAACCGCAGATACCATTCAACAATCCGTATTTTTTGTTGAAAAAGAAAATAAATTGGATTTACTTACCCATTTGCTTCAAGATTCCAAGCTTGATTCGGTTTTGGTTTTTTCAAGAACGAAACATGGCGCTGATAAAATTGCCAGAAAACTTCAAAAATCGAATATTTCCGCAGAAGCGATTCATGGAAATAAATCGCAAAATGCCCGTCAGAATGCTTTAAATAATTTTAAAGAAAGAAAAACAAGAGTGCTTGTGGCTACTGATATTGCCGCACGAGGAATTGATATTGACCAACTGAAATACGTAGTAAACTTTGAACTTTCCGACGTTTCTGAAACTTACGTTCATCGAATTGGAAGAACGGGACGTGCTGGAGCAGAAGGCGTTTCAATGTCGTTTGTAGATGGTTTAGATCTTGTGAATTTGCGCAATACGGAAAAACTAATTGGTAAAAAAATTCCCGTTGTAAAAGATCATCCTTACCATACCAACGATCTTGTTGAAACGAAACGCGATAGCAATAACAAACCTATGCAACGCGAAAAACCAAAAGCAACAAAGGAAAATATCGGTTATAAAAAACCTAAAAATAAAGGTTTTTTCAGAAAGAAATAATCGCAGAAAACGTTTTAAAATTTTATCTTTCGGGAACTAATCGAATTCAATTTTAATCGATTAGTTCCCGAAAATTTTTTGTGCATTTGCGGTCGTAATCGCATCAATTTCTTGAAAGCTTTTTCCGTAAATATCCACTAATTTACCAGCTACCAATTCAACATACGCGCTTTCATTTCTTTTCCCACGAAAAGGAACGGGAGCTAAATAGGGAGAATCGGTTTCCAGAACAATTTTTTCCAGAGGAATTTCACTTAAAAACTGATCGATCTTTCCATTCTTAAAAGTAACAACTCCCCCAATACCAAGGTGAAAATTAAGATTTAAGGCGTGTTTTGCCTGTTCTAAATCGCCAGAAAAACAATGAAAAATACCACGAAGTTTTGGATGTTTTTTCCGTTCAAGAACATCAAAAGTTTCTTCAAAACTTGATCGTGTATGTATCACAATGGGCAAATCTCTCTCAATCGCCCAATCAATTTGCTTTTCAAAAGCTTGTATTTGAATATCAAGCGTAGATTGATCCCAATACAAATCGATTCCGATTTCACCAATTGCAGGAAAATTTCTTTTACCTAAATATTCTTCAACAATTTGCAATTCTTTTTCCCATGAATCTGGTTTTACAGAACACGGATGAAGGCCCATCATTGCATGCATATTTTCTGGATATTCGTTTTCCAAGTGAAGCATTTTTTCATGCGTTTCCGAATCGATTGCAGGAAGATAAAATTGTGTTACCCCTTTATCTAAAGCGCGTTGAATGGTTTCATTTCGGTCGACATCAAATTCATCAGAATATAAATGGGTATGCGTATCAATCATGATTTATGGTAAATTATTGATGTGAAAAGCGAACGCTATTTGATTGAAAAACCAAATATTTTGTGGTGCACTTTTTTTTGCTGTTCAGCAATTTTTTCGTTTAATTTCTCGCGAAATTCAATGTATTTCGGACTATTTTCATCAGAAGGTTTGTGGTTTAATGCTTGCACAATCTTCATATTCTGTTGAAGAAAATGTTTTGTTTCTTGTGAAAAAAAAGCGTTTCCAAATTTTTCAAAAATATACTGAATGGCTTGCGAATTTGGATGCACTAAATCGTCTTTATAAAATCGATAATCCCGAAGATCGTCCATCAAAATTTCGTAGATGGGGAGATAGTGACAATTGTTAAAAGCTGCAATTGTTTCGTGAATTCCCATTATTAATTTGGACTTACTTAACTGATTTTCAACCATTCCATCCTTGGTATGACGGACAGGCGAAACTGTAAATAGGATTTGTAGATTTTCTTGCCCAATATCATTAAGATGAAGAATGGTTTCTTCTATCGCTTGCTGAATTTCGGTTTGTGAAAGCAATCTTTTACTAAAATATTTCTGTGGAATTTTATGGCAATTGGCCACTACCTTTTTTTTAGGTAGAAATTCGTAAATAAAAGCACTTCCGTAAGTAATTAAAACCCAATTCGTTTTTTGCAGAAAATCGTTTGCTTCCTGCAATTTTTCGTTAATGGATTGCAAAGTGAGATGCGCATAATTACGGTCGAAATCTGTGTGATGATCGAGCGAAATGAAGGTTTCATTAAAACAAATTAAATCCTCTTCAGCATAATTTTCTGCATCATGAATTCTATGAATTGCATTAGAAATTGAGTATGGATTAAAAATCGTTCCGAACGGATTATTACACGTTTGCAACTGACCTTGCGATAAAAGTGTGGCAATTTCTGTTGCAAAACACGAACCGATTGAAAAAACGCAATCCTCGTTTTCAATTTTATTTGTTGACTCTTGAAAATGTACTTCTGTACGAAATTTCATTGTAGAATATCGGTTAGCGAATTTTCTAGATTTAAAAGTAAAGCGAAATCGTTCTGATTAACTTTCTCTTCTTAAAAGATAGTTTGCCAGTTCAATAAATGGTTTTTTCTTTTCTTCCGGAACATTAATTTTATTCAGATATTCCTGCGCCAATTCGTTATGCTTTTGTACAAGACGCAATGTTTTTTCATCGACTTTTTTTCTACGGAAAATCTTTTCTACACCATATACTTTATCAATATTATCTGTTTTTTTAGAATACCAAAAATCAAGTTCTTCACGTTCTTTTTCTGTTGCATGCTCACGTGCTAAAAGATAAAGGACTGTTTTTTTATTTTCGTAAATATCTCCTGCATGTTTCTTACCAAATTGCTCGGATTTACCGAAAACATCAAGATAATCATCCATAATTTGGAAGGCAATCCCGATGTGTTTTCCGAAATTAAAAATCGCTTTGGCTTCTTTAAAATCCGCTCTTGCGATCATTGCCCCAATCTCAAAAGAACTAGCGCTTAAAACACCAGTTTTATAGGTAATCATACGAATATAGTCGTCGTATGTTACATCTTCTTGGGTTTCAAAATTAATATCGTATTGTTGCCCTTCACAAAGCAACAATCCTGTATGGGTAAATACACGTACGCAAGCTTTAAACAAATCTGGTTCTAAATCTTCGAAAAACTTATAAGCTTTCAGCATCAACCCATCGCCAGAAAGAATTGCAGTATTTACGCCATGCAATGTATGAATGGTAGGCACATTTCTACGCAATGGCGCTTCATCCATAATATCATCATGAATTAAGGTGAAGTTATGGAAGTATTCAATTGCCAAAGCAGGTTTTATGGCTTTTTTAAGATCGCCGCCAAAAAGTTCACAGCCCATCAGAACCATTATAGGCCTTAATCTTTTACCACCATGCGAGATGATGTAGTTCATCGGATCATAAAGTTCTGTGGGTTTATCTTTAAAAAGATACTTGTTGATTGCTTTGGAAACAATATCCTGATATTGATCTAGAAATTCCATAAAATTGTTCACGTTTCCTGCAAAAATACAACATTTACCAGCGTAAAAAAAAGAAAAACCTTGCCGAAATCCGACAAAGTTTTTCTTACATGTTATGTTGATTCTTATTTAAATCAGCGTCATAAAATAATAGGTAATTGCTGCGATTAAGGCAGAAATAGGAATTGTTAAAATCCATGCCCAAAGAAGCGTAATGGTAACACCCCAACGCACCGCTGAAATTCTTTTGGTAACGCCAACCCCAATAATAGATCCTGTTAAGGTATGTGTTGTAGAAACCGGAATCCCGAAGTGGTCGGTAATAAATAAGGTTAACGCACCCGCAGTTTCCGCACTTACGCCTTCTAATGGAGTAACTTTTGTAATTCTGGTTCCCATTGTTTTTACGATTTTCCAACCGCCGCTCATGGTTCCTAAACCAATTGCAATAAATGATACTAGTGGCACCCAAAGATAATGTTCAGTAAAGAAGTTAAAACGTTCTTCTGAAGGAATATTAAGATACAAAGGATCGCTAATCATATTAACGTGGTAATAAATAACTGCTGCACCAATAATCCCCATTACCTTCTGCGCATCGTTCAAACCGTGACCTAAACTGAAAAGTGCAGAAGAAAATAATTGCATTTTTTTAAAAGCATTATCGGCTTTATGCGGATTCGATTTTTTATAAACATTAACGATAATGATGGTAATGATAATCGAAATGATCATCCCCAAAATAGGCGCTAAAAATATAAATAGAAAAATGGGAATTACTTTACTAAACTTCACCACATCTTGAGTCATCAGCTGCTTAAACGCTAAAACAAGCGTGTCGAAAAATCCTAAACCTGCATTTGATGCAGCAACATCGCGGAAATCCAGCATTAATGCATGCATTACAGCAGCACCAAGAAAACCTCCGATTAAGGTATGCGATGAAGAGGAAGGAATGCCGAACCACCAAGTAAGTAAGTTCCAAGCAATTGCAGCAATGAGCCCAGAGAAAATAACTTCTAAAGTGATGTAATTTTCATTGACTGTTTTTGCAATGGTGTTCCCAATCTTGAAACCTCCGGGTAAAACGTACGCCGCAAGAAAAAACGCAGCAAAATTCCAAAGTGCAGCCCAAAGTACCGCTTGAAAAGGTGATAAAACTTTTGTTGAAACAATTGTAGCAATTGAGTTTGCCGCATCATGAAATCCGTTGATATAATCAAAAACGAGTGCAAGAACAACGATAATGATTAATAATAAGGGTATATCCATTCGGAAAAAATTTTCAGATTTTAGAATTATGCATATTTAATGACGATATTTTCAAGAATATTCGCCACATCTTCAGCTTTATCCGTAACCTCTTCAAGGTAATTAAGCACGGAATTTACTTTGATAATTCTAATTGGATCATTGGTTTCATATAGGCGCAGAAGTGCTTTACTTTGTACATCATCTGCAATATTTTCGTAAGAATTAATTTTAATGCAAGATTCTTTAACCGAAGCGGGATCTTTAAAATCTTTTAGATTTGCTACTGCATTTTGAATTTCCAAACACGCTTTGTAAATTAGCAGTGAAAATTCAGCGTACTCCTTTGTTTCAGGGGTTTTATAAAGGAAAATGTATTTTGCAGAAGCATACATATAATCTGCAATATCATCCAATTTATTCGCCAAAGCCGAAATATCTTCACGATCGAAAGGCGTAATAAAATTCTGCCCAAGTTCCACAAAAATTTTGTGTGTTAAATCGTCGTTCTTATGTTCGAAATCGCTGATCGTTTTCATAAAAGTATCGTCGTTCAAGTCGAATTCTTGAATTCCTTCATGAAAAAATTTAGACATTTCAACAAGGTTTTGACCTACTTGGTCGAACAGTACAAAGAAAACTTTGTCTTTAGGCTGGAAGGCTTTAAATATGTTTCCGATTCCCATTAGTATTGATTTGAAATTTAATTGTGCAAATATCCGTAATCCGCTTTTGCAAAAGGAACATTATCGTATTAATTTTTATTAACATTCCATTAATCGATTACGGGGATAGGTTGATAGTCGTAAATCTTCTCACGATCGAGCGTAAAATTCACGGCGAAGTAAACAAAATGGAAGTTTTTATCACCATTCAGCGACGAAAATTCTTTTTGCCACATGTATCCAATATTGGTATTCATAAAGTCTGAAACTTGGTATCCGAAACCGCTATAGAAACGGTTTCTTTTAAACCAATCAGGATTTTTTGGTCCTACAAAAACTTCTTCAAATGTGTTAAAATAAATGGTTCCTGTACTGATGTTTTTATCGTTCAGAGGAACTGTTAAAGAGAGGCGATAACGGTAACGCTCATCATTCGATTCCGTATTGGTTTGCGGAAAGGTAAAGAAACGTTTTTCAGCACGAAAACGATGGTCAATTTTAATGAATTCAATTTTCTGTGAAAGTACATATTGCAACCACATTCTGAATTCATTTTGATAGATTTCACTATCCCTGTATGTTCCGTATCGGCCAGCGCCAACAAAAATCTGATTATTTTTGATGAAATTATACCCAATTCCACCTTTGGCTTCGTAATAATTGGGCAACATATAATCGTCGATTGAACGCATTTGAAGTTCCACATACGCTTGCCACTTATCATTATGCTTATAGGTAAAAGACATCATATTAAAATTGGAAACGTGAGGTTTAAACTCAGTCGTTTGCGCAGTAATCACGATTGCCAAAAGCAAAAGTGTAAGGGAGAAAAATTTCAAATTCATATTCTATTTTTCGAACGGCAAAAATAGGCATAATCTACCAATCAAAAAAAAACAGCTTTACGATTGCAAAGCTGTTTTTTATAAGTATAAGGATTTTATTAATTTGCGACTTCTGCGCGCATTTCTTTTCCTTTAAATTTCATGTGAGGAAGACTGCTCAAAATTTCATTTTTATAGTCTTTTTCTACTTCGAAGAAAGTAAACTTGTCTAAAATTTCGATATCCCCAATATCTGCACGTCTTTTCGATTTTGCAGTAGCTTTATTGATGATGTCGAGCATATCTACTTTTTTCAAGCTATCACGTTTACCAAGATTGAAGAAAAAGCGAATCATATTTTCTTTTTTACGACGTGGTTTTCCACCGCGATCACGATCGCGATCTCTTCCTCGATCTTCGCGTCTACGATCTCTTCTGCTTGAAGGAAGATCCGATTCTCTGGAAAGTTTTTGTTGAGAAAGATCATCTTTATCTTTATAATAATCTGCCAAATCTTTCAATTGAAACTGCAAAAGCTGACGTACCAATTCTTCTTTCGTAAAATTTGAAAGATCAGGAATTAAGCTTTCATCAAATTCAAAAAGATCTTCATGCTCTGTAAATAGTTTTTCGAAAACACCACCTACTTGCGCTTTAAGAATATCTTTCCCTTTTGGAATTTGTTTTTCCCCAATTTCAATTTTGGTTTGGGATTTTATTTGCTTTAATTTTCTGGTTTCGTCTGGTTTAATTAACGACATCGAAATTCCATCTTTGCCAGCACGTCCTGTTCTACCACTTCTGTGTACAAAAACTTCAGGATCATCTGGAAGTGAAAAATGCATTACGTGAGTTAGTGAATCCACATCTAAACCTCTTGCTGCAACGTCGGTTGCTACCAAGATATCAATGTTTTTCAAACGGAATTTTTTCATTACCGTATCACGTTGCGCTTGAGATAAATCGCCGTGAAGCGCGTCTGCAGCATAACCATTTTGCATTAAGAAATCCGCAACATCTTGAGTTTCCATTTTGGTTCTACAAAATATAATGGAATACTGATTGGGGTTAGCATCGATTAAACGCTTTAAAGCTTCTTTTTTCTGGCGGTAACCTACCACATAATATTCGTGAGAAATATTTTTCTTCACAGCATTAATGGATCCCACAGAAATTTTGTGGGGTTCGGTAAGGTAATTTTTAGAAATTCTTTCCACTTCCCTGTTCATGGTAGCTGAAAAAAGGAAAGTTTGTTTTTCGTTAGGTGTTTCGCTTAAAATGGTTTCCAAATCATCTTTAAAACCCATCGAAAGCATTTCGTCGGCTTCATCTAAAACCAACCACTGAATTTCCGAAAAATCAAGTGCTTTTCTATTAATTAAATCAATAACACGCCCAGGAGTTCCCACAATAATTTGTGGTTTCTCTCTTAAAGAACGTATTTGTTCTGTAATACTGCTTCCCCCGTAAACTGCTGTAGATTTAAGGTTCGGCATATATTTCGTGTAGTTTTTGATGTCTTTGGTAATCTGAAGGCAAAGTTCACGAGTTGGGCAAAGCACTAAAAACTGGATTTTACGACTATTGTCGTCTATCATATCCAGAATCGGAAGCGAAAATGCTGCTGTTTTGCCGGTTCCCGTTGCCGCAAGTGCGATAAGATCGCGTGTATCCGAAAGGATAAAAGGAATCGTCTGTTTCTGGATTTCGGTCGGCTGTTCGTAGCCGAGGTCGCCAATAGCCTTGAGCAAGTCAGGACTTAAATTGGACTCCGTAAATAAATTCATGTAAAAGATCGTCTAATATTTCAAGTTGCAAAGATACGTTTTTTTAATGAATAATAAAAAATTAATAAAAAAATATATGAAAAACTGCAAATTCTTTAATCGAAACAGGAAGCAAAACGGTGTTAGAAATTTGATTTTTAAACTTTATCTTTGAATGAAAATCAGATACCAAATGAAATCTTCCACGCTATACTTCCTTCAACAGCTTGAAAAAAACAACAATCGTCCCTGGTTCAATGAACATAAAAATTGGTATACAGAAGCACATGAGGATGTGATTTCTTTTGTGGAAGAACTCATTTCAGAAATTTCAAAATTCGATCAAGATATTGAAAAAGTTGATGCTAAAAAATCGCTTTTTCGTATCTACCGAGATACTCGATTTTCGTTGAACAAACAACCTTACAAAACCAATTTCGGAGCAACTTTACGATTCGGCAAAACCTCTAAAAAAGCAGGTTATTATTTACATATTGAACCCGGAAAGTCTTTTATTGGTGGAGGATTGTACATGCCCGACAGCGAAAATTTAAAGAGAATTCGAAAAGAAATAACAACAGAAAAAGAAACATTTATTGGGATATTGGAAAATTCAAACTTTAGAAATTATTTTCGTGGTTTGAGTGTGGAAGGAAAACTGAAAAGAGTGCCCAATGGTTTTGATAAAGAAGATCCAATGGCTGAATACCTAAAACTGAAGCATTTTATTGTTTCTCATCCCGTTTCAGATGAAGCTTTGTTGGATTCTAACGCTGCAAAAAATTTCGCAGAAATCTATAGATCTATCCAACCTCTTAATCGTTTTTTAAACAATGCTTTAATAGTCGATTAACGCAATCATTTTAAATCAATAAAAAAACCTCCTAAAAAAGGAGGTTAAATAAAATTATTTTGAAAGCAAATGATCAATTGTTTGCTGAATTTCTGGATCATCAGGACTAATTGCGTAGTATTTTGCGATTTTTCCAGTTTGATCGATTACCATAAAACGCGGAATCCAATTTAAATCGATTTCATTGTTGAACGCATTTTTCCAACCTTCATCAAACCAATAATTATTTTTGCCTGTGATCTCATATTTCTCCAAACCTCTTTTCCATTGCTCCTGCGAACGATCTAAAGAGAAGTAAACGAAATCAACATTTTCATTTTTTGCTTTTAATTCTTTAGCTTTTGGCAAAGCCAAAATACAGTCTTGGCACCAACTCGCCCAAAAATCAATAATCAAAATTTTACCTTTATGTTGTTCTAACACTTTGGAAATCGGAAGTTTTTGTCCATCTAAACTGGTAATATTTTGTGCAAGCGCTTTTTTCGAAAATTCAGTTTTATTAACTGCCGGCGCTTTCTGTGCGAAACCTAAAGTTGAGAAGAGAATACTTCCCGCAATCAGTACATTTTTCATTTCTTTTTCTCTATTCAAATTATTACAAAGGAACTACAAAATTTACATTTTCAAACTAGAACGTTTATTTTTCGAGTTAATTACTTCTTACTTAACTTCTCTTTTTTTCGTGATAAAATTTTATAATTCCAGGATTTTTCTTTTGCCAAATGTATACCAATATCTTTTTATAACAGCGAAAATTATGAAAAACAAAGGATTTATTATTTCAGGATAAAATAACAATAAATTAATTATCAATACGTTACAAACAAAATTAAAACATTTTGCAATTCATTGAAAATGTAAAGAATCTTCATTGAAATTATCAATTCTTTAAAAGATAGCACACAATGATTTGAAAACGAAAACTTAATTTTAACATTTTATTAACAAAAAAGACTATATTTGCTTTCGGAAAAAACTAAACAATTCAAAAATACCGCCTATCGAACTGATTTCTACTCCATTACACGTTTTTAAAAAAATATATCTGAATCTGAATTTTACAAAACAATGAGTGTTGTAGCGAGGCAAGGTTTTAAATATTCCATTGTGGGATATCTCGGTTTTTTACTGGGTACTTTTTCAGCAATTTTTATTTTTCCTTTCGATTACGAATTTTACGGAAAATTGCGTTACGTACTCGCAACCGCAGAAATGATCGTTCCTGTGGTGGTTTTCGGAATATCTTTTTCGAATGTAAAATTTTTCAACCAAGCTGCACAAGAAGGAAAACAGCATAATTTATTAAGCGTATCACTGCTCATTGTAGCTTTGAATTTCTTAGTGTTCACCGGCGCTTATTTCTTATTAAATTTCTTATTCCCTGAATTAGAACAATTAGAAATCTGGAAAATGAAGCGTTTGATTTTTCCATTGATTTTTGTTTTAGCGTTAAGTACGGTTTTCAATAAGTTTTTATCCAACTATAAAAGAATTGTTGTTCCCAATATTTTTGAAAATTTACTGCCGAAAATTGCAAATCTGGGTGCTTTTTGTCTATTTTCCTTCATCCATATTCCAGAAAAAGGCGCCTATTTATTCTTTATCACCGTGTTTTTCTTGGGCTTATTGGGCTATGCTTTTTATACCAATAAATTAGAAAAAGTTAAGCCCGATTTCAGTACCAATTTCTTCAAAAAAAATCAACTTTGGAAAGAAATAGTAAGCTATAGTTTTTACGGTTTTTTAGGAAATATTGGTAATTTTATAGCTATGCGAATTGATAATGTGATGATTGGCGAGTTTCTTAATTTTGAAAAAAACGGCGTTTACAGCACGCTTTTGGCCATTATTTCGCTGATCAGCATTCCTTCGATGGGATTGTACAATATTTCGGCGCCCATAATTAATAAAAATTTGGAAGATGGCGATTTTGTTGAATTGGATCGCATCCATAAAAAATCCTCTTTCACCTTATTTTTCGTAGGTTTAGTATTGCTTTCGTGCGTTTTAGTTGGCTTTCCTTATCTTTCGGATTTCATTAAAAATGGTGAACTTTTAAAGGAATCTGAACCCGTACTTTGGATTCTTGGGTTTGCGATGCTTTTTGATTTGGCCACAGGTTTTAACGGACACATTATTTCGCTTTCCAAATATTACCGATTTAATATTGTAATCATGCTTTTTTTAGCGTGTACCACGATTGGTTTGAACTTTTACTTTCTAAAATTCACTAACCTCGATTTATTAGGAATTGCGATTGCGTATGCGGTTTCGCTCACGCTTTTTAACTTTGCAAAAATTATTTTCAACTACTGGAAATTTGATGTTTTCCCGCTCACTATTGAAATGATGTACGCATTAATTATCGGAACTTTAGCGATAACAGTTGCTATTATTTTACCTGATTTTTCGAGCAGTATTTTGAATTTGCTCTACAAACCTGCTTTGGTTTTGGTTTTCTTTTTCGTAGGAAATTATTTCTTAAAACTCTTCCCGATCGAGGATTATATTAATAAAGATTTCTTCAGAAGTATAGTAAAATTTTAAATTTCCTTTTTGCGCAAAATCACCACAACTTGATCGCCTTTCTTCCCGTGATTCAATTCTTGAGCTTTGGTGTTAAAATTTTGTATTTCTGACTTTGAAAAAATAGAATTTGAGGTTTGATAAGATTGTCCACGTTCATATTTCTCGCTTCCGGTAAACTGAAATTTGTAACTATCGCAATAATAATCTTCAACTAGGAAATGATGTTTTTCTGCAAGAATTTCAAACGCTTTGTGCGTAAACAACTGAAAATGTCGTGGCGCATCCCACTGAACCCAATTTTCACGATAATGTTGGTAAGCATAAGAATCTTTTACAGGAACACGAATCATCAAAAAACCGTTTTCAGATAGGAGTTCATACGATTTTTCTAACGTTTCATGTACATCATCAACATGTTCAAAAACATGATTAAAAGTAATGCAATCGAAACTTCCTTGCACTTCCGAAAGTCTCTTTTTATAGATTGGAAACGGATGTAATTGTTCTTTCAAAGCAAACGGTTCAATGCCCATTCCGTTTTTAAAACCAAGCTGAAAAATACTTGTAAGAAATTTTCCTTCACCGCAACCTACATCTAAAATTCGAAATGATTTTTTTGGTTTCGTTTTTAAAAATGCTTCTAATGCCAAATTGGGAATTTTAATCCTCAATTTTTGAAAAACAAATTCCGGAAAGCGATAATAAAAGATCAAATCTCGAACACGATTCACCCACTTTTCTGAAAATGTTTGATGAGAATTTAAACTGTAATAATGCGGCGGATAAAACGCGGACATATCGGTGGGAATATCACGAATTTGCATCGTACCGCAATTGGGACATTCATCATAGCAGAATTTTTCGGTTCCGTTAAACATTTTATCATTCACTAAAAAGCTTCGCGCATCAACCGATTCAAAGCCGCAAATTCTGCAAATCATAATGGGTTTTTATGGATGGCAAAATTACTTTATTTTTGTACATCTATGACAAAAAAAATAGCCGCGATTATCGTAACCTTTAATGGTGAAAAATGGATCCGAAAATGCTTAACTTCCTTGCTTGAAGGCAGTTTGGTTCCCGATATTTTTGTGTTGGATAATCAAAGCACAGATGCAACGGTTTCTATCCTTCGCGAGTTTCCTGTACAATTTGAAATTTCGGATCACAACTCCGGTTTTGGCTTTGCGAACAACATTCTGCTAACAAAAACTTTACAGCAAGATTACGATTACTTTTTTTTGGTAAATCAAGATGTTTACGTTGAAAAAGAAACGGTACAACAACTAATTGAATTCGCTGAAGATCATCAAGAAGCCGGAATTATCGCACCCATTCAATTTGATGAAAGTGGAAAAAATGTTGATGTGAATTTCGCTGACTACCTTCAAAAATCAACAGATAAGGGAAAATATTTTGAGACAACTTTTGTGAATGCTGCCGCTTGGATGCTGCCGAAAAAATGTATTAAAAAAGTAGGAATTTTTAGTCCACATTTTCGCCATTACGGTGAAGATCGAAACTATGCAGAACGAACGTTATTTCATCAATTTAAAATTTTGGTTCCGAAAGAAATTCGGGTTATTCACGATCGTGAACAAAAAATGAGTTTAGAAAAAGCCATTAAGTTGGCTAAAATAAAACTTCTAACCATTTTTTTAAATCCAAATTTCACTCAAAAACAAAGCATTATGATGGGTTTTACAAACGCTTTAGGAATTTCAAAATACATTCTTAAAAAACATCAAAGTGTACGAGCTTTTCCGATTTTAATGGAAAAATATCTTCAACTTTTGAAAAAGAAAAATTTTTGGGAGAACGAGAAAGCGAAAATGAAATAAAACGAAAAGAATTTACTCTTGATACACTTGTACACCGTCGATCCAAGTTTCCAGAACTTTTGTATGGAGAATTTCTTCTTCGGAAACCCTCATTAAATCTTGGTTAAGAATCACAAAATCAGCAGATTTTCCTTTTTCTAAACTTCCTTTTTTTTGCTCATCGAAACTCGCTTTTGCTGCCCAAATCGTCATTCCTCTCAAGGTTTGTTCCCGCGTTAACGCATTTTCTTTTTGAAATCCTTTTTCAGGAAAACCATTCGAATCCTTTCTGGCAACTGCAGCGTAAAAGGTTTTAATTGGATTAATTTCTTCCACAGGAAAATCCGTTCCCAAAGGCAACCATCCATTTTCGTTCAACAATTCTTCGTATGCGTACGCGTGCTGCAAACGTTCTTTACCCAAACGCGATTCCGCCCAATGCATATCGGAAGTGGCATGCGTTGGCTGAACCGAAGGGATCACCGAAAATTCGCTAAAATATTTGTAATCGTTTGGATCTACAATTTGTGCATGTTCTATACGCCACCTTCTGTCATTTTTACCCTTCAAAACTTCGCCGTAAATTTTTAAAATTGTTCGGTTCGCCGAATCTCCGATTGCATGCGTTGCCATTTGCAAATTGCTTTTGAGCAAACGTTGGGCAATTTCTTTAAAATGATTCGGATTGCTGAGCAGAAAACCTTTCCAATCTTTTTTATCAGAATAATCCTTTAAAAGGCAAGCTCCACGCGAACCAAGTGCACCATCAGAAAAAACTTTATAACCACCGAACGTAATATTCCCCACCGAAAATCGCCCTTTTGAAATCCACTCATCATACGTCTTTGGATTATCATCCAACAACGCAAAAACTTTTAGTTTAAGATCATTTTGAGATTGCGACTTTTCTAAAAGAGAAAACATTTCTGGCGTAATACCACAATCGTGAACCGAAGTTAATCCATTTTTAAAAACCGTTTTCTGCAACTTTTTGATGTAAGAAAGTGCCAATTGTTCATCGATTTCAGGAATATGCTTTTCGACCAATTCCATTGCATTATCAACCAGAATACCTGTCAATTCCCCTTTTTTTATTTCAATTTCTCCACCGTTTACTTTGGTATTATTTGTAACTCCTGCAAGATCTAATGCTTTTTGATTGGCGACCGCAGCGTGTCCATCGATTCTTTTTAAATAAACAGGACGATCGGGAAAAAGCTGATCGAGTTTTTCTTTGTTGGGAAATTCTTTAATTTTCCAGTTGTTTTGATCCCAACTTCTTCCGTACAACCATTCCATTGGCGCCGTTTTGGAATACTCCTGCATTCTAACCAAAACTTCTTCCCACGATTTTGTTCCCCACAACTCGCATTTCCACGCATCTAATGCAAAACCCGTGAAATGGCAATGGGCATCGATAAAACCTGGAAACACACTTTTCCCATTCGCATCTTTTTTTTTATTGGACTGGTATTTTTTTAGAATAGATTTTGAAGTTCCCAATTCCACAATTTTTCCATTTTGAAGTGCCATTGCTTCCGCAATTTCGAATGCTTGGTTCACCGTATAAATTTTGGCATTATACAGAATAAAATCCACTTTCTTTTGAGAAAAAAACAAAGAGAACAGAAGTGTAAGAGCAAGGATAAAAATGTTTTTCATTTTTAGAAGATTTTGTGAAGCATTTCTTTCCACCGAAGTTTGCGGATAAAAGCAATTTCTTCTTTTGTTAAAGATCTTTCTTGAGTTTGCGAAAAGAATGATTTCATGATGGTACGAAATTCATAAAAAGAATGATCTTTCATCGCCACCTTCATTGCAGAAATTAGTGTTAATGGAGTGTTGAGGCCAATATTATAAAAATACGCACCCAGTTTTTCAGCTTTCTGATTTTTATATTTATACGCAGTTGGGCGAATGTGTTTAACCCAGAGATTTTTGATGGTAACTACTTCATAACCATGCATTTTCGCTAACATAGAATCGATATTATCCCAACCTAAAACTGGACGTAAACCATTCATCGCTAGAAAACATTCTTTGCGATACGACTTGATGGGACCGCGAACATGCTGCGGAGATGAGATATTTTCAAATTTCCATTTTGATTTTTCTTCATCAAAATCAAAGGCAAGCGAATAATCCAAAACCGATTTTTTAATGCGAACCAATCCTGAAACCATTCCTGCTTTTGGGTTCTCCTGATACACTTTTGCTACTTCTTCAAGGTAATTCTCTGGGAAAATTACATCTGCATCAAATTTGCAAATGATATCGAAGGACTCCAAACTTTGCAACTCCAAACCTTTATTGAAAGTACGCACCACTTTTGCACCAGGTTCGTGTTCGGATTCTGCCAGATTATAAATAATAAAAGGCGACTGCGAAAGTGGTTCTGTAACAAACATTTCGGCTTTTCGTTGCGTTTTGTCGGTAGAACCATCGTTTACCACCACCACTTTGAAATCCTTGTAGGTTTGATTTTCCAAAGATTTCAAGCAATACAAAATATTCTTTTCTTCGTTGTGTGCGGGAATGATAATGAGGAATTTCATGATCTCCAAATTTAATGCGCTTCTAACCAATTATCGCCAACGCCCACTTCAACCAAAAGCGGCACACGCGTTTTTATTGCAGATTCCATTTCTTTTTTAATTAGGTTTTCTGCGGTTTCTACTTCATTAATGGGCGCTTCGAAAATAAGTTCGTCGTGCACTTGAAGAAGCATTTTGGTTTTCATTTTTTGTGATTGCAATTCTTCATCAATTTTAATCATTGCGATTTTAATAATATCTGCAGCACTACCTTGAATTGGCGCGTTTACCGCATTTCTTTCGGCGTGGCCACGAACCACAAAATTATTAGAATTGATATCTTTTAAATGTCTTCTCCTGCCCAAAATTGTTTCCACATATCCTAGTTCACGCGCTTTTTTCACTTGCTCGGTCATAAATTCCTTTAGTTTTGGATAGGTTTTATAATACTCATCAATCATTTGTTTCGCTTCAGTTCTGGAAAGTCCGGTTTGTTCTGCTAAAGCGAATGCACTTTGTCCATAAATAATTCCGAAATTAACGGTTTTTGCCTGTGACCGTTGGGTTTTTGTAACCTCATCTAACGGAACTTTAAACAGTTTTGACGCTGTGGATGCATGAATATCCTGCCCTTCTTGAAAGGCTTTAATCATATTTTCTTCATCGGAAATTTCCGCAATTAAGCGCAATTCAATTTGAGAATAATCGGCTGAAATAATTTTGTTTCCTTCATCAGAAACAAATGCACCCCGAATTTGTTGTCCACGCAACGTACGAATGGGGATATTTTGCAAATTTGGATTTACAGAAGCCAAGCGACCTGTCGCTGCCGTAGTTTGCGAAAAATTGGTATGAACACGATGATCGCTTTTATCAATTTGTTGCGGCAAAGCATCCACATAGGTTGATTTAAGCTTTTGATACGTTCTGTATTCTAAAATATATTTGATGATTTCGTGCTTTCCCGAAAGCTTTTGGAGCACTTCCTCTGAAGTTTGATACTGCCCTGTTTTTGTTTTTTTAGCTTTCGGATCGAGCTGAAGTTTCTCGAATAAAATATCGCCCAATTGCTTTGGAGAATTCATATTAAATTCTTCGCCGGAAAGTTCAAAAATAGAGGCTTCAAGATTTTTTAAATCGTTTTCCAAATCTTTACTTTCTTGAGCAAGCCATTTTTGATCGAGCGAAACACCTGCAAGTTCCATTTTTGCAAGAACTTTCATCAAAGGCATTTCTACTTGATAAAATAAATCTTCAAGATTTTCTTTTTTCAATTGTGGTGCAAAACGCTCATATAATTGGAATGTAATATCGGCATCTTCGGCAGCATATTCTGTTGCTTCTTCAATTTTTACATCACGAAAACTCAGTTGCTTTTTTCCTTTTTTCCCAATTAGGGTTTCTATGGAAACGGGAATGTAATTGAGATACATTTCCGACAAATAATCCATTCCGTGCCGGCCATCTGGGTTCAGAAGATAGTGTGCAATCATGGTATCGAACATTGCGCCTCTAATTTCAACACCGTATTTTGAAAGCACTTTCAGATCATATTTAAAATTATGAGCAATTTTCAAGATGGATTTTTTTTCAAAGAACGGTTTAAAAATTTCAAGGGTTCTAAGCACCTCATCTTGATTTTCCGAAAGAGGAATATAATACGCCAATCCATTTTTATAAGAGAAACTCATCCCCACAAGTTCGGCTTCAAGCTCGTTTAAGGACGTTGTTTCGGTATCGAAGCACACGGTTTTTTGAAGGAGAAGATTTTCAACCAGAATTTTCTGTGCCTTCGGCTGATCGACAAACTGATATAAATGATCCGTATTTTCGATGGTTGATTTAGAAGTTGTGGCGTGATCAAGTGCTTCGAAATTGGCAAAAAGATCCAATTGAACTGCTTTTTGAGAATCTGCGTTTGGTTTTGAAGAATTTGAAGCAGCACTATCCATATCAGTGGGTGCATCTGCATTTTGAACGGCTTCTTTAATCTCAGGATCACTTAAACTCGCAAAAGCCCGATAGAGATTTTCGTACAATCTGCGAAATTCAATTTCATCAAAAATTTCTTTTATTTTTTCAAAGTCTGGTGTTTCAAGATCGTATTTTTCTTCATCAAAATCGACAGGAACATCACAAATAATGGTTGCTAATTTTTTGGAAAGAATTCCTCGTTCTGCGGAGTTTTCTACTTTTTCTTTCAGTTTACCTTTCAATTGATCGGTATTGGCCAAAAGATTTTCTATAGAACCAAATTCTTTCAAAAATTTAATCGCTGTTTTTTCGCCAACGCCTTCCAAACCTGGAATATTATCCACCGCATCTCCCATCATCGCTAGAAAATCAATCACTTGTTTTGGATCTTGAATTTCATATTTCGCTTTGATTTCTTCGGGGCCTAAAATTTCAATTTCTCCACCTTTTAATGCGGGTTTATAAATCTTTATTTTATCGGTAACTAACTGTCCGAAATCTTTGTCCGGAGTTACCATAAATACATTGTAATTTTCCTTTTCTGCTTTGCAAGCGATTGTGGCAATTACATCATCGGCTTCGTAACCTTCTACGCCTAAAATAGGAATTCCCATTGCTTCCAAAATACTGTGAATATAAGGAACAGCAAGAAGTATGGCTTCTGGCGTATCGCTTCTGTTCGCTTTGTAATCGGCAAAATCGGCGGTACGAACATTTTCTTTACCCACATCGAAAACAACGGCAAGGTGTGTAGGTTTCTCTCTTCGAATTAACTCGATCAAGGAATTCGTAAAGCCAAAAATGGCTGAAGTATCCATTCCTTTGGAAGTGAGTCTGGGATTTCGAATTAAGGCATAATAACCACGAAAAATCATGGCATACGCGTCGATAAGGTAAAGTCGTTTTTCGGTAACTGAAGTCATTGAACAAAGATAGGAAAAGATGTTAGATTTTCGAAGTGAGAGATTAGAGGATAAAGAACTCAAAAAATTAGTTTTTTAAATTGTTCATTTTGTCTTTAAACAAATCCAAAGGATTCGCCAATTCGTATAAAACAATAAAAATATGAGGCAAAACGAACTAAAAATTCAAGTCTGCATATTTTTTCTAAAAAGCATTTTCAATTTCTAGTATTTCCCTAAATTAACTCTCTTTGTTCGTCGAAGCACTTCGTTAGGTTTCGCTTCGCTCAAATAGTGAAAATTCCTTTAAGTTTTCAGAAAGAATTTCCTTAACACTGCATACTTCTAAGTCATTGTGAATGCAGCTAAAAATATAATATTTTGGTATACTGATAGAAGTCTTTTCTTCGTTCTTTGTTCTCGCCTCTAAAAATTAATGGTGTTCAGTTTTTAAATTATCACCATCTTTTGAATGCAAACGGCGGAATACCACGCCTGAAACAATTGTTAAAAAACCAATAATAAAAAAGGTGTAGCGAAACGCATTATGAATCTCATCATGAATCAGTTTCGTATCGCCTTCGAAAATTTTCAAAATAATTAATCCAAACGCAGTTCCGAACCCAATTGCCAACTGTTGATTTACCGCAACAAAAGAATTACCACTGCTGGTATGATATGGGCGTAAATCTGCAATTGAAATGGTATTCATCGAGGTAAACTGAATGGAATTGAAAAATCCGAGTAATGCAAGAAGTGGAATAAAAACATAGATAGAATCGTGAACGCCAGGAATTCCCAATGCACAGATTAATAATCCAATGATCATGGTATTGACCATTAATGTGCTTCGGTAGCCATATTTATCTAAAATTTTGATTACTGCAGATTTTCCAAACATTGCCGTAATTGCCATTGGAGCAACAATCCAACCCGAAACAACAGCCGATTGTCCGTACGCAATTTGTATCATCAAAGGAACCAATAGCGGAACAGAACTAATCCCTAAACGGGTAGCAAGATTACCCAAAATACCAACTCTAAAGGTTCTTACTTTAAAAAGATCCAAAGGAAATATAGGATTATTGTCTTTTTTCGCATGTCGGTAATATTGGTATATAAGAAAGAATCCCAAAAGAATAATAAGCAGTACAGGCGTAATATTTTTCGCGTTTCCCATAAATTCTAACGCGATAGAAAGCGATAAAGAGGCACCTCCAAAAATAAAAAAACCTTTTACATCGAAATCAATATACGTTGATTTGTATTCTGGCATGTATTTTAAAGCTAAAACAATCCCAATTAAACTTATCGGAACATTAATTAAAAAAATCCAGTGCCATGAAAGATAATCCACCATATATCCACCAACCAATGGACCGAGAACAGGACCAATTAAAGCGGGAATAATGGCATAATTCATCGCTTTTAAAAGTTCGCTTTTATCAAAGGTTCTTATTAAAGCTAACTTCCCTACCGGAACCATTAAACTTCCTCCGACCGCCTGAATAACTCGCGAAATAACAAGTTGTGTAAGATTTTGAGAAAGGGAGCAAAAAATTGATCCTAAACTGAATATTACAATTGAGGACAGAAACACCTTTTTTGTACCAAATTTATCAGCCAAAACACCACTAATCGGCATTATGATCGCCAATGTAAGCACATAGGAAATCACTGCGTTCTGCATATTGAGCGTAGATTCATTCAATTCTTTTGCAATCGCAGGAAGCGAAGTATTAAGAATTGTGGAATCCAACATTTGCATAAAAATGGCAGTTCCTAAAACAAGCGGTAATATTTTTTTAGTTTCGTTAGAAGCTTTTGGATAATCTGAATTCATTCATTGGGTTTTGTTCAACAAAAATTACTCGACAACGGCAGGTTCCTGCTGACTTAAACAATGGAAACTCCCTAACCCCCAAATGATATCTGTAGAATCAATACCCACAACAGTTCTTTCGGGGAAACAATCCTGAATAATACGCAGCGCAATCGGATCTTTATCGCAACGATACGTTGGAACAATTACGTGTTTATTGGAAATATAGAAATTTGCGTAAGAAGCCGGTAAACGTTGATCTTCCCAAATTACAGGATCAGGCATTGGAAGTTCAATAATGTTCAATGGTGAGCCATCAAGCAGTTTCATTTCTTTAAGTTGACGAAGATTGTTTTGAAGAATTTCGTAGTTATCATCTTCGGGATTTTCTTCAACAACAGTTAAAACGGTATTTTCATTCACAAAACGAATGGTATCATCTACATGACCGTCGGTATCATCACCAACAATTCCATCGTCCACCCAAAGAATCTGATCTACACCATAAAAATCTTTCAGATAATTTTCAATCTCTTCTTGATTGAATTGCGGGTTACGGTTTGGATTAAGAAGACAGGATTTTGAAGTTAAGATGGTTCCATTTCCATTAAATTCAACACTTCCTCCTTCCATAATGATTCCCGGATGAAAAACAGGAATTTGAAATTCTTCACCAATTCTTGTTGGAACCACATCGTCTAAATCAAACGGAGGATATTTTCCGCCCCACGCATTAAAATTCCAATCAACAATTACTTTTTGTTCTTCTGCATCAGGATTAATTAAAAATGCCGGACCGTGATCGCGGCACCAAGCATCATTTGTTGGATTGAAATAAAACTCAATATTTTCCAAATTCGCGCCTGCTTGCAAAATACAATCCATGGCAAATTTTCGCATTTCTTCATCTCGAACATTAATTCTCACAAATTCATCTTGCGATACAATCTTGATAAATTCGCAATATCTTGGATAAATTTCTTCCAATTTCCCTGGCCAAGATTCTTCTTTGTGCGGCCAGGAAAGCCAGGTTGCTTCATGCGGTTCCCATTCTGCAGGAAATTTGTAGCCAAGTTGTTTAGGAGTCTTGAAGTCCGGAAGTCCGGAATTTTGTAAATTGGAAAGGTTATTTTTCATATTAATTTTGAGTCCGAAAGACCGAAGGTCAGAAAATCGGAAAGTTTACGTTTACTTTTTTTTTAATGTAATGATTTCTTTAATGCATTAATCATAACTACGATTTCTTCACATTTTTGGGACAATGAAATTAAATCAGATTCTTCAATAATTCCTCTTCGAAATGCTAAATGCAAACATCCAACAACTTCGATTGCGGAGCGTAAAGCATATGAAAGAAATCTTTTAAATTCAGGATTTGTTTGTCCAGTTGAGCCTTCTGCAATATTTAGAGAAACAGAATCTGCCGCTCTTTTCATCTGGGAAGTCAAGACATAAAGTTCCTCTTTTGGAAAATAAGTTTTAGTCAGAGCATCAATTTCAACTGATAAATCAACTGCTTTTTGCCAAACTAAAAGTTTTTCAAATTTAAAACTCATCACTTATACATTTATTTTCACAATCTTCCGGACTTCCGGACTTTCAGACTTCTCCGACTTCGGACATCGGTCTTCCGACCTTAATCCTCGTCTAAAAATCGTTTTGTAATCGGCTGGTAAGAGTCAATTCTCCTGTCACGAAGAAATGGCCAGTGTTTTCTGAAATAGTCAGATTCGTTCAAATCTAATTCCGTTACCACCACTTCTTCTAGATCGTGAGAAGCGAGATATAATAATCTTCCTTGTGCGTTGGTGACGAAACTTCCGCCCCAGAATTTCATTGCGCCATCTTGCTCAAAACCCACTCTGTTTACTGAAACTACAGGAACACCGTTGGCAACTGCGTGCGAACGTTGAATGGTTTGCCAAGCGTTATATTGATCTTTATTGGTTTCTTCATCTTGGGCAGTATCCCAACCAATTGCTGTTGGATAAAACATAATTTCAGCGCCTTTCAAAGCGGTAATTCTGGATGCTTCAGGATACCATTGATCCCAACAGATTAGAATTCCGATGGTTGCAAATTTTGTTTTAAAAACTTTGTATCCTAAATCTCCTGGCGTGAAATAAAATTTTTCATAAAAGGCAGGATCATCGGGAATGTGCATTTTGCGGTATTTCCCAAGATAAGTTCCATCTGCATCCAAAACAGCAGTAGTATTGTGGTACAAACCTTGAGCGCGTTTTTCAAAAAGGGAAGCGATAATCACAACTCCCAGTTCTTTCGCCACTTCAGAAAGTGCATCTGTAGAAGGACCAGGAATTGCTTCCGCTAAATTGAAATTATCATAATCTTCTACATCGCAGAAATATAGCGAAGTAAATAATTCCTGCAAACAAACGATTTGAGCACCTTTTGCCGCAGCTTCTCTCACTTTTTCGATGGCTTTGTTCAGGTTAGTGGCTTTATCAGCAACACAAGACATCTGAACCGTTCCTATTTTCACTTTTGACATTTTTAAATTTTATCCTGCAAAAATAAGGTTTTATTACAGAATTTGGTTTTCATTTTTTAATGTCGAATTTACACATTGATTGAAAATAAAAAAGCCGCTGATTGTACATCAGCAGCTTGTGATCTTTCTTGTAATAGATTTAATACGAATCTTCGTGTACAGAAATTACGGCTCTTCCACTTGGGTCGTTCATTTTTTTAAATGCTTCATCCCATTCCAATGCAATTGGCGTTGAGCACGCTACAGAGGGAACAGAAGGAACGGTTCCTGCAGAGGTTTCACTTGGGAAATGTTCTTCAAATATAGTTCTGTAACGATATTCTTCTTTGTTTTGAGGAGTATTGAGCGGAAAACGGAATTTTGCATTTTCCATCATTTCATCGGTTACTTCTTGTTCTGCGATTTCTTTTAACGTATCAATCCATGAATATCCCACACCATCTGAAAACTGTTCTTTTTGTCTCCAAGCCACTTCTGGCGGAAGCAAATCTTCAAATGCTTTTCTCAACACCCATTTTTCCATCTTGCCTTCGGCTTTGTTGATCATTTTATCTTGTGGATTCACCGTCATCGCCACATCCATAAATTCTTTATCCAAGAATGGAACGCGGCCTTCAATTCCCCAGCTCATCAATGCTTTATTGGCTCTCAAGCAATCATATAAATGCAATTTAGATAATTTTCTTACCGTTTCATCGTGAAATTCTTTCGCGTTGGGTGCTTTATGAAAATACAAATATCCTCCAAACAACTCATCCGAACCTTCGCCGGAAAGCACCATTTTAATCCCCATGGATTTAATCACTCTTGCCAAAAGATACATCGGAGTGGAAGCACGAATGGTGGTAACATCATAGGTTTCCAAATGATAAATAACGTCGCGCACCGCATCTAAACCTTCTTGAACGGTAAAGTTAATTTCGTGGTGAACAGAGCCAATATGATCTGCCACTTTTTTTGCAGCAATTAAATCAGGAGAACCTTCTAAACCAACGGCAAAACTGTGCAAACGTGGATACCACGCTTCTTGAGTATCGCCACTTTCGATTCTGTTTTTGGCATATTTCGCGGTAACTGCAGAAATAATGGAAGAATCCAAACCTCCAGAAAGCAAAACGCCATACGGAACATCCGACATTAATTGTCTGTGAACTGCAGCTTCAAGAGCTTCGCGGATTTTCTGAATATCGGTTACATTATCTTTTACAGCATCAAAATTTTCCCAATCTCTTTTGTACCATTGTTGCAATTCGTGACCTTCTGGACTGTACACATAATGACCTGGTAGAAAAGTTTCAATGGTATTGCAAACGCCTTCTAACGCTTTCAATTCAGAAGCTACATAGAAGTTTCCATTTTTATCCCAACCTTGATACAGCGGACAAATCCCCATGTGATCGCGAGCAATCAAATACATATCTTTTTCAATATCGTAAAGGGCAAATGCAAAAATACCGTTCAGTTTTTCAATGAAATTTTTACCATCTCTTTCGTACAAGGCGAGAATTACTTCACAGTCGGACTTGGTTTGAAATTCATAATCCGGAAATTCTTTTCTCAGTTCCTGATGGTTATAAATTTCACCGTTTACCGCCAGAACCACTTTTCCATCTTTTGAGAAAAGCGGTTGTTTACCAGAAGTAGGATCTACAATCGCCAAACGTTCATGAGAGAATATTGTTTTATCATTTTGAAAAACGCCACTCCAATCCGGACCGCGATGGCGAATTTTTTTGGACATTTCCAAAACTTGAGGTCGTAACGTTTCAGTTTTCTGTTTTGCATCGAACAGACATACAATTCCACACATTCTTTTGTAACTTTTTAAAATTCAACAATTAATTGGGACAAAAATATAAAGTTGATTTACAATATAAAAACAAAAAGACAATATAATGTATAATTTTAACTTTATTAAGTAAATAAAAGTAAATAAATTTAAAACAATTCACATTATAAGAAATTCAGTAAAAAAAATTAACTTTTTAAAATTAAAAATTTCAATTGAGCACATCTATTAATCTGTTTACAAAAAAATTATGAATTAATTATTGATGTATGTTAATATTTTATAAAAAATTTTGCGCGTATTTTGCGTTACATTTTCATCATTTGTGTTTTTTATGCCTTTCTGCTGCTTTATGCGCTGAAAGGTTTTTTATTGGTTCAAACGTTCTATAAGCGCCATATAAAAACCATCATACCCTTGACTAGGCATAATCTTTTCATCTTTTACCAACTTAAAATCTGGGTTATTTTTAAGGAATTCTTCCACTTGAAGATTGTTTTCCGAAGGCAGAATTGAGCACGTTGCATAAATCATTTTACCACCTTTTTTGAGGATTTTACTGTAATCCTGCAAAATTTGCTGTTGCTCTTTTTTAATTCTATCAATAAATTCTTGATCAATTTTCCATTTACTGTCGGGATTTCTTTTTAAAACACCCAAACCAGAACATGGCGCATCAATTAGCAAACGATCCGCTTTTTCGTATAATCTTTTAATTACTTTATTATCAGTGATTTCACGGGTTTCAATATTATGAGCACCGGCACGTTTTGCTCTCCTTTTTAATTCTGCCAATTTCCAACCGTGGATATCAAGGGCGATAATCTGTCCTTTATTTTTCATTAACGATGCCAAATGCAAGGTTTTCCCTCCTGCTCCAGCGCAAACATCTACCACACGTTGTCCTTCTTTCACATCTAAAAAATAACCAATTTCTTGTGAACTCGCATCTTGAACTTCAAAAAGTCCATCTTTAAAAGCGGAAGTAAGAAAAACGTTTTTCTTCTCTTCCAGCTGTACCGCATCTGGATAATGATGAAGAGTGTGACTTTCCACATTTTCCTCAGAAAGCTCCTTTACCAAATCGTGGGCATTTGTTTTCAAAGTATTGGCACGAAGAACTGTTGGTGCTTGTTGATTTAAGGCTGCAAGTTCCTTTTCCCATTTTTCGCCTAATTCCTTTTGTAGCGTTTCCACCAACCAATCAGGAACAGAATATTCGATTGCTTTTGTTGGAACTGTTCCTTTTTTTAATTTGGTAAGAATATCCGCAGTTTTTACACCATCAAATTCTTCAAATTTTTTGTAATGTGTTTTTGTCCAAAGCAAATATGCCAATATTAATTTATAAATGTTAGAAGGTTTTACGCCTTCGCCCATATA
>JAFAGO010000053.1 GCA_023422635.1 Bacteroidota bacterium
AAGTTTTGCATCATTGGGTTTTCCGACGTTGCTGTTTTGCCCAAACGCTCTCTTTGTACCACCAACGTATTGTATTGCGTAATTAATGCAGAAAGCGTTGGATCGCCAGAAAGCAATGTGGAAGGCACCACGTGCGCACTGGACGATTTGCGAAGAAAATCATCAAGCGACGACACCACATTCAACTGAATTTCAGCATCAATGAGTTTTTGAGAGTTGTCTTTGGTCATATCCAACAACATTTTCGCTTGCTCCTCGATATCGGTTAATTGATTTTTCTGTTTGAAATTTTGAATGGCATGTTCCACATCTTGAAGTTCACCTGAAACTTCTCCCAAACGTTCGTTGATAAATACCAAGGTGCTATCGTTGATGCTGTTATTGTCTTTAACCCCTTCTTCAATATAGGTGTTGATTAAACGATCCATCACTATTTTCCCTTTTTCAGGATTTGGAGTGGTCATTTCAAGGGTGATAATGCTGGTATTTTTACTCGGAACCGATGGCGTAATGGATTGCATATAACTTTCCACCGTTCTGGATGGTTTGCTTATGCTGACGTTCCATTTTCCTTCTGGAACAACGGCATTAGGTTTTTTCGAAAAAACAACCGTCCCAACCGGCAAACTTAAAGGAACATTCCATTGAATATTAATCTTTTTGTCATCCGCTTCAACGAACTGTTTTCCTTTTTCGGTCGTGATTTCGTAGGAATAACCTGCGACGTTTTTAAAGGCATCCTTGGCATAGTTGGTTACTTTTACTTCCCAAGGAACTTCGTAGGTATTTTGATCACGCGTGTTGAAAAACTGGTCTTTCTTGGTGTTGACATTTAAATTGAGGTCGTGTACCACTTTATCCATAATACTGTAGGTGGTAATAATCTCTAACTCATTGTCTACGGAACTGCTTCCCGTCATTAATCCTAAACTTTGGAAAGCATCCATGTTTTTCATGGCACTACCTCCGTTCTCATCTTTAATTAAGATTTTG
Organism: Bacteroidota bacterium; assembly: GCA_023422635.1. Classification (GTDB taxonomy): domain Bacteria; phylum Bacteroidota; class Bacteroidia; order Flavobacteriales; family Weeksellaceae; genus JAFAGO01. The sequence continues at coordinate 994 of JAFAGO010000053.1, forward strand.
GCATTTACCAAATATTGAGGTTCTAAGGTTTTGTAATATACCCATGCCAGTACAGCTCCCAATAAAGCACAACCCACTATGTAAGGCAACAATTTCTTGACTAAATAATACATATCTGAAAAAGAGTTGGTGTTGTCATCCTCTTCCCATTCAAATTCATCCCAGTCGGTGTTTTTGTTCTTATTCGACATACTAATACGCTTGTTTATCTCCTTTTATAATATTAAAAACGGTTAAAAATATAATTTTTATGTCCAAGAAAAAAGACCAATTTTGAACATACCAAATATCTTTTTCTACGCGACGTTCCATATCTTCTTTGGTGTGAATTTCTCCACGCGCGCCCATTACTTGCGCCCAACCTGTAATTCCAGGTTTTACGAAATGTCGCATCATGTACTTCATCACATCATCCGAATATTCTCCAGTTTGTGAAACCATGTGCGGACGCGGACCGCAAATCGACATCTCGCCCCAAAGTACATTAAAAAACTGAGGCAACTCATCGATACTGGATTTCCGTAGAAATTTACCAAACTTCGTTACTCTCGAATCGTTCTTTTGCGCCATTTGGGTATCGGCGACTTTGTTGATTTTCATGCTTCGAAATTTCAAACAATTGAATTCATTATTTAAGTAACCAGAACGTTTTTGTTTAAAGAAAACCGGACCTCCATCCTGCAACTTGATGATTAGCGCAATAATCGGCGTTAACCACGAGAGCACGAGAATAATCACCATTAACGAAAAGAAAATATCGAAAGTTCTTTTGATTAATCGATTTTCGGGTTTTTCTAAAGGTTCATTCACGGGTTTTACCACAGGAATTCCGTTATAAGAAAGCAGTGTAGAATGCACTACATCTACATTCTTTAAATCCGGAATTAAGAACACTCGAATCATATATTGGCTTGCGATATGCAGCACTTCATCCATCCGTTGATTTTGCATCACATTTTCGCAAATGAGAACATTTTCAATTTTACGTATTCCGAACAATTTTTTCGCTGCTTGAATTCGCGTTGGCGTTAACCGTCGGTTTCTGTTTTCTACAAGGCTAACGATTCCTTTAATCCCCGCATTTTCTGCAAAAGCGGTATCGGTAATCAGTCGATCCGTGAATTTACTTTTCCCTAAAATTAAAGTATTAATTGGCTGTTTGCGTTTTCCTCTTCTCTTTCTTCGAAGAAGGAAAAAAACCAGACGTACTAAGGAAGAGAAAACTCCAAATAAAACGTAATACACCGTAAAATGAATCAGCATGGTTTTCGAGAAAAATACTCGATTGGAAAAAGCAGAATCGATATGTACTGCTGTAAGTACAGCTGATAAAAGATACGCTTTAAAGAACAGCGAAAAATGAACGACCGATTCGCGGGTATTCTGATAGGTATAGATTTTGAAGAATAGCGCTACTAAAATCCAGCGAATTACAACGAGACCAACAAATGTATTGATATTAACATTAGGGTTGTTTTCGAAAAGAAAACTGAATTGATAGCAGAATAAAATACCAATCCCTAATACATCACAAAGGGCTAGAAAAAAAGTAGAATACTTCTTCATTTTTGAATATTAATCTTAAGATTGACCGTACTAAGTCTATAAGCACTTATCTTTTTTTCTTTTTTTATCATCTTACCGAACACTACACACCCTTGTAAAAAATAACCACTTTAAAACGATTACAAAAATAAATTATTGTTTAATAATAGAGAAAATATCAAGATTAAAAAAATATTACAAAACAACATTTTTCACTTCTCTCAAATTTACCCCCTGGTAACAACAGGGTTTAGTCGTTCTAATTAGCAAAATAACAATCGTTTACTACACATTACGAATATGCTTTACGATTATAAACATTACGAATATTAAGACAAAATAAATAATAATAAACCTAATATGCAACTAAATTGATACTATCTTTTCACATCGTTGGTATATTTTTTCCCAGATCTTCTTTTCAAAAAAAGTATTTTTCGCGAGAAAAACATCAGACCTATCATTATATAGGTATCGCCACTTCATTCCCTTCTGTAAGAAAATAAGAACATTATGTTTTCAATGCTTAAATCGTACCGCTAAACTTTAATGAAAGTCAATTTCCAGCGAAGGCCGAATCTTCCATTACAATTCCTATTCCTAAACAAAAAAACTCTCGAAAATCTCGAGAGTTTTCTTTTTTATTTTGATTCAGTTACGTTTATTCTGCACGTTTATTCTGCAAGAACAATTCCTTTATTATTATTAAACTCAATTACGCCACTTTTAATCGGAAATGAAAATGCGCTTTTCGCTTCGCGGTCTTTGGTGAAATACTTTTCGTAGGCAGCTCCTACTTGATTGGTATAGAGTTTCACTTTTCCGCCAACCAAAGACGAAACAATCGCCGCGTGGTCTTTCATAATTTGAAAATCACCATTTTTACCGGGAAGCAAAATGGAATCTACTTCACCTTCAAAAATTACGGCCTCTGGAGTTAATATTTTAATGTTCATATCGAGTTCAGATTAATAGATTTCGAGATTGAAGATGATGGAAGCATTTCTATCGTGCCTTTCATCTTTTGGTCTCCTTTCTCAATTTATGCGTTTTCAGCAAGCATTTTTTCACCTGCTTCAATCGCTTCTTGAATGGTTCCTTTCAAGTTGAAGGCAGCTTCTGGGAAACGGTCTAACTCCCCATCAATAATCATATTAAATCCTTTAATGGTATCTTTAATATCTACCAATGCTCCTGGAATACCGGTAAATTGTTCTGCCACGTGGAACGGTTGAGATAAGAATCTCTGTACTTTTCTTGCGCGGTACACGACCAATTTATCTTCTTCAGAAAGTTCTTCCATTCCTAAAATCGCAATAATATCTTGAAGCGCTTTATAACGTTGAAGAATTTCTTTTACTCTTTGAGCTGTATCATAATGCTCATTTCCTAAAATTTCTGGAGTCAGAATTCTAGAAGTAGAAGCCAAAGGATCTACTGCTGGATAAATTCCTAAAGAAGCAATTTTTCTATCCAAAACGGTAGTAGCATCTAAGTGCGCAAATGTTGTTGCTGGCGCCGGGTCGGTTAAGTCATCCGCAGGTACATAAATCGCCTGTACGGAAGTAATCGATCCATTTTTGGTAGACGTAATTCTTTCCTGCATTGCTCCCATCTCAGAAGCCAATGTTGGTTGATATCCTACCGCAGAAGGCATACGACCTAAAAGTGCAGACACCTCAGAACCTGCTTGGGTAAAACGGAAGATATTATCTACGAAAAACAATACATCTCTACCTTGTCCTTCACCATCACCATCTCTATAAAATTCAGCTAACGTAAGTCCAGAAAGGGCCACACGTGCTCTTGCTCCTGGAGGTTCATTCATTTGTCCGAAAACAAACGCTGCTTTAGATTCTTTCATTACATCGGTATCCACTTTGGAAAGATCCCAACCGCCTTCTTCCATAGAATGCATAAAGGCATCACCATATTTAATAATACCCGATTCCAACATTTCTCTCAAAAGGTCGTTTCCTTCTCTGGTTCTTTCTCCTACTCCTGCGAATACGGAAAGTCCACCATGCCCTTTTGCAATGTTGTTAATCAATTCCTGGATCAATACGGTTTTTCCTACACCTGCACCACCGAACAAACCAATTTTTCCTCCTTTCGCATACGGCTCAATAAGGTCGATTACTTTAATTCCGGTAAATAGTACTTCTGCAGAGGTAGAAAGTTGATCAAATTTTGGTGCTTCTCTGTGGATGGGCAAACCTCCATCTTTAGATAAATTCGGAAGACCATCAATCGCATCTCCAACCACGTTGAACAAACGACCGTTTACTCCTTCACCAATCGGCATTGTAATTTGTCTTCCTTGGCCTGCAACTTCGTATCCTCTTTGTAATCCATCGGTTGCATCCATTGCGATACATCTTACGGTATCTTCACCGATATGTTGTTCAACCTCAAGAATTACTTTCTCACCATTGGTTTTAATTACTTCAAGTGCATCATAGATTTTTGGAAGTTCTTCAACTTCAGTAAATACAACGTCGATTACCGGACCGATAATCTGCGAAATTTTTCCTTTTATTTGGTTTGCCATTGCTATTTTTTTTCGTTGCGCAAATATAATGAATCTTCTTAAAAGTGCAACCTGCTATTTCGAGATTTTTCTCATTTCTAAAAAAAGTCTCTTTTAAATAGTGGTTACTTTCGAATTATGGGTAGAATTTCAGATTTATTTAAACCGTACCTGCGAATTTCTTCCTCTGAAAATTTCTGTGAATAATAATTAATTTCTGTTTTAAAACCTACTTTTTGGAGTCGTTCAAAATAATCCATTCCGTACCAACGAACGTGATCGTATTGCCCAAAATGTTTTTGGCGTTCTTTCGGGTCGGTAATGCTAAAATCTTCATAGGTTTTTTCTAACGCGTTTTTCATTGGCACTTGCACAATTCCCCAACCTCCTTTTTTCATCACTCGATAGAGTTCGGACATTGCTTTGGTATCGTCCACGATATGTTCCAAAACGTGATTGCAAATCACCACATCAAAAGTTTCGTCTTCAAAAGGCAAATCCAGAATATCTGCTTTCACATCCACAATGGGTGAAAAAAGATCCGCAGATACATACTCCAAGTTTTTCATTTTGCGAAATCTTCGAAGAAATTCTTGCTCGGGTGCAATGTGAAGGACTTTTATATTGTCGTTGAAAAATTGCGTTTCATTCTTTAAATACAACCACATTTGTCGATGCCGTTCTAAAGAAAGCGTTCCTGGAGAAAGTGCATTTTCTCTTTGTTTACCATATCCATAAGGCAAAAATTTTCGATACGTTTTACCATCAATAGGATCGGTAAACGCATCGCCTTTAAAGAATTGATAAATCAATGGTCGCGCCCAAACACTTAGTTGAATAAGCATTGGACGAGGAATTGTATTGAGAATAAATTTTGAAAGTTTTTTCAAACTGTAGAGGTATACTATTTACCAGTCGTACTGAAATTGATCTTCCTCATCGCTTCTAATTCCCAACGCATCATAGATATATTGATAGGTGGAAAGCAAAACAGGTTTTCCATTGATGATGGTTACATCGTGCTCGAAGTGTGCGGATGCTTTATTGTCTAGCGTTGTCACCGTCCAACCATCATTGTGGAATTTCACTTTTTCAGTTCCAAGATTAATCATGGGTTCAATGGCTAAACAAATCCCGTCTTTCAAGACTTTTCCGCTTCCCTGTCTTCCATAATTCGGAACTTGAGGATCCTCGTGCATTACTTTTCCAACGCCATGACCAACAAGCTCACGAACCACGCCATACCCTTCTTTTTCACAATACGATTGAATAGCATGCGAAATATCGCCTACTCGTTTACCACGTACACATTGTGCAATTCCTTTATATAAGGACTCTTTGGTGATTTTAAGCAGTTTTTTAATTTCAGGAGCCACTTCTCCTACTTCAAAAGTATAGGCATGATCGCCCACGAAACCATTTTTATAGGTTCCGCAATCTACAGAAATAATATCGCCATCTTTCAACGGTTCGTCGGTAGGAAAACCGTGTACCACTTGTTCATTAGGCGACATGCAAAGGGAAGCCGGGAAACCGCCATATCCTAAAAATGCAGGTTCAGCACCGTGATCTTTAATATAGTCGTACGCCAGTTTGTCTAAATATTTCGTTGTAACTCCTGGTTTAATTTCCGTTGCCAACATTCCTAATGTTTTGGAAACGAGCTGCGCAGATTCGCGCATTAAATAGAGTTCTTCGAGTGTTTTAAGTTGTATCATTTTGATAAGAAACAAGATGAAAGTCAAAAATCACATCGCGTAACCACTGACTTTTAATTGTTATTTTGATTAATAAGTATATGAATCGATTACCAGAAAAGGCCTTTCTTCTTTTCTTTTTTAAGTTTTGAATACGCCAAAACTTCGCCGCCTTCTACACGAAATTCAATTTTTTCGTTAATGATGTTGTAGATTTCTCCCCAACCAGGAAATCCTCCTAAATTACGATCATCAATAAATAAATCGGCATCGATTTTTCTGGACGCTTCGGCATTATCAAAAACTTCACCTTCAAAACTGGAGTTTACTGCGTAGAATTCAATTCCGTTTTTACGGCAAAATTCCACTGCTTCAGAAAGTGTTTTACCATGACGGTAGGTCCATAAAATTAAACGATATCCTTCACCTTGAAGTTTTTTTAACGTTTCGAAAACAAAGGTTTTGGGCTTTCCTATTCCAGGGTAAGCATCATCCACAATCGTTCCATCGAAATCAATAGCGAGCTTTTTATTGCTTTTAATCATTTTAAAGGATTTAAGTATGCAAAGATACTAAAAAGAATAAAAAAAAGACTGAATTTCATCAGTCCTTTCGTTATAGCATGTTTAAAATAATCGGTAAAAACCGCTACAGTCGAACCCATTTGAAATGGTAGTTTTCTTGAGAGGTTTGCATTCTATCGGTAATCTTTTGCAAACGATCTGGAAGTCGAAGAAGATATTCGCGCGCTTTTTCCGCGGAATCATTCAATCCTGAAAGATGTTCGATTTTCCATTCTACCATTAAATCTTTCATAATATTGATGTAATCTTGTGCGGTATACACGCTGCACCGTTGTGCGGCATCGGAGAAGTGTTCCCAAAGTTCGCCTACTTTTTGTCCGGATTGACGTAATAAATGTGCAGGCATTACAATTTTGGATTTCATCATTTGTTCAAAAGCCACCATCATTTCTGAAGGATCCATTTCGAAAATTTCTTTTACAAAATGTTTGTATGCTTTAGCATGCCGAGCTTCATCAGCAGCAATAACGCCGCACATATTCGCGAGTTTTTTATTTCCTGTTTGCTTTGCTAAACTTCCTACTCTACGGTGCGAAATATTGGTTGCTGTTTCCTGAAAACTGGTGTACACAAAGTTTTTATACGGATCTGTACCTGTGCTGATATCAAAACCATCATTGATTAAATATTGTGTAGTCACCTCCATTTCACGCATATTCACTCTTCCGCAGAGGTACAAATATTTTCCCAGTAAATCACCGTGTCGATTTTCTTCGGCGGTCCACGCTCTCGTCCATTTCGTCCAACCGTTTTTCATATCGAGTTGATCAACACCATCAATATTCATAATCCAGGATTCGTAGGTGGGAAGTGCTTCTTCCGTAATGCAATCTCCGATTAAGGTCACGAAAAGATCGTACGGCATTTCTTGCGCAAATTCGCGAAGTTCGTCGATTTCATCTTTAAAATTATCTTTTGAAGCATCGGGTAAAAAATCAGAAGGTTGCCAAATTTTTTCGATTGGCGTAAGGTATTTCGAAATGAAATCGTCCATTTTTTTCCCAATGGATTCCATCACTTCAAATTTCGTGAAGAGTGTGTTCATAAAAGTTGATTAGCGACAAATATACAATTATTATCTATTGCATAACTTTTTTGCATAAAAAAAACCGGACGAATCATCCGGTTTTGTATTGTGTTGTGCGTTTTGTTTTAGGAAATCAAAACATCACCTGTCATTTTCTCAGGAACGGGAACTTCCATTGCTGTTAAAATAGAAGGTGCCACATCGCCTAATTTTCCAGGTTTCAAACTCCACGTTTTCTCTTTATCCATCACAATAAGCGGAACGAGATTGGTAGAATGTTGAGTGTTTGGCGTTCCATCAGGATTTAACATCACATCTGAGTTTCCGTGATCTGCAAGAATAAACACGGTATAACCATGTTCATAAGCCGCAGTTGCTACTTTTTGGATGCAAGTATCTACGGTTTCGGCTGCTTTTACGGCTGCTTCAAAAACGCCAGTGTGCCCCACCATATCGGTGTTGGCAAAATTCAAACAAATGAAATCCACGGTTTCGTTTTCGATTTCAGGAAGTATGTTTTCAGTGATGTCGTAAGCAGACATCTCTGGTTTTAAATCGTACGTTGGCACGTCTTTCGGACTTGGGCAAAGCAATCTTTTTTCCTGCAAGAATGGTTCTTCTCTTCCTCCAGAAAAGAAAAATGTTACGTGTGGATATTTTTCCGTTTCAGCTACCCGAATTTGGGATTTTCCGTTAAGCTCTAAAACTTCACCCATTGTACTTTCCAAAACTTCTTCATCAAATACTACATGTACTTTTTTAAATCCTTTATCGTAATTGGTTAAGGTTACATAATAAAGATCCAGCGCATGCATATCGAATTCTGGGAAATCTTGTTGTGAAAGCACTTCTGTGATTTCACGACCTCTATCGGTACGGAAGTTAAAGCAAAATACCACATCGCCTTCTTTAATTTCTGCAACGGGCTTGTCGTTTCCATTTAAACAAACAATTGGTTTGACGAATTCATCGGTAACACCTTCATCATATGAATTTTGAATTGCTTGCAGAACATCATGCGTTGGTGTACCAATTCCTTTTACCATTACATCGTACGCTAGTTTTACACGCTCCCAACGTCTGTCACGGTCCATCGCATAATAACGTCCCACAACAGAAGCCAATTCGCCAACAGTTTGATGCATATGATTTACAAGATCATTGATAAAACCTTTTCCTGACAGCGGATCACAATCTCTACCATCGGTAAATGCGTGAACATATACTTTATCTTCGATACCAAAATCTTTAACTGCAGATAAAAGTCCTTTTAAATGGTTAATATGAGAGTGCACCCCACCATCGGAGCATAAACCAATAAAGTGAATGCTTTTCCCACTATTTTTTGCATACTCAAATGCTTGTGTAATCTGACTTTCTGCGCCTAGAGTATTGTTATCAACCGCCATATTGAGCTTTACCAAATTTTGGTACACAACTCTCCCTGCGCCCAAATTCATGTGTCCAACTTCGGAATTCCCCATTTGCCCGAAAGGAAGTCCCACAGCTAAACCACTGGCTTCAAGCGTTGTATGCGGAAATTTTTGAAATAGAGAATCCATAAATGGCGTAGAAGCCTGATCAAGTGCGGAAACTTTTGGGTCTGTTCCTAAACCCCAGCCATCAAGAATGGCTAACAATGCTTTTTTAGACATGTTTTATGTGTTAGAATTCATTACAAATTTACGGAAATACCCTCAATTCTGAAACTTTATAAGGTGATATATTCCCATATGAAAGGGTTTGAAAAATAATTGAAAATATTTTCTCACGGAGAGACATTAGTAAAATAAAAGTATTACATTTGTAAGGCAACGCTCGAGTATTTAAAAACGCTTGCAAAAGCATTTATTCAATAATTTTATTTTTTTTCTCACAATAGGATTTTTTTTTTCAACAGTGAAGTTTACTTCGCTGTTTTTTTATTATGGAAATTTTGGAAGACAAGGAAAGTGAATAATTACTGAGTGGAATGATTAGGACTCAAATTTTGCGACAAAACACATGCAATCTTTCGCCATTTAAATTGAATGAAGGTAAGTTTAATAATTTATTGAACCATAATTTTCCTCGAATAACGATCTGATCAAAATGCTACGACTTCGCTCAGCATAACCTAATTAAGATGAACACGTCGATTTTGTGTGATGTCATTCTCAGCATATTCGAAGACTTAGGTTTTCAAAAGGATACTTCATTTCTATTCAGAAAGATTCGTCCAAGCAATTTCTATTCTTGAAATACTCTAGAAATAATGCAAAGGAAATTTAGATATCTTTAATAAAGTCTTCATATTCAAAAAAGAAGATTTCGAAACCATTCATTTTTTCAACAAAAAACTCGAATATTTCTTGCCAAGAGTTTTTATTAAAAATAGAAACGTTCGTTTTTGTTACCCAAATTCTCGCGATTGTTTTGCCACTTTCGGTAACAAAATATTCATCTTTATTAATTGCTCCAACATACTCTTCCAATATCGATTCTAAAGACCAAATCTTTTCGTAATACGCGTTTCGAAAGAGTTCATCTTTCATTTCAATATCCAGCGCAACTTCTGCCTTTTTGGAATCGGCATAAAATTTAAAGGAAAAATCTTTTATTTTTGTGTTGTACAACAACCATTTTCTAGGAAAACTTTTTCCAAAAGCAATCCAAAAGTCTTTTTTCAATTGTTGTGCCTCTTGTTTTGAAAACATTTGTTAATTTTGAATTCTGCAAAAATACGTTTTAAATGTTATCCAAAAAATCACAGTATGCCTTCAAAGCGCTTTCCTATCTTGTTGCCAAACGTGAAGATGGACCTGTGCTGATTCAAGAAATTTCCGACCAAAAGAAAATTCCGTTGAAATTCCTGGAAAATATCTTACTTCATTTAAAAAAAGCAGATGTACTTGATAGTAAAAAAGGTAAAGGTGGTGGTTACTTTTTAAAAGGAAATCCAGAAAATGTTACTCTTGCAAAAATTATTCGGTTGGTTAACGGGCCAATTGCGATGCTGCCTTGTGTGAGTTTAAATTTCTATGAAAAATGCGATGACTGCAATGAAAACCATTGTTCACTTCACGATATTTTAATTGAAGTTCGCGATGCATCGCTCGGAATTTTGGAACGGAAAACGCTCCTCGATCTTCAAGATTAGTAGTTTTTTAATTGCTCAAAACCGTTGAAAAAAGGTTGAATTTTGAAATTTCAACTTCGAAGACTTCTTCTGTAATGGTGTTTTGAATTAAATAAGTTCCGCACATTGTTCCTAAGCCCGAACGTAAAATTACATTCGAAAAATAACCGAAATTTTCTCCTGGTTTAATTTCTGGAACTAAGCCAATAACGCCATCTCCGGCAACTTCTGTAAAGCCAAAACCGAAATCGAAAATATGCCATTTTCTTTTCAGAAGACGAATGGGTTCAAAGCGTTTATTTTCAATGCTAATGTTGTAGCGAAATACATATCTGCATTCGCTTGGGCAACTATTTTTAACATCATATTCTGTAATCACGGTTACCTTAATATCTTTTGTGGTTTTCGAACTCGTGCCTTGTAGTTTTTTCATCTTTTGTAGTGTATTGGGAAGGATTAAGGGTAGGTAGATTGGGGATTTTTTCTAAATTCAATTCATTTTTTTGATATTTTGAGTAGCCAATTCTGATTTTTGATTTTCTAAGGGTAAAAAAAATCCTGCCAACAACGGCAGGATTTCAATTTATTTAAAGTTCTAGTGCCTTTCTTTCATCGCCTCCCATCAGGAATTCGACTGGATTGTCGATAGCTTCTTTAATCGCAACCAAGAAACCTACGGATTCTCTACCATCAATAATACGGTGATCATAAGAAACTGCCAAATACATCATTGGGCGAATTTCTACTTGTCCGTTTACAGCAACTGGTCTTTGGATGATATTGTGCATTCCTAAAATCGCAGATTGCGGTGGGTTGATAATAGGTGTAGAAAGCATTGAACCAAATACACCACCATTGGTAATGGTAAAGGTTCCACCCGTCATTTCATCTACGGTAATTTTTCCATCGCGCACCTTTTCAGCAAGTCCTTTGATGTTGGCTTCTACTCCTCTGAACGTCATATTCTCAGCATTTCTCAACACTGGAACCATTAGTCCTTTTGGTCCAGAAACAGCGACTGAAATATCGCAAAAATCGTAATTCACTTTGAAGTCACCATCTATGGATGCATTTACATCTGGATACAGTTGTAAAGCTCTGGTTACCGCTTTGGTAAAGAACGACATGAATCCAAGCCCAACACCGTGTTTTTGAGAAAACTCATCTTTATATTGCTTTCTGATTCTAAAAATTTCAGACATATCCACTTCATTAAAAGTGGTTAACATAGCAGTTTCATTTTTCACTGAAACCAATCTTGCGGCCAATTTTCTTCTTAGTACAGAAAGTTTTGTTGTGGAGCTCGCTCTGCTTCCTGAAGTATCAGAAGTTGCTCCCATTGATGGAACTCCTTTTGCAACTACAGCATCTTCTTTAGTAATTCTACCATCTCTGCCAGAACCTTTTACCTCTGAAGTGGGAATATTCTTTTCGTCAAGAATTTTTTGTGCTGCCGGAGAAGGCGTTCCCGTTGCATACGTTGCTGCTGGTCTCTTTTCTTCTTTTACAGGCTCAGGTTTTGGAGCTTCTGCTTTTGCTTCTTCTTTCGGAGCTTCAGTAGCGCCACCTTCTGGTTTTGCAGCATCGCGATCGATTAAGCACACTACTTGCCCAACTTGTACCACATCGCCTTCTTCAGCTTTAAGGGTAATAACACCGCTTTCTTCAGCAGGAAGCTCAAGCGTTGCTTTATCAGAATCTACTTCTGCAATGGGTTGATCTTTTTCCACATAATCACCGTCTTTCACTAACCAAGTTGCGATTTCAACTTCCGTGATTGATTCTCCCGGCGAAGGAACTTTCATTTCTAATATTGCCATGTGTAATATGTATTTATTTTTTATTTAATTCAAACTTCTGAGGAGTTCTTCTGGCAAAAAATTTCTCAGAACTGGGATTTGATTTTTCTCCAAAACCGTAAACTTCCAATGTTGCCGATCAGTAGATGTTGCAATGGCATCTTTATGACTATTGATTTCAAAATAACCAGTTTGCGTATTGTGTTGAACATTTGCTGCACCAAATTCGTTTGAAAGTGCCGTCATTAACTGTTCTACAGACAATACATTGCTGTTAAATTTTAAATCAATTCGCTGATCATAATTCAATTTACAGTAGGATTTATTGTTTTTAATAAACTCTTCGGAATCGATGTTGATGTTTTGCGGATCATAAATTTTAAATTCAATTTCTGGTGAATTAAAAATCTGCTCCATGCTTTGCAAGATTTGTTCTCTCGGAATAATTTCCAGCAACTCTTCGTTTGCATATTGATCAATCGCTCTTCCGAATCTTTTGTCCTTTATCAAACTCGAATAATCTCTAAACTGTTGCTCAACTTCTGATGTGTTTACTTGCGCATCGACAGATAAACTCAGAAATAGAATAAACAGCAAGAAAAAATTCTTCATTGGTTTACGCAGTTACGGGTGAAAGATCAAATACTTTATTGATTACGCCGCTTTGATTTTTCTCAAACATTTTATGACTTCCTGGCGCTGGTGTACCACTTGCAACAGGGGCAACGAGTTGAATTCCTGTATCTCGGAAATTTCTTAAAATGAACGACCAAGCCCCCATATTTTCAGGTTCTTCTTGTGCCCAAACAATTTCTTTTCTGTTGCTGTACTTGCTTAAAATTTCATCAAACTTATCCATTTGAAGTGGGTAAATTTGTTCCAAACGTACCAGTGCAACTTTTTCGTTATTGGTTTCTTCTTTTTTAGCAAGTAGTTCGTAGTACAATTTACCAGAACACAATACCAGTTTTTCCACTTTTTTAGGATCTGCTGTTGCATCGTCGATAATCGGTTGAAACGCTCCATTGGCAAGATCTTCCAATTTCGAAACCACTTTTGGATGTCTCAATAACGATTTCGGCGTCATAATTACCAATGGTTTTCTGAACGGAAATTTCATTTGTCTTCTCAATAAATGGAAGTAATTTGCAGGCGTTGTGATATTCGCCACAATGATATTTTCGTTTGCACAAAGCGTTAGGAAACGTTCTAACCTTGCGGAAGAGTGTTCTGCTCCTTGACCTTCTGATCCATGAGGAAGCATCATTACCAATCCATTTTGAACTTTCCATTTATCTTCTGCCGCTACAATATATTGATCGACAATAATTTGAGCTCCATTCGCAAAATCACCAAACTGTGCTTCCCAAACCGTAAGTGTATTTGGAGCAGCCATTGCATATCCGTAATCAAATCCTAAAACTCCATATTCAGAAAGCAATGAGTTATAGATATTGAATTGTTGATTTTCGTTGACTTGTTTTAAAGGAACGTATTCTTCTTCATTATCTTCCGTTTTCACTACGGCATGACGGTGAGAGAATGTGCCTCTTTCTACATCTTCCCCAGAAATTCGAATGTTTGACCCTTCTTGAAGCAAAGTTGCATACGCCAAAAGTTCACCCATTGCCCAATCTAAAGAATCGTTATCCACCATTTTCAAGCGACCATCAAATAATTTTGTAATCTTATTGATGAATTTTTTATCCGCTGGTAAGGTTGAAATTTTTACTGCTAATTCTTTTAATTGATCGAGATTAAAGCTGGTATCATAGGTTTTGTAAACGCTACCTTTCGCTCCGATTGGATAATTTTTCCAAGCTTCTTCCATAAAAATGGCCATTGCATTTTTCTCAATTTCTTTAGAAGCATCGAAATCCACATCTAGAAGTTGTTTAAAATCTGACTCCATTTTTTTCAAAACATCATCAGAAACTAAATTTTCTTTAATTAATTTTTCCTTATAAATCTCTCTTGGATTCGGATGTTTGGAAATAATTTTATAAAGATTAGGTTGCGTGAAACGAGGTTCATCCCCTTCGTTGTGTCCGTACTTTCTATATCCTAAAAGATCGATGTAAACATCTTTTCCGAATTTCGCTCTAAAATCTGCAGCAAAACGAATTGCGTGAACAACAGCTTCCACATCATCTGCATTTACATGCATTACCGGAGATTCGGTAACTTTTGCAATATCAGTACAATATAAAGAGGAACGGGAATCTAAATAATTGGTAGTAAAGGCAACTTGATTGTTCACCACGATATGAACTGTACCGCCCGTTTTATAGCCCTCTAACGTCATCATTTGTGCAACTTCGTACACAATTCCTTGTCCTGCAATTGCACCATCACCATGAATAACAATTGGCAAAACTTTTTTGAAATCGTGGTATTCGTTATCCACTTTCGCACGACAAATTCCTTCCACTAAAGAAGCGACTGTTTCAAGGTGCGATGGATTTGGTGTTAGGTTGATTTTAACGGTTTCACCGCTTTCGGTTTCAATTGCTTTTGAAGAACCTAAATGGTATTTTACATCTCCAGAGAACACATCTTCTTCAAACTCTTTCCCTTCAAATTCTGAAAAGATTTGTTTATACGATTTACCGAAGATATTGGAAAGAACGTTCAATCTTCCGCGGTGCGCCATACCTAAAACCACTTCGTCTACGCCTAATTTTGAAGATCTTGTAATTAATTGATCCAACGCTGGAATTAAAGATTCGCCACCTTCCAAAGAAAAACGTTTTTGCCCAACAAATTTGGTATGCAAATAATTTTCAAAAGCTACCGCTTGATTCAATTTCTTTAAAATCTCCACTTTTTCATCAGAATTAAGATTCGGATGATTTTCGTTTACTTGAAGCCAATCGCGGATAAATTGTTTTTCTGCAACGTTTTGAATATGCATATATTCAACACCAATGGAATCACAATACGTTTTTTGAAGATGTTTAATAATATCTCTTAAAGATGCTGCACCAGACATTCCTGTTTCGGTAGCGCAATTGAATTTTTTATCAAGATCAGCATCTGACAATCCGAAGTTAGAAAGCTCCAAAGTGGGAACATGATGTCTTCTTTCGCGCACCGGATTGGTTTGTGTAAAAAGATGGCCTCGTTGTCTGTACGCTTCTATTAAGTTTACAACACGAAATTCCTTTTGAATATCTTCAGGCACTTCGCCCTTGCTTACTGCATTTTGTGTATATTGAGTTGGAGATGATACAGGAGCACTTTCTTGCTCTTCTGCATAATTTTCCAGAGCAAAATCAAACCCTTGGAAAAAAGCCTTCCAAGAAGGTTCAAGGGAATCAGGATATTGTAAATATTGTTGATACAGATCCTCAATTAGCTGAGAATGCGCTGCGTTAAGAAATGAAAATCGATCCATTATTAGCGTTTTAGACTTTGATTTTTTGAGTCATTATATAAGGCACAAATTTATGAAATTTTTACCATTTAAATGATTTTATTCATAAATTTTGGGTTGGTTAAGATACATAAAATCTATCGATAAACAGGCAAAGAAATTTTCAAGTTCACAACTCTTTCTTCCTGTGGTGGCTCAATAAACGTTTGCAACACGTCTCCGGTGCGCATGGTGTCTTTTTTAGCCTTCTGCAGTAACATTTGAATACTGCGAACTCTACCCTCGTATGTACCTTTATAATAAATAACATACGCTTTGCTTTCATTGATGGTGCGAAAGCTAAAATTATTGTCGCTAATCCCTACTCTTTTTGAAAGTGGAATTCCATAAAAATAAGAAACCTCTTTATCTTTATAATTGGTAGGATTGGTAACCAATACCGGTAAACCGAACTCATCCTCTTTTTTAGCCAAATCCATCGTTACAAAGTTGTACACCTTATTATGGTTAAGAACAATATTTTTAAGCAATGTGTTTTTTGAATTTTTAGCGCTAACATTAATTCCTAAAAGCAATTCTCCTTGCTGATTTTCAACCATTAAGCTGTCGTATTTTATCGCATTCAATTGCTGATCCCGCTCTACTTTATTGCTCAAAATACTTTGCAGATTGGCCATACTTTTATCTAAATTTTCCACAAAAACATCTTCCGTCCAAAAATTAACCGACCTCATTAATAATGATTTTTTGGGCGTATGAACGTACCAAGAAATTTTCGTTTTTTCTGGAGAAATAGGCGTAAATCGAATATTAATTAAAGATGGATTGGTTTCCTCACCTTCGAAAAGTTGATACTTTAAGGTTTTTCCAGGATTTTCGTATCGAATAAACATTTCACCCTTTCGATCGCGTTCTTTATCAAAAAAACTTATAGCACTTCCCATTCCTTGATAAGGCTGATAATATTCAACGCTCATTTCCTTAGAGCTGGCGAAATAGTTGTTCCACCGAGTGAAGTTCTGAAAATTATTGAATTGAGAAAATACTTTTTCCAATGGATAATTGACTTCTTTTACCACTGTAAAACTTTTATTTTCATCTGCAAAAAAATACATCACTGCGGTGTAAATCCCAAACAAAACCGCAACACTAAACAAGAGAATTTTAATCCATCGCATCTTGCAAAAATAGAATAAAAAGATGGACTTTAGAAACGCGATTAAAAAAATAAAGCGAACAAAAACTCGTTCTGAATAAGACATAAAAAAAGCAAGATTCAATTTTTTTGAATCTTGCCTTTATACTTATTATGAAAAAAAATTATCCAATATACGTTCCAGGTTCAATAACTGCATTTTTTTTCACGACTACAATTCCATCTTTAATAGAATGCGTTTCATAGTCGCCATCGGGAAGATGTTTTCCACCGATAATACTCACGTTATTCCCAATTCTACAGTTTTTATCTAAGATTGCATTTTCGATATAGCAATATTTTCCGACGCCCAAATTCGGACATCCAGATTCGTCATTCGCCACAATTTCCTTCGTGTCCTGATAAAAATCCGCTCCCATAATATACGTATTTACAACAGTACTACCTTTATCAATACGCGTACGATTACCCACAATTGAGTTCTCAATTTTATCCGCCATCACAATACATCCATCAGAAAAAATCGCTTTACTTACATAAGAACTTAAAATTTTCGACGGAGGAAGCATTCTCGGTCTGGTAAAAACGGGCGATGAACTAAAAAGATTGAATTTCGGAAAATCTTGACATAAATCCAAATTCGCTTCAAAGAACGAATCGATGGTACCAATATCCGTCCAATATCCATCATATTGAAAGCTTAGCGTTTTATAGCCACGATCGAGTGCATTTGGAATTAATTCTTTCCCGAAATCGTCGCCTTTATCTTCTTCAAATATTTTTTTCAAAACACCTTTCGAGAACACATAAATTCCCATAGATGCTAAATATTCATTGCCTTGACTTTTGCTTTTTTCTGAAACTTCAGATTTCCAATCGGGCAATAAATCGGTTGTTGGCTTTTCGATAAACGAGGTTATAACTCCTTGGTCATCCGACTTTAAAATTCCAAAACCAGTCGCATCTTTTGCGTTTACGGGAATTGTTGCAATGGTAATATCTCCCCCATTTTCGATGTGAAAGTTCATCATTTCACGAAAATCCATTTGATACAATTGGTCGCCAGATAAAATGAGCACATAATCGTATTCATATTTATCCAGATGCTTCATGGATTGACGAACCGCATCAGCGGTACCTTGATACCAACTGTCGTTTTCCACATTTTGTTCTGCTGCCAGAATATCCACGAAACCTTTACTGAAAATATCGAAGTGGTAAGAGTTTTTGATGTGTGAATTGAGTGAGGCTGAATTGAATTGCGTAAGAACCAGGATTTTGTTGTATCCTGAATTTAAACAGTTGGAAATAGGAATATCGACTAAACGATATTTTCCTGCAATTGGAACTGCTGGCTTCGACCTCGAATACGTGAGCGGAAATAACCGAGTTCCCCTTCCTCCGCCTAATACAACTGAGATTACATTGTCTTTCATATATTTATGTTTATTACTTAATTTTTTGTTTATGTTTGGGTATTAATTATTTAAAATCTTTCGAATATTTTTGTGAAACTTCCTTCAAGATAACGAATTATTTCCGCTTCGAAAAGATGCATTACTGAACGTATTTTCTGCTATAATTTCCTTTTGATTTTATTTGTTTATTCGATATCTATTTGAAGAAAACACAACATCAATAATTCCCCAAAAATTGTGTTCAATGCGCTTTTAACAAGCACTTAAAGTTACAAAAAATTTCTTATTTCTCATAAAGAGACAAATAATTTTCAGCTGATTTTTCCCAAGAGAAATCGAAATTCATATTGGTGTGTACCAAAGAAGTACGGTATTCTTCATTATAGTAAATCTCCAACGCTCGATGCATCGCATGTACCGCATCATCCGAACCCGCATTTACAAAATTAATTCCTGCGCCACCACTTGTAACATCTTGCACCGTATCTCGCAATCCGCCAATATAGCGCACAATGGGAATTGTTCCGTAACGCATCGCATACATTTGATTGAGTCCACAAGGTTCAACTCGAGAAGGCATTAATAGAAAATCTGAAGAAGCGTAAATTTTATGAGAAAGGTATTCTTTGTACCCTAAATCCAAAGCGAAATTCACAAATACCTGATTGAGTTCCTTCAAGCGATTTTCAATATGAATATCACCAGAACCAAGAATTATGATATTCAATCCACCTTGCGTTTGTTGGATGCTCTTCTGAACAATATCCGGCAACAAATCGGCACCCTTTTCTCCCGCAAATCTTCCAATAAAGGAAAACAAAGGAAGATTAGGATTTAAACCATATTCTTCACACAATGCTTTTTTACTATTCCATTTCCCTTCGTGTACATCAGTAACATCATAATTGTAACTTAAAAAAGAATCGGTTTTTGGGTTCCAAACTTCAGTATCAATCCCATTGATAATTCCGTATGCTTTCGCATGTTCTTGACGAACAAGATTTTCTAAACCCTTAAAACTCTGAAAAAGCTCTTCCAAATAACCACCAGATACCGCATTAAAAGCGTGACAACATTTAATCATCGTCGCTAAAGGATTAATCCATCCTGACCAATCCAGAATTCGTAAATCTGTTGATCCATTAATCCAAGGAAAATAATCGATCATCTCCCAACGCATTTGCCCTTGATATTCACCATTATGAATGGTTCCGATGGTTTTAACGCCTTTTAAAAGAGTGAACTCTGGACAATTTTCTACCATGAAAGGAACCAAACCGGTGTGATAATCGTGGCAATGAAGAACATCCGGACGAATTCCTGATGCAGAAAGCCAATGCAAAACAGCATGTTGGAAAGCAAGAAACTGTTGACTTTCATCCCAATATCCATAAGGATTATCGCGATCTAAAAGTCCAGGAATTTTCACTAAATACAAGTCAAAGCCCAAAACACATGCTTTTTCTTTCATGACTTGAACAGAAAAAGTTTTGTTTTTCTGGTGGATATATCCATCAAAAACCACATCGAAATGATGATCATGAACAAAAGGTTTGTTGTACCACGGCATTACCACTTTAGCGTCGATTCCTTCTTTCTTATTTTGATATTTTGGAAGCGCACCAACCACATCTGCCAAACCACCCACTTTTGCCACGGGATAGCACTCCATACTCAAGTGATAAATCGTCATATTCATTTGGTTTTTAAATTTTTCCAGTTTTTTACTGCGCTGTATATTTCAAGTGTGAATATTCACATGTTCAATCAAGAACGATTAAGATTTCCTTATTTGCACTATATTTTTCTTGAAGTCTTTTTTGATTTTTTATTCGATGAAGAACTTTGCTTTGGAACTTCCAACTGACGTGCAGCTTTTTGCTTTAACACCACACCCGCTAAAGGAGGTAAAGTGAGTACGATATTGTTTGGGCGATACATCCATTCATTATCTTCCTCATCCACAATTGTGGCATTTACACCACTTCCTCCATAATGAGTATCATCGGAATTGAGAATAACTTCCCAGTTGGTTCCCTCATTAACTCCGATTTTATAATCGAATACACGTGGGGTTAGATTTAGAACAACCATGGTAACCTCATCAGGATTTTTACCTTTCCTTAAATACACGTAAATAGAATTCAATCCATCGTTTGCTTCAACCCATTCAAAGCCGGAAGGTTCAAATTGAAGTTCATACATCGAAGGCTCAGTACGATAAAGATGATTGAGATCTTTTACAAAATTTTGAAGTCCTTTATGAATCGGATATTGCAAGAGATGCCAATCGAGAGATGCCCCAAAATTCCATTCTCTGGTTTGTCCGAACTCATTTCCCATAAACAATAATTTCGCTCCGGGATGAGTAAACATATACGTGTATAGCGCTCGTAAGTTTGCGAATTTTTGCCATTCGTCGCCTACCATTTTATAGATCATACTCGCTTTTCCGTGTACCACTTCATCGTGGGAAAGCGGCATCATATAATTCTCGTTATACATGTACATTGAAGTAAATGTAATTTTATTATGCTTGTATTTTCGGTTAATAGGATCTTCTTTAAAATAGCGCAGTGTATCGTGCATCCAGCCCATCATCCACTTCATTCCGAAACCAATTCCACCATCGTGAACTGGACTTGTTAATTGTGGAAAATCTGAACTTTCTTCTGCAATTGTTATGGTATCTGGATAAAATTCATATACCGCAGTATTGAAATCTTGAAGAAAAGCTTTCGCTTCAAGGTTTACGTTGCCGCCTTCAATATTAGGTTCCCATTCCCCTTCATTTCGCGCATAATCCAAATACAACATTGAGGTTACCGCATCAACACGCAGTCCATCGGCGTGATAGCGATCGAGCCAAAAAAGTGCATTTGATATTAAAAATGATTTCACTTCTGGCCTACCATAATTAAAAATATAGGAATTCCATTGGGGATGAAACCCCTTTTTGGGATCTTCATGTTCATATAAATAACTTCCATCGAAGCGATGCAAACCATTGGCATCACCTGGAAAATGTGATGGCACCCAATCGAGAATAATTCCAATATCATTTTTGTGAAGTTGATCGATCAAAAACATTAAATCTTGTGGTGAGCCAAATCGAGAATTTGCAGCATAATACCCTGTAATTTGATATCCCCAACTCGGCTCGTAAGGATGTTCCATCACGGGCATAAATTCAACATGGGTAAATTCCATTTCTTTGACATACGGAATTAAACGTTCAGCAATTTCGCGATAAGAAAAAAAACGTTTCGGATCATCTGTACCACGCATCCATGAACCTAGGTGAATTTCGTAAACTGAAATGGGAGCTTTAAGCGCATTTTTATTGACTCTTTTGCCCATCCATTGTTCGTCGTTCCATTCATACCAATTGGTTGAAACCAAAGAGGCCGCTTGAAGATTTTGCTCCCAACTCAAAGCATAAGGATCACTTTTTTCGAAAGATTCGCCGGAATAGCTTTTAATGGCATACTTATATAAAGTTCCCCAGGTAAGCCCTTCGATAAAACCTTCCCAAATTCCCGACTGATCCCATCTTGGAAAAAGTTGATGCATACCAGTGGACCACTGATTAAAATCACCAATAACGGAAACCTGCTCTGCGTTCGGTGCCCAAACAGCGAAATAAACGCCTCTTTTACCTTCAAAATCAATGGTATGTGAACCCAATTTTTCGTAAAGTCGATAATGTTTTCCTTCGCGAAAAAGATAGACATCCTGATCGGTAAAAAGTGAGGCGGGCAGAACTGAATTCATGTATGAAATCTTTACATTAATGATTCTTTAAAGTTACTGAAAATAGTAATATACAGAAGGTTTAATCTGAATATTTTTAAGAATTCCAAATTGACTTATGAAATTATCATTTAGATACATTGAGGTATTTCGTTAATATCTTCAAATACAAATTTGAGTCGCCTCTAATTTCTCGCTATTGGCAATTGCTTTAGCT
>JAFAGO010000014.1 GCA_023422635.1 Bacteroidota bacterium
TTTCAAAATCATTTTGAAAAATGGCTAACAAGAATCGTTTTGTGTTCATTAAAGAAAGGTTACGTGAATAAACAATGCTTCGTTTTGTTCAATACTAAACAAAATTCTGGGAAAACCAGCTTTCTTCGATTTTTGATTCCCTCAACTCTGGAAAAGTATTATACAGAAGATATTGGTGTGGATAAAGACGGCCTCATTGCTTTATGCAAGAACATTCTGATTAATATTGATGAGCTCTCGGTTATGTCGAAAACCGATGTTAATATTTTGAAGTCTTTCATTTCTAAAAATACCGTCAATGCGAGATTGCCTTATGATCGTAAATCCTCATTGATGCATAGAACGGCTTCATTTTGTGGTTCCACCAACCGATCAGATTTTTTAACGGATGAAACAGGAAGTGTACGATGGCAGATTTTTGAAGTTTTGAAGATTGATTTCAATTATTCCAAAGAAATTGATATTGAAAAAGTCTGGTCACAAGCATATTACAATGCTTTTGAAAGAAAAAACTACAATTCCGAACTCACGGCAGAAGATATTCAGGAAAACGAAAAGCGCAATGAGAAATTCAAACAGGTTTCTCTGGAACAGGAAATTATACTTACCCATTTTGAAAAATCTAAACTGCAAAGCGAATTTCTAACGCCTTCAGACATTATGCTGGCGATGAGCAATGCACTTGGTGTGCGACTTAACATCGTGAAAATTGGTAAAGCACTAACTGCCATGAATTATGAAAGAATCAAGCATCCGAAAAGACAGGTTTATGGCTATTTGATCAGAAGAAAGATTGAAGAATCATTAAATACTTAAAAATCTCAAAAACCACTTACCACTTACCTGAAATCATTTGGAACACTTCCTAATACTGTATTTATGACAAGGTAACTAAAGAGGAATCAACTTACCTAATTACCTAAAATAATGAATAAAAATAAAGGTAAGCAGGTAATGAGAGGTAAGAAATAAAACACTTGCAAACAACGATCAATAAAGGTTTAGGTAAGAAGGTAAACGAATTTCAAAAAAACTTTATAAAACAAAACACAAAAACACATTTTATGAACTGCAAACAATTTAACAGCATCACGTTGGAAGAAGTCCTCCTTTCTCTCGGACACCTTCCCACGAAACAAAATGAAAAAGAAGCCTGGTATCTCAATCCTTTTGCCAACGAATCCCAGGCCTCTTTTAAACTCGATAAAAAACTAAATCTCTGGTATCTTTTTTCAGAAGGAATTGGCGGTAACAACACCGATTTTATGATGAAATATCATAATTCTTCCGTAAAAGAAGTTCTGGAATGGGCAGCAAAGCAGAATTTTTCTTCTTTTCAACCGCAATATTCCTCATTAGAAAACCCCTCTAAAAGTTATGAAATTTTAGAAATTAAAAACGTTCAACATCCTTCACTTATTCAATATCTGCAAGCTCGAAAATTGGAGACTCAAAAATCACAACTGGAAGAAATTCATTACAAACTGAACGGAAGAAATTATTTCGGAATTGGCTTCAAAAATGATTCCGGAGGATATGAAATTCGCAATCCGCACATCAAAATCTGTTTGGGGAAAAAAGATATTTCCACCATTAAAAAAGAATCAACATCGATACGAGTTTTTGAAGGTTTTACGGATTATCTGTCATTCAGAATTTTGGAAAAACCGCTTGAAAAATCACCATCAGATTATTTGATTCTCAACTCTGTTTCGATGATTAAAAGAACAGTAGAATTGCTCAAGACTTACCCAAACATAGAACTCTTTTTGGATAATGACAGAACCGGAGATGATGCCACTCAACTACTACAAAAAGAATTTCCATACGCACAAGATAATAGATTCTTGTATCAGCATTGTAAAGATCTGAATGAATTTTTGACCACAAGTGAAATTCCTGAACAGCGACGCAGAAAAATTGGTAGATAGTTAGTGCAAAAAGTACTCAATGTTTACAATAAGCATGATCGCTTACTGTAAAATTGAAACTTTTTGGTTTTTCTCCTATCGTCGAAAAACGTCTTGAAGCCGCTGAAATAGAAATATCAACACACAAATTTTAGAAGAATAATCATTAAACAATAGTAAATGGAAAACGATTTTTTGAAAGATTTTATCCTTCAGATTTCCAAACAGCAGGAACAGAAAGATGCGGATGAAAGAAGAAAAAAACACTTTCAAACCATTGGTAGAAAAGGTGGCCTAAGGAAGAAAACATCACAACAATTTTCAAAAGTTGTTTCAGTGAGATTAACGGAAAAAGAATTTGAAGAAATAGAAAAACAAGCCTCGAAATACAACCTAAAAATCTCAAAATACCTTCGTTTACTTCTGACCGAAAAAGAACTCAAAATAAACGAATTTAAAACCGATCAAGTGCTGCTGCAATATGGAAATCATTTTGTTCGAATAAAAAATCTCTTGAGGCATCGTGAGTTCTCGGAATTTGAAAATAAAAAGGAAATCCTACGGGAAATCGAAAACGTCACCCAACTAATTTATCAATATCTGTACGATAAACAAAATACTCAACAAACAGAATAATAAGATTGAAAATGAATAACAGTGCCACAACCAGACGAATTTCCAAAATCGCTATTGAATACAACGGCAACGACAAAGGAACTGCGGAAAGGGTTTATCAGAACAATTTATTAAGCCATGATCCGGAACAACAATTTAAAGAGATGAAAACCGTTGCAGATCGAAACAAAAATGTAAAAAACTGGGCATTGACCGGATATATTTCTCCTGAAAAATCCATTGGCGACCACCTTTCTAATGACGAACTCACGCAATTGGCTTTAAAAGCATTAAAGAAAATTGGAGTGACAGAAGATAACCAAATGGTTATGGATATTCATTCGTCAACAAAGCAAAAGCATATTCACTTCATTGTAAATCGTGTGAATACGAATGGTATCAACACCATTAAAGCTCACAAAATTGGAGAAAACTTTGGCAAAGCCGTCCGTGAAGTTTGTCAGGAACTGAATTTGAAAACCGACATTGAAATTGGTAAAGAAAAGAAAAAACAGATGTTAATGGCATTGGATTCCTGCCTTAAAACTTCAAAAAACTTCGATGAACTTACGGAAAATATGAAAAGATTAGGTTATCGGATTACCCTTTCACAAAATGAAAAAGTGGGAATTTCGGGAATGAGGATCGTACGATTTGAAGATCTTAATCACCAAACCGCACGTGAATATAAACCTGGTTACAAACTTTCGGAGATGACCAATAAACTGAAGATCACAGACATCAAACAAAAACTGCAAGAAAATCTGGAAAGATCAGAAAATATCAGTCTTACAGATCATTTTCAAGTCAAAAAAGATGAGCAGGAAAAATCAACTTCTGTAGGCAAACAACTTGAAGAAATGGCAAAGGAATTCATGAAACCAACCTTCACTTCATCACCTGACGATGAATTATTAAAACGAAAAAAACGAAAATTCAGATAAAATGGAACAACAAAATCCAACCCCAACCGATGGTTTCGAGTTATTGAAAAAAGTAATTGAGACCAATGAAGAAAATTCAAAGCAATCTCTTGAAGTCAGAAATGCATTGGAGGATATTCTGAACATGATTGGAATCACAGAATTAACCTTGCGTAAATCAAATGAAGCTTTGGAAAAAGCAGAAGAATTTTCAATACGAGAAGGTCAAAAAAGGAAGGAATTCATAGATTCAATTCCCAAAAGTATTGATGTTAATTTTTCTGTTCCTGCAGCTGAACAAATTGAGAAGTTCACAGCAAAATCCAAACTATTCAAATACTTTTTTGGAGGAATAATGATTATGCTTATCCTCACTTTATTGATTACATTTTTTATGGGATATTATTCCAAGCAATGGTACTCGGAAAGCATCCGTAGCAAAATGGAAATCCGCCAACAGATTTTAGATGAAATTAAGAATAATGGACAGTCCGTTTACAAAGTTGAAGATTATCAACAACTGCAACACAACACTGAACTGATAAACAAATGGATGAAGAAGAACCCTAAGGATGCAGAGAAGTTTTTAAGGTTTAAAGATGGGTATGAGGCAAATTCAAAATGAATTATAATTTATCCCGTATATTTTGAACGGAATTATGCAAGAATAAGCTGTCGTTTGATAAGTAAAATTATTATGAATTTTAGCTTGGAAAAACAGAAAAACATTATAAAAACCTATCATCCTATCATCTTTATGAGAACGAAAATCGGTAAAAAATCAACAAACAAACCATAACAAGAGAACCTAATCATAATACTAAACTGTAAACGTAACAAAGTACTCATCTGAAAAAGATTACAAATCCAGAACCGTTTTTGTTTTCTCAACAACAGTACATTTTTTATCCTAAAAAAGAATGCAGAAATATATAAGCAGTGTTGGTAGATTAATTTCCATAGTTTTATGACAGTATTACACACAAATTTGTGCATTAACATGAGTGAAAACAAGGGAACATGAGTGGTGAGGGCTAAATAGTGTAATTGCAAAATATCTGTGTTGAATATTTTGTAATTTATATTAGAGAAATTTAAACCAATTGAATTCACAATAAATTTGGAGAAACAAAAATCACCATTTAATTGACTTGTCAAATTGCAGTATTTTGATAATTTTCAATGAGATCATGTCAAAACTTGCAAGTGAGCGCAAACAAATTAATAACGTAAAAGGTGTTTTCACCTTTTTATATTCAACGAATACATATAAATTTAACAAAACTTTTGCACAATTGCTAAAAATTGTTAAATTTAAGAAGTAATTAAAACACAAAAATGCCTATGAAATTAATTTCTATTGGTGTATCTTTTCTGTTGGGTATACTTGATTTTTCCGCACAGGAAACCAAAACGCTATGGCAGAAAGATATAGAATCTTCCACGCAGGAAATTCTATCGGGACTTACCACCACACTAGACGGACAATATCTATTATCAGGAAGTTCAATCAATACAAAACCCCAAAAGCTTTCAACCGACAATTCTCAAGCAAATAACGGTTACGATTATCATATCTTAAAACTTGACCAAAAAGGAGGAAAAGTCTGGGAGAAATACTTTTCAGGAAATAAGAACGATTATCTCAATACCTCCGTTTCTACGCAAGAAGGCGGATTCCTTTTAGCAGGCAGTTCCTACTCCAGCCAATCAGGAGACAAAAAAGAAATATCATTTGGTTCCTCCGATATGTGGATCATTAAAGTAGATGAAAATGGAGAAGAAGAGTGGCAAAGAACCATTGGAACAAAATACAGTGAAGATGCCTATTCCGCTGTTCAAACAACCGATCTAGGATATGTCATCGCAGGAGGCATCAGCGGAGCAAAATTTGGCTATGGTTCAAAAGATGCCATTATTACCAAACTGGACAAAGAAGGAAAAATCTTATATCAACTCATCTTAGGAGGAAACAACAACGATCAGGTTGAAAAAATTATTCCTACCAAAGACGGAGGCTGTCTAATTGGCATCTATTCCCAAAGTTCAACAGGAACCTTAGAAGAAAAAGAAAGCATCCCATCAAAAGAATTTCTAAACACCTATAGTATACCCTCCAAAAATAGTGATAACACTTCAGAAGACTATGAAGTTTCCTTTTACCAAAAACAAACTCCGAACTACGGAATCGGAGACTATTGGTTGGTAAAACTGGACAAGAACGGAAAAGTTCAGTGGGAAAAGAACTATGGAGGAGAAGAAGATGACCACATAAGAACCTTAGCCTTTACCGACAATGGTTATATCGTTGGAGGGGAAAGCAGAAGCAAACCATCAGGCAATAAAGAAGCAGGAATAAAAGAAGGCACAGACCTTTGGTTGATTTCCCTTGATGAAAACGGAGAACAACAATGGCAAACGTCCTACGACTTTAGTACAAGAGATATCCTAATGAGTCTTAATACCATTAAGGACAAAGACGATAAAAACAAAGGCTACCTTATTGGAGGATATTCACAGGCAGAAGGAAAAACAAAAAAAGATGACGAAACCTTTTGGATGATGTATGTGAATGCAGAAGGAAAGGAACAGTGGCGAAAACTGGTCGAAGGCAAAGACAAGAGGAAAGAAGAACGTTTAGTATCCGCTTTAATGAACAGAGATGGTTCTTATGTTTTGGCAGGAACAAGTGCCGAGCAATTAGGAGAACAGAATTGGAAGATTGTAAAACTGGGCAGCAAGCAGCTTGAAGATTTAATAGAGAAGCAAGATATTAGAATCTATCCAAATCCTGTAGAAGATTACTGTTATGTAGAAATCGGCTTGGAGATCGAGAAAGGACAACAGTTTGAAGTCTATGTTCATGATATGAGTGGCAAAATGGTACAAACGATTAAAACCACTAATCAAGTCACCAAGATCAACACTTCCTCACTTCCTCAAGGTGTGTACATTGTTACCGCTACAACACCAACTAAATCTGTTAATGCTAAAATTGTTAAGAAATGAATCAAATGATGAAAAAAATTATTTTAGTTTGTTATATTCTGACATCTATTATTCTTTATTCTCAAGCAGGGGGTGGAGATAGTCAAACAGAACAGTTTGTCAGAATGCCAAATACTGAAATGGCAAATCTAGGAAAGTTTACCGATGGTCCAGTTTCTCTTAACAAGGGAGTTCCCATAATTGATGTACCTATTTATGAACTTTCAGTAGGTAGTTTTTCGTATCCTATATCACTCAATTATCATGCTTCAGGAGTTAAAGTTGATGAGATTGCCTCTTGGGTTGGTATGGGTTGGAAATTATCAGCAGAGGGCATGATTATGCGGCAACAGAGAGGAAATCCAGATGAAGGTTATTTTTTCAATAGCAATACACTGATGAATTTCTTAAACGGAGATCAAGAACAATTGATGCAAGACTATTTGTATTCTAAGACAGGTGATTATGAAGCGGACTTGTTTACTTTTAATTTTTCTTCCTACAGTGGGAAATTTATGTATGATCAAATCTCTCACAAATTTATCAATACAATAAATCAGAACTTTATTTATGAATTTATACCTGGTAATAAAATACAATTAACTGATAATCAAGGAAACAAATTCATATTTACAGCTTTTGGTAAAACAGAAACAAGATTTACATTAGATGAAAAATTTGCTTTTGATGTTGAAGATAGACCTGTAGGACCAATAACATGGAAATTAACAAAAATTATTACCAATCAAAATAAAGAGATTATTTTTAATTATTCACAACAAATGGTTGAGCAGTATACGCAGCCAACATTATCAAAAAAAAGTAGAGTACTATTTGGAGGAGGGAACTGTATGCAAAACTATAGTAGTTTAGGACAAATAGATGAAGTATATACCTATTCACTTACTAAAATTGAGACCGATGACACTAACGTTAATTTCATTTGGTCTGAGCAGGAACGTTTAGACAGTGAAGTCAAAAGTCTGAACAAGATCGAAATTAGGAATAAAAATAATGATTTAGTAAAGTCTTTTAATTTTTCATATAACTTTGTACAAACCAGTGATAATCCAGATAGACAAAAGGATCGCTACAGGATGTATCTTGATCAGATTGATATACAATATCCAAATAATCAGATAGAATTGTATCGCCAGTTTTTTTATTCTAATAGAAATAGGCTTCCATCAAGGTTATCAACGAAAAAAGATCATTGGGGCTTTCATAATAATAAGTACAATTCGGGTTATATTCCAAAATCCTTCATTAATTATTTAGGTCAGTTCATATACTTTGATGGTGGCGACAGGAACGTAGATCCGAATTATGCACAAGATGGAATTCTTAATAGAATTATTTTACCAACAAAAGGTGAAATACAATATACCTATGAGAGCAACAAAATTTCAACTGACTCTTTAGATGTAGCTTCTAAAAATATACTTTTCCCTATAGCTTCTTACGCTCAACAATTTTTTAAAGACCCATCTTATATTCGATCTTCGCAATACAAATATCAATTTCCCTTTGTTATATCTAATGATTTATTGGAACTAAAGTCGGTAATTTCGTTAAGTGGTTGTCAGGGAGATTTGTTGTCAGAATTAGGTTGTGACTACCAATTTTATATTTTTAATGACACTGGAACTACAATACCAAGCAATGCAACTCCAGTCTATCAAATTCTGAATAAAAATACAAATCTTTCATTTCCTTCAGGAAATTATATTCTGGGAGTAAAGCCAATAAATGATGATAATGTAGGATATTTTGATGTTAATTTTGAATTTTTAGAGCAACAAAAGCCTGACGAAATATACGTTGGTGGAGTTCGAGTAAATAAAATTGAATTTTATGACAATAGTGAAAAGAAAATAGAAAAAAGATATAAATACAACTACTTTAATAATAACATTTCGAGTGGACATATACAAAATGTACCTTCTTATGCCAAAGTCTACAATGATAACGTTAAATGTTCATCAGGGGGATTAACCGGAGTTACAATTGCTCAGGTTAAGTCCATTCCGGTTTTACCTTTATATGATGAATCAGGAAGCAGTATTATGTATACAAATGTAACAGAAGAGGTTATAAATTTAGATGATAATTCCAAAAATATTAAAACAGAGTATATATTTTCTTATGAACCTGATGTTAACCAATCCTTGTATAATTCTAAAAACACATTACCGTTGCTTTCTTATGCATACAAAAGAGGAAACATTACAAAAAAAACAGAGTATAAAAATACCTCAGGCATATACAATAAATCAATAGAAACAATAAATAGTTATGATTACATCGACAGAACTTTTGCTGCTTTCTACATTTCACAATATGATGACAGCAATTTTTATTATGAAGGTTACGCTTCCGGATTGGGGTATGCTTTAATGAATACTTCTCAAAAAACGGAGTATAGAGATGGTGTTGAAGTAGTAACCACAACACAAAACACATATGATAGCAACACAAAAAATCTCTTAACGGAAACCGCTTTCTCACTTAATGAGTCAACAATAAAGAATTACAAATATTCTGTTGATAAAGGATATTCACTTCTTAATGCAAGTAACATGACAGGGATACCTTTAGAAGTTTTAACATTAAGAAATTCATCACCAGTATCAAGAGTTGAAACCATTTACCCAACTCTCCTTCCAGATGCTCAAACCGGCAATTTACTTCTTCCTAAAAAAATAGAATCATCAAAAGCCAATACATTAAATATTTCTAGCCCAGTATCTGAGACAAAAGAAACGGATGTGGTCTTTGACCGATATGATGACAAAGGCAATATTTTACAATATACCATAAAAGGAATTACTCCTGTAACCATTATCTGGGGATATCATAAAACTCATCCAATTGCAAAAATTGAGGGAGCTTTTTATGATGATGTCAAGAACAATTCTTTAATAGCAAATATTATAAGCTTGTCGAATAATGATAATATAAGACCTGGTAATATGACGGCTGAGGAAACTGAAACAGCCTTAAGAGCTGCACTGCTCAATCTGCGAAAAAATGCATCATTTCAGGGATACCAGATAACAACATTTACATATGATCTGCCTTTGGGTTTAAAGAGTATTACGCCTCCTTCCGGTGTGAGTGAAAATTATTTCTATGACGCAACTTCCAGATTGCAGTCGGTTAAGGATGCAAACGGAAATATATTGAAAGAGTATAAATACAACTACAGACAACCTTAAAATTAGAAATGATGAGAAAACTATATATCTTTTTTTCAATAATGCTGTTTGTAGGGGCTGCATCACAGGTAACCTTACCTCCATCGGGAATTTCTTCGAATCAAAATTATGTATATGTCAGAGAATATCTTGAAGAAGAAGCATCGAGTAACCCTTCTGCAAAACAAATTCAAAGTGTAACCTATTTTGACGGATTAGGCAGGGATAAACAAACAGTGAACATCAAAGGATCAACACTTGGAAATGATCTGGTTCAACAAATTTTATATGATGGAATCGGAAGAAAAACAACAGACCTTCTTCCAATGCCACAATCAGGAACTCTGCATGGAGGCTTTTATTCCAGCTATTCAGAGACAATTGGCGCACCGCTTTATGGAGGAACAGCTCCATTTTATGCAAAAAAAGAACTGGAAGATTCTCCCGAAGGAAAGATTCTTTCTTCCACTGCTCCCGGAGCATGGGCAGCTGCAGGGAAAAAAGTCCAATATGAATATAAAATGAACAGCCAAAGCGCAGATGCGGTAAAAAAATATTCTTTTTCTACCTCTTGGACTTCATCAGGGTTGTTGGGAATAACTCAGTATTCTTTGCCTATGCCATCGCTGTATGGAAATAATGAACTCTATAAGAATGTTGTTATTGATGAAGATGGTAACAAAACAATTCAGTTTAAAAACGGGAACGGTCAGGTGATTTTAATTCGTAAAGCAATAACGGAATCTCAGAATGCTGACACCTACTATCTATACGATGCTTACGATCAGCTTGCCTTTGTGATTTCTCCATTGGCTTCAAAAAAAAGTACCCTTACCCAAACCGATATAAACGAACTGTGCTATCAGTACCGATATGACGGAAGTGGTCGTATGGTAGAGAAAAAACTGCCTGGAAAAGGACTTGATCCTCAGACAGGAGAATGGTACTGGGAGTTGTTTGTATATGATAATCAGGACAGACTGGTGATGTCACGGGATGCCAACCTGAAATTACAGGGGCTATGGTTATTTACCAAATATGACTCATTCGGACGGATTGCTTATTCGGGAACGACTTTAAATTCCGGTTCTCGTGAAACATTACAAAACACATTCAGCGGAATTGGAAGCAATAATGTTCTCAGAACAACTCCGGGCAGTGTGATTACGGGCAGCAGGCTATATTACGACAATAACACAAATACTTATCCAAATACAATTACCTCACTTCTGACCATTAATTACTATGACACTTATCCATCGGATAAACCTTCAGCATCTGTCTTAAATTTTTCATATTCTTATGTTTCGGATGATTCACAAAATAATGATATAAGCACAAAAGGACTGCCTGTTGCTTCACATGTCAAAAATGTAGATGGCACTTCTTGGACTAAAAATTTCACATTCTATGATAGCAAGACGAGACCTGCTGCAGCTTATTCAACAAACTATTTGCTAGGGTACACAAAATCAGAATCCGTTCTTGATTTTTCAGGAGTTGTTCTGAGTAGTAGTACTAAGCACAAAAGAACTTCCCTTTCTACTGAAGTTACTATTTTTGAGGAGTTTGAATATGATCAGCAAAACAGACTCAAAAAGCACTACCATAAAGTTGGAAATAATGCCCGCATTTTGTTGACGGAAAATGATTATAATGAAATTGGGCAGCTAAAATCCAAAAAAATAGGAGCTAATGAAGCAGGAACCAATCCGATACAGGTAGTAGATTATACCTACAATGTCTTGGGTTGGATGAAGGGAATAAATTTGAATTCAGAAGGAAACTTCCAGACAGGAAAGCTCTTTAACTATAAGATTAATTATAATGATGTAGAAGGATTACCATTGCCGAATGGTAATTTTTCTACACCTGTAACTCCACGATGGAATGGGAATATAGCGGAAGTATCGTGGAAAAAAGATGGTGATGCAGGTATTAACAGATATGGCTATGTCTATGATAAACTCAACAGGCTTTTAGGGGGATTTTATCAAAACCCTACCAATCCTACCTCAAAAGAGCATTCGGAGATTGTTGAATATGATGACAACGGTAATATCTCTAAGCTAAGAAGGTCTTCTTATTATCAGATAACAGATCCGATCCTGATTGACAATTTATTTTATAGCTATACAGGAAATCGTTTAACGAGCATTGCTGACAATCCTTTAGGAGTTTCCAATCCTGCAGGATATGAAGGAGGAAATAATCCGATTTCTTATGATGCCAACGGAAATATGACCAATATGCTGGATAAAGGGATTACAGCAATTGGCTATAATTACCTTAGCCTTCCCAAACAGTTGCATGTTGAAGAATTAGGAAATACTACTGTAGATATTGAATATATCTACAGAGCGGACGGAATAAAATTACGAAAAACAAATACCACAACGGAAGTTGGTATTATGGATAGCAGAACAACGGTATCAAAGACCGACTATCTTGATGGATTTCAGTATCTTTCTGTTACCAGAACTGGAGGGGATGTTGAAGGAGAGATAGGAGCAGGTAGTTCAAAAGTTGCAATGGAAGAGGAAGCATTTACTGTTGAAAGTAAGGCAGCTCCTGATCCTGGAGATCTGGATTTAGATAATTTTGTCTTGCAGTTTGTGCCAACAGCAGAAGGCTTTTATGATTTTACAGAAAATCGTTATATTTACCAGTACAGAGACCATTTGGGAAATACAAGGGTAACTTATGCCAGAAATACTGCTGGTAGTGTAGAAGTTCTTGAAAAAAACGACTATTATCCTTTCGGGATGAACCATCTGAGTAGCGAGGGGAACTCATTCTTCGGACAAAGTTCGTACAAGAACTACAAGTACAACGGCAAGGAACTCCAAGAAACAGGAATGTATGATTACGGCGCAAGGTTCTATATGCCGGATATTGGTAGATGGGGAGTTGTTGACCCGCTTGCGGAAACTTCCAGAAGATGGAGTCCTTATACTTATGCCTTTAATAATCCAATACTTTTTATTGATCCTGACGGTATGGAGGGAGAAGCTACAACGAGTATAGGAGGTGGAGATGACGGCAGTATAGGAGGTCCGATGAAAGACTTTCAGGTTCAGGGAAGGCTGGATGCGGTAGCTGAAGAAATGGTTGATATAGGATATGGTATTAACATCCCGTTATCTCAAATGGGACCTAATGAACATTATAGTTATGGCGAAAGCAATGACGTAACTGATAAAGATGAAAAATCAAGAGAAAATACTAATTCCTCAGTTGATGAATCTAAACAGAATAAACAAGAGGGTAATCATGAAAGCAAATTGAGAGAAAAATTAATAAAACTTAAAGTTGGTGGGAAAATTAGTGGTAGTGAATTAAATGCTATTGATCCCGAAGCAGGTTTAGGAATTGATAATATTGAAAAAATATCAGATACTAAATACATTATAAATAGATCGAAATTAGCTGCTATCTCTGGAAAAATTGAGAAAGGAACTTATCTAATAATTAAAATTAATGGTAAAATGGGTGAGCGAAATGGAATTTTAGTAACCAAATATGGTTCAAAACCATTCGTAATTGAGGACAAAAAAACGGCGGTAAATTATTCTTATAATACTTTTCTAATTTCACAAAATAGAATATATTTCAAATATAATAACGAAGTAAAAACTGTTAAAATAAAATGAAAGTTTTTTTTAAATATTTGTTAGTACCTACTATCTCTTTTTTGATTATATATATTGATTGGTTAGGAGGATTTACATTTGAAATTCTTGATAAAATTTCTAATTATCTGTATGCATTTTATTGTTTTAAAATTCGAAATGTAGATACTGACCTTTTACGAATATCATTATCAGCTTCGGGTGCAATATTGATTTGGTTAAAATTTGTTCTTTATACCATTATTTTAATTCTATGCCATAAATTTATTCGAGACAAAATTGTAAAAAGAGGTAGCCTTATTACCTTTTTATGCTTTTTTATAGTGGTTGTATATTTTACTTACATCATTCTAACATTGACATGCAAGTAAATTAAGTTGGCGTTCTCCAAAGAACAGCTATCAAAAGAAAAACATTTACTATAAATAAAGGAATAGAGGTCATAACTTAATTAAATAACCCGATGTCGCGGATTTGGGTAATGCTACAGACGTGTTGGTTTCCTTTAATCGTAGGGGATATAGAAGAAAAATAACAAATAATTCATACGATAAAATGCAGACTTTTGCCTGCACTTGCTATTTTTAAAGGGAAAAGTACTACGTTATGCAAGTCAAAATCTATTCGTGTTCCAGATGTGTTGGTCAAAGTGAATTTATAAAGTTTGGCAAAACAAAAGAAGGAAAACAGAGATACCAATGCAAAAACTGCAAGAGAACAAGCGTTTTAAAATATACCTACAGTGCTTACAAACAAGATATTAATTCCAAAATAATTCAGTTTACAAAAGAAGGATTGGGCATTCGTTCTACAGCTAGAATTTTAAAAATTTCCGTTACTACTTTGCTTAAAGGATCATTCTTATTGCAGAGAATATCAAATGCCCTATTTTACCATTCGGTAAAAAGTATGAATTAGATGAGATGCGGTTTTTTATCAGGAAGAAAACAAATCCGCAATGGTTGGTGTATGCTTTGGATAGAGAAACCAAGCAAATTGTAAATTTCTACATCGGCAGAAGAAACAACAAAACATTAAATGCCGTTGTGAAAACCCTCTTGAACGCCAAAGCAGAGAAAATCTATACGGACAAACTCAAAAACTACAAATACTTAATTTCTCAAACCATCCATACTACCAAAAAGCACGGTACCAACCATATTGAGCGAAAAAATCTTGATATAAGAATCTGTTTGAAAAGATTTAGCAGAAAAACCTTATGTTTTTCCAAAGGCACACAAGTTACTTTCGCCATTCTGAAAATCTACTTCTGGCTTTGTTAAAAAGTTCATACCAAATTTCACAAGTCCGTATTATTTTAGAACATCTTCAATAATCTTATCCAGTTTGTTATCCGGAAGCGTGTTCAGATAAGACATTGTAGATTTAATATCTTTCTGTCCCAAAGCTTCCCGAATGGTTTCAATTGAAATATTGTTGAACTTCAACACGGTAGCAAATGAATGACGAGCGCAGTAATAGGAAATATTTTTATTGATTTCCAGCTCCTTCATTATCTCTTTTAATTGTTGATTGACGTAGTAAGTCAAAACTTTTTTTGACCGGTTTTTAAGGTAGACTTGGGTTGGATTTTCTGTATTAAGAATGTTGAAAAGATATTTTGAATCCTCTGTCGAGCCGTATTTCTCAAGAATATCACAAGTATATTCATTCATTTTGAAACTTACGGAAACACCTGTCTTGCTGCGGATATAACTGATTCTTTCTCCATTAAGGTTGCTTTTCTCTAGCTTAATCAAGTCCAGAAAATTAATCCCTCTGGAGTAATAACTAAATAGGAACATATCTTTTGCAAACGCATACTTTTCCTCTTTGGCATCGTAGGTTTTCAGAAGCTCTATTTCACCTTCATTCAAATATTCCTTTTTACCACTTTCTTTCAATTGTGATATTTTATATTGCTTAAATGGGTATTGTTTCTCCGTGACAATCTGGCTTTTAATGGCTTGGTTGAAAACAGAACGCAAAGTTCTCATTCTAATCGCAACGCTTGATTGTTTATTTCCTCTCGCAACACAATAGGTTTCAAATTTTTTCAAAGCACTGTAATCGATTTCGTTAAAACCAATTTCCTTCTTATTGAAAAACCGTTGCAAAGAGTTCAATGTATCTTTCTCTACTTTGGCCGTGCCTATTTTATCCGCTTTATTTAAATCCTCAATTACCCTTTCGTGAAATTTGGTATAAGTCAAAGTCAATTTCTGACCACTGGTTGTTTTGATTTTACTGATTAAATCAGTTAAGGTAAAGAAAATTCCGTTCTTGTCGTATTCGTCCACGATTTCATCAATAATCTTAACTCTCCTATCGATAAATTTATTGATGTTGCTATGATTAGGGTGTGATTTCTTAACTCTTGAAGTTTCGAAACTCCAATCCTTCTCCTTACAAGTTTTACCAATTGAAAGACTTGTGTTTTTCCGGTCTTTAATCAAAGATATAATGATGCTTTTTTCTCCCTTCCTGTTTTCTTTTGGAGCTAAAGTAAAGTTGTAGGAAATCATATTATGCTATTATTTACATTTTTCACGAACATAGAAGTAAAAAACACGTTATTTATCGATATTCTAAATTCGATTTTTCACGAACATTTCACGAACATTTCATCTGCAAATGTAAAACATTATAAATGAAAATGAAAATGAAATCACTATAAAGTGTTGATTTACAAACGTTATAAAGGAAAATAAAACATTGCGGTATTATAATAAAACATAGAAATTCTGACTGTTAATCAGAGGGTCGCTGGTTCGAGCCCAGCAGGAGGAGCAAAAAAGACTTACAGAAATGTAGGTCTTTTTTTATTTTTACTTATAGAGTTGAATAGAATATAGTAGTTCTATAGAATCAAAATCTTGTTGGTTGACTATTGTGCGTTGTCTTGAGGGAAGAAATGGTTACTTTTCCGTTAGTGAGAAAGAATTGGAATTGGTTTTATTGAATTAATATACATTCTGTCCATGTTTAATTCCACGATTCAGATAACGGCAGTGAAGTCAATCGAATCTTTATATCTTACGTTCACCACCTGTGTTTCATACGTTTTTTGTGCTTCACTTTGAATTAACTATCTTTGCACCCACAAAATTTCTACAATGTCAAAGTCATTGATTCCTAAGTTAGAGGCCATTAAACAAAGATATAACGAGGTTGCAGACCTGATTATTCAGCCAGATGTAATTTCAGATCAAAAACAATATTCAAAACTTAATAAAGAATATAGCGATTTAGGGAAAATCGTGAAAGTATACGATGCTTATAAATCGGCTTTGGATACGATTCAGGAATCGGAAGAAATCATTGCAGATGGGTCCGATAAAGATCTTGTAGATTTGGCCAAAGAGGAAAAACTGGAAGCACAAGAAAAAATTCCTGCTTTTGAAGAAGATTTAAAATTCCTTTTAATTCCAAAAGATCCAGCGGATGACAAAAATGTTATTGTGGAACTTCGTGCAGGAACAGGAGGCGATGAAGCTGCAATTTTTGTAGAAGATATGTACCGAATGTATTCCATGTATTTTAAAACGAAAGGTTGGAAACATGAAATTACCGATTCGTCCGAAGCATCAAAAGGATATAAGGAATTGGTGATGAAGGTAGAAGGAGAAGGTGTTTATGGAATTTTAAAGTTTGAATCTGGAGTTCACCGTGTTCAACGTGTACCAGAAACTGAATCTCAAGGTCGTGTTCACACTTCTGCAATTACGATCGCAGTTCTTCCTGAAGCGGAAGAAGTGGATGTAGAAATTAATCCTGCAGATATCGAAATGCAAACATCGCGTTCGGGAGGTGCGGGTGGACAAAACGTAAACAAGGTTGAAACGAAAGTTCAGCTTACCCATAAACCTTCTGGTTTGGTGGTTGTTTGTCAACAAGCGCGTTCTCAGTTGGCCAACCGTGAATTAGCAATGGAAATGCTTCGTGCGAAATTATACGATATTAAATTGCAGGAAGTGGTAGGCGATATTGCTGCACAACGTAAAACGATGGTGTCAACAGGTGACCGTTCTGCAAAAATCAAAACCTACAATTATCCACAAGGAAGAGTTACCGACCATAGAATCAACAAGTCCATTTACAATTTGGATGCCTACATGAATGGCGATATTCAAGAAATGATCGATGCTGTAATTATGGCAGAAAATGCGGAAAAATTAAAAGGAGAAGAGGATATGTAAACCTTATTTTTCAATATAAAATTAATGGCCACGAAAATCTCGTGGCTTTTTTTATAACATTTGCTCAATTACCGCTTTTAAGAAATCTTCACTCCAATCTTCATTGTATTTCTCGTTGTTAATGTAAAATGAAGGCGTTCCGTTTACACCGCTTCTTAATCCAGATTCAATATCGTTTTCCACTTTTTCTTGAAGGGTTTTACTTCGAAAGTCAGCTTGGAAGATATTCAAATCCAAATCGGTTTGCTGCGCATAATATTTTAAAGCTTCTAAATCCAACCGGTCTTGATTTTCGTACAAGAAATCATGCATTTCCCAAAATTTATTCTGTTTTCCGGCAGCTTCTGCCGCAAGCGCTGCATGAAAAGCATTTGGATGAATTTCTGTTAAAGGAAAATTTCGAAAAACAAATAACAAATCATCGCCAAAATGTTTCTTTATTCTTTTTATAATAGGATATGCGGATCTACAACTTGGGCATTGATAGTCTCCATATTCGGTTAAGGTTACTTTTGCTTGTTCTGCATTCCCTAGAAGATGGTCGTTTTCATTAATAGGTGGGTGTAATGTGCTCATAGATTATGTGTTTTCAAGGTTGT
Organism: Bacteroidota bacterium; assembly: GCA_023422635.1. Taxonomy (GTDB): domain Bacteria; phylum Bacteroidota; class Bacteroidia; order Flavobacteriales; family Weeksellaceae; genus JAFAGO01. The sequence continues at coordinate 18,064 of JAFAGO010000014.1, forward strand.
CTAAAGCGTCTAAAATTCCGTCGGCACCAGGATTGATTCCTACTGGGGAAAGGTAATTCCAACGGATTATTCCTTTTTCATCAATAAGATAAATGGAACGTTTGCAAACGCCATTTTCGGGATCATACGATTCGTACAATTGAGCCACCGCTCCTTTCGGTTCAAAGTCGGCCAATAAAGGAAAATGGAAATGATGCTGTTCCGAAAAAGCCGTATGGCTCCATTTGCTATCCACCGAAATTCCAATCAGTTGTGCATTGTATTTTTCGAAGAGTTTTAAAGCTTCGTTGTAAATGGTGAGTTCGTCCGAGCAAACAGGACTCCAATCTGCGGGATAAAAAGCCAAAATAACTTTTTTACCTATTAATTCGCTCAGTTTTACTTTCTGGTCAGGTGTGGCATACAACTCAAATTCTGGCGCGGTTGTTCCAATGGCTAACATTTCAAATTTGTTTTAGAATTCTAAATGTATAAAGGAATTTTTCATTTTGAGTTACAAAATCTCCATTCTATCTTTAAATTTATTAACTTTACTAGATTAGCATTTCTTCTGATGATGAGAAAAAAAATAGAAATACAACATCCTGATTTTCATAATTTTACATTTAATTCAAATGCAGAAAATTACACATTTGAAAAAGATGGACTTCAACTTAAAACCACTTATTCCGAATCTGATTCAAAAAAACTGACAGAAAAAGGATATTCCGCAGGTATCGCTCCCTACTTGCGAGGTCCCTATACCACAATGTATGTACAAAAACCCTGGACCATTCGTCAGTATGCAGGTTTTTCTACGGCAGAAGAATCCAATGCTTTTTATAGAAGAAATTTGGCGGCAGGACAAAAAGGACTTTCCGTCGCGTTTGATTTGGCAACGCATCGCGGTTACGATTCTGATCATCCTCGTGTTGTTGGAGATGTTGGAAAAGCGGGCGTTGCGATTGATTCTGTGGAAGATATGAAGATTTTGTTCGATCAAATTCCCTTGGATGAAATATCCGTTTCCATGACGATGAACGGTGCAGTTTTGCCGATTTTGTCTTTTTATATTGTTGCAGCAGAAGAGCAAGGCGTTTCTCAGGATAAACTTTCGGGAACCATTCAGAATGATATCTTGAAGGAATTTATGGTGCGAAATACGTACATCTATCCGCCAAAACCTTCCATGAAAATCATTGCCGATATTTTTGAATATACTTCTCAAAATATTCCAAAATTCAATTCAATTTCCATTTCGGGTTATCATATGCAAGAAGCTGGAGCTACGCCGGTTTTAGAAATGGCATATACTTTAGCAGACGGCTTGGAATATGTCAGAACTGGAATCTCCGCAGGAATGAAAGTCGATGATTTCGCTCCGCGATTGTCTTTTTTCTGGGCAATCGGAATGAATCACTTTATGGAAATCGCTAAAATGCGAGCAGCAAGATATATTTGGGCGAATTTGTTGACGCAGTTCAATCCTCAAAATCCAAAATCTTTAGCGTTAAGAACACATTCTCAAACTTCGGGATGGAGTTTAACCGAGCAAGAACCGTTTAATAATATTACACGAACTGCCATTGAAGCCTTGTCTTCAGCTTTAGGCGGAACGCAGTCTTTACATACGAATGCGCTAGACGAAGCGATTGCTTTACCAACCGATTATTCAGCAAAAATTGCGAGAAACACACAGATTATTTTACAGCAGGAAAGTCATATTTGTGATGTTGTTGATCCAATGGGAGGGAGTCATTTGGTGGAATCTTTAACGCAACAGATGATTGATAAAGCGATGGAATACATTGATGAGGTGGAGCAAGAAGGCGGTATGACCAAAGCTATTGAAGCCGGAATTCCAAAAATGAGAATTGAAGAAGCGGCCGCCATCAAACAAGCCAAAATTGATAGTGGAGAAGAATTTATCATCGGTGTGAATTCCTTTAAATCAGAATTAAAACAAGCCGAAATTGAAATTCTCGCCATCGACAATACAGAAGTTCGGAGAAAGCAAATCGAACGATTAAATAAAATTAAAGCTGAACGTAATTCCCAAAAAGTTCAAGAAATTCTCAACCAAATTCGTGAAGTTGCAAAATCAGGAAATGGAAATCTTCTCGCTTTATGCATAGAAGCGGCACGAAGAAGAGTCACTTTAGGCGAAATGAGCGATGCGATGGAAGAACATTTCGGGCGTTACAAAGCCAATATTAAAACCATTTCAGGAGTCTACGCTATGAATGCAGGAAAAAATGAATATTTCGATAAAGCCGTGAGTCTTGCTCAAAAATTCGAGGAAGAAGAAGGTCGCCGTCCGAGAATTATGGTCGCAAAAATGGGACAGGACGGTCATGATCGTGGTGCCAAAGTGGTGGCAACAGCCTTTGCAGATATGGGATTTGATGTGGATGTTGCACCGTTATTTCAAACTCCGGAAGAAGTAGCCAAGCAAGCCGTGGAAAATGATGTTCACGTTTTGGGTGTTTCTTCGCTCGCTGCAGGTCACAATACTTTGGTTCCGCAAGTGGTAGAAGAACTTAAAAAGCTGGGAGCAGATGATTTGACCATTGTGGTGGGTGGCGTAATTCCGCAACAGGATTATGATTTCCTGTATAAAAACGGAGCGGATTTTATTTTCGGACCTGGAACGAATATTCCTGAATGCGCAGTTCAAGTTATTGAGAAATTGTTGAAGGAAATTTCAGAGGCATAAATGTAAGGGAATGAAACTTCGTTTTCAAAAGAAAAGACTTCAACTTCGGGAAACATTTTCGATCGCGTACGGAAATTACGATTTTCGAGATGCGTTGTTAATTGAGCTTTCCTACCTCGATCAAAAAGGTTTTGGCGAATGCGTTTCCATCAATTATTACGGAATTAATTTGGAGAAATTTATTTTGAAACTCAAAGAAATTCAATCCAAAATTGAAAATCATTCCATCGTTCATCCGAAAGAATTTTTCGGTTTTTTGAATTCTTTGAATTTGCATTCATTCCTTTTATCAGCTTTAGATTGTGCATATTGGGATTTATTTGGAAAGTTGGAAAATCAATCTTTTGCAGAGCTTAATTCTTTAGAAAACCAAAATTTGGTTGAAAGTTCATTCACAATTTCCATTGCAGATATCGAAACACAAATCCAGAAAATGGAGAAAAGTTCTTGGAATAAATTCAAGGTAAAATGTGGAGAATTTAATCATAACGATTTTGAAAAATTGGTAAATTCTGGATTTTCAATTTCTCTTGATGCGAATGCAAGTTTTAAGGAGGATGATTGCACTTGGATTCAACAAAATATTGATAGTCAAAGAATAAACTATTTTGAACAACCTTTGGGAATTGGGAAATTTCAGGTTTTAGATTCAAAAAAGTATGCAAATTGGATGGCAGATGAAGATGCGCAAAATGTTGACATTTTAGAAAAATTGCAACCTCATTACTCATCCATCAATATCAAATTAATGAAATGCGGAGGTTTAACACCAGCGCTATCTTTTATTGCAAAAGCGAAACAATTAGGATTTAAAGTGATGCTGGGATGTATGACGGAATCTTCCGTAGGAATTTCTGCAGGTTGCGCTTTAGCGGGACTTTTGGAGTATGCAGATTTGGACGGCGCGAATTTAATTTCCAACGATTATGCGAAGGGAAGTTTTGTAGAAAATGGTAAGATTATTCTTTCGGAAAAACCAGGTTTGGGCATTTCCTTACTATAAAATTAATTCCATAGAAATTTCGTTGTTCTATGGAATCTCATTTCTTATCAAATCCTATTTTTTCACAGAAATTACATAATCGTACACCAATTTGTGCTGTTCTTCTGTCAGTTTTGCTTTTGGTGCCATCCAATTCATAATTTCAACCCACTTTTGGGCGTCATATTTTGTTGGCTCTGGCAAGTCGTGGCATTTGCCACACGAATTTTCATAAATGGTTTTCCCTTGCGCTAATTCTTCTGCGGTTTTCGTTTTTGATCCTTCAATTGCTGGAGTAGATTTTGGGGTACAAGACACAATACACGTTGCGGCAAGAATCCCAATACTTAATTTTTTCATACGAAGTCTTTTTTATCAAAATTAGAATTTTCTATCAAATAGAACGTGTATCTGTAAAGATTTAGAACCTATATAAATAGAGGTTTCCGAACTTTTTTAGTACCTTAGAACAATTACTTTAAAAGTAAAACGAAAATTTTAGTTTTAAAAATTTCCTAACATTAATATTAGATAAATGAGAAAAAGTTTTTGCATCTTTTTTATTCTTTTCGTTTCTATCAATTTTACAATACGTGCGCAAAACAGTAACGATGGTTGGTCGATTGTTGCCACAGATTCAAAAGATTATGTTGGAGCGCCTATTGCCAACGGTCGTATCGGAATTGTTCCGTGGCAAGAACCTTTTTCCATTCGACATGTAATGTTGAATCATGTTTTTGATATCGGTGGTGCAGGCGTAAATCAGGCACTTATGGGCATTAATCCTCTGCATCTTGAAATGTGGATTGGCCAGGAAAAAGTGGAGATGAATTCCATTAAAAACTGGAAACAGATGCTCAATATGAAAGAAGCTACTCATACCACGACCTTTACCATTCCGGGAAAAGCGGAAGTAAAATATACCATTGTTGCCCTTCGTAACCTTCCGTATTCCGGTTTGGTAAATGTTGAAGTAAAAGCTTTAAACAGTATAAGTATGAAGTTTCTGAATCAGATGGAAGTTCCGGAGGAGTATGTCAATGTGCAGAAAAGGCTGCGTACCGTGCATGCCGGTCTCGACGGAAAACCAGAATTGATTCTTCAGGCAGAAGCTGAATCTGCGAAAAAAGCGCACCGTGTTATTGCTTCATCAGAATTTATTTTTGGAGGGAAGAATTTTGAAGTTAAGAATGAAGACCAAGTCCACAATATTCTTTCCGGAAATCTGAAAAAAGGAGAAACCGTGAAGTTTTCTCTGGTAGGTTCCATTACTTCTACCCGCGATTTTTCTGATCCTAACAGCGAATCGGAAAGACAGGTGATTTATGTGGCGTATCTGGGCGCAGATCGAATTATGAAAGAACATACTGATCTGTGGAAAGAACTTTGGAAAGGCGATGTCGTTATTGAAGGCGATCCAGAAGCACAACTGATTGCAAGATCTGCCTTGTTTAATCTGTATTCTTCTGCATCAGCAGGCTCTCGGCTAAGCATTCCTCCGATGGGACTTTCCGGGACTTTTTACAGTGGTCATATCTTCTGGGATTCGGAGATATGGATGTATCCGCCGATGCTTTTTATGAATCAGGAAATTGCAAAATCAATGATAGATTATCGTACAGACCGATTGAAAGCTGCAGAGCAAAGAGCTTTAACATATGGTTATAAAGGTGCGATGTTTCCTTGGGAATCGGATGATGAAGGAGAAGAATCTACACCAGTGAATGCATTAACCGGACAGTTTGAACATCATATTACAGCAGATGTCGCCATTGCTTTCTGGAATTATTATAATATGACAAAAGACAAAAACTGGCTTGTAAAAGAAGGTTATCCCGTGATGAAGAAAATTGCAGAATTTTGGGCTTCTCGTGTGAAAAGAAATACCGATGGCTCTTATTCCATTCCGTACGTTATTGCTGCGGATGAATATGCCGAAGGTGTTGATGACAATGCGTTCACGAATGCTGCCGCGCAGAAGGCTTTGCGGTTTGCGGTTTCAGCGGCACAGATTGTGGGTGAAAAAGTTCCTGCAGAATGGAAAACCATCAGCGACGGCCTTGTTTTTACGAAAATGACGAATGGAGTAACGGCTGAATATACGGGATACAACGGCGAAATGATCAAACAGGCAGATGTGAATCTTCTTGCATACCCACTCGGAACCATTCAAGACCGAAATCAAATTGTAAAAGATCTGGAGTATTACACGCATAAAGTCGATCTGAAAGATGGACCCGCGATGACCTTCTCTGTTTTTGCCGTGCAATATGCGCGTTTGGGCGATGCAGAAAATGCAGCCAAAATGTTTAAGCGCGCTTATCAACCCAATCAACGTCCTCCGTTTGGCGTTTTGGCAGAAACTCCAACCAGTTCCAATCCGTATTTTATGACGGGCGCTGGTGGAGTGCTTCAGGCCTTGATTAATGGATTCGGAGGTTTGGATATTACTGAAAATGGAATCATTCAACATAAAACGGTGCTTCCTAAATCCTGGAAAAAGTTGACGTTAAAAGGCGTTGGTCCGGATCGTAAAGATTATGTTGTAACACAGAATTGAGAAAGTGAATAATCATGGTTGTATTTCTTTGTGAGAATTATAAAGTCATCTGCTTTTTTGCTAAATTTACTTTTCGTCTTACATTGATTTTTCATCGTCAGTAATTTTTTATGGCAGCGCTCTTACAAGTTCAGGATTATGTAAATGGCATCCGAAAGAATGATAAACGGATTTTAGCCAAAGCCATCACATTGGTTGAAAGCAAGAAACCGGAACATCGCAGCATTGCAGAAGCAGTGCTCAAAGAAATTATGCCGTTTACCGGGAATTCTGTTCGTGTTGGAATAACGGGAGTTCCTGGCGCAGGTAAATCTACTTTTATTGAAAGCTTTGGGAGAATGGCGATTCGTCATCATAAAAAAGTCGCTGTTTTAGCCATCGATCCAAGTTCATCCATCAATAAAGGAAGCATTCTTGGAGATAAAACCCGTATGGAAGATTTGGCAAAAGAAGAAAATGCTTTTATTCGCCCTTCGCCAAGTTCCGGTTTTTTAGGTGGTGTTGCCAATACCACCTTTGAAACGATGTTGCTTTGTGAAGCAGCAGGATATGATTATATTCTGATTGAAACCGTTGGGGTTGGACAAAGTGAGGTTTTGGTGGCAGATATTTCAGATGTTTTTCTGTTCTTGAAAATTATTGGCGGAGGAGATGAGCTTCAAGGGATTAAGCGTGGCATTATGGAAATGGTGGATATTATTTTCATCAACAAGGTGAATGAGGAAAACCTTCAGAAAGCCAAAAACACCAAACTCGAACTGAAACGTGCACTTCACTTTATGCCTCCAAAAGAAAAAGGTTGGACGATTCCTATTCTCCTTGGTTCAGCTTTGTATCATCAAGGTTTGGAACAAGTGTACGATGCTATTTCAGATTTTATTGCCTTAAAAAAGAAATCGGGAAGATTTGATGAAGTTCGGCAACTTCAAGCAGAAAAACGCTTTGATTATTGGGTGCAGGAATATATTCTTCAACGCAGTAAAACGAGTTCGGATGCGCTTTCGTATGAAGAATTCAAAAAAAATGCTTCAGAAATGAAATCAAATCCCAGTTCCGAAGCGAAAAAATTTGTGGATCAATTATTTCCCTGAATCCTTTGAAATATCGGTGATATATCCCAAATACGAGATGGCTTGTCGATCTTTACTATTGATAGAAAGCGTAGTACTTCCTCCTGGAAAAATCTCCAAATACATTTGTTGAGCGGTGTTTACATCATTTAAATTAATGATGAGAACTTGTTTTTTTGCGGTTGATTTCGATTCGTCGATCGTGAAGTTTTTAGAAGTGAAATTAAAACCATTATCATTAGGATTAAGACTTGCCGAAAACATTCTACCGAAATATGGTAAGTTAGCGGTAATTGTTTCTGGCGTAATTGTAAGGGTATAATTCCCATTCAAATTAAGAATGTTCGCAGCTCCGCTGGGATATTGACTTAAAATATTAACCACGTCAACATTAATAGGGTTTGCTTTTTCAGCAACAAAAGTAAAGTTTCCAGATTCGGTGAGCGCTTTTGTTTTAGATGCGTCTTGATATACTTTTGTTGATGAGCAAGATGCTGACATTAAAAGCACTGTACTCAATATGCCTATGGTGAAAATAGTTTTCATACGAAAGATTTTTAATGAAAGTTAATCAAAAAAAATGCTAAACCATCGCTAAAGATTTGTTAAATTTATCAAACTTTGCAATGTTGTTTGGAATAATAATTGCAAATCTCAGCGAAACCGAAATAATTAAATTATGAAAATTAGCCATTACCTAAGCATCGGTACACTAAGTGCAACCCTTTTGGCATGTACCGTAAATCCTATGACTGGTAGAAAGTCTATTCAAATTGGTTCGTTAAATTCCGAAATTCAAGCCTCTTCTTTTGAACAGTATAAAGAAACGTTAGCCAAAGCCAAAGTAATTTCTGGGACTACAGCAGCGAAACAAGTAAGTACTGTAGGAAATAAGATTAAAACTGCTGCGGAGAAATATTATGCGAGTATCGGCCGTTCATCTTCACTTTCTAACTACGCCTGGGAATTCCATTTATTGGATGATGCGCAAGTAAATGCTTGGTGTATGCCAGGCGGAAAAGTGGCTGTTTATACAGGTATTCTTCCTATTACGAAAGACGCTACCGGAATGGCGGTTGTATTGGGGCATGAAGTTTCGCACGCACTTGCGGGACATGGTAATGAAAGAATTTCGCAAGCGATGATCGCACAATATGGAGGTTCAATTTTAGGAAGTGCAATTTCAAGTTCACAATGGCAACAAGTTTTTCAACAAGCGTATCCAGTTGGCGCTCAAGTAGCTTTGTTAAAATACGGTAGAAGTCAAGAGTTAGAAGCTGATCAAATGGGATTGTATTTAATGGCAATGGCGGGATATAATCCTCAACAAGCAATTCCATTTTGGCAAAGAATGGAAGCACAATCTTCTGGTAGTAGCACTCCTGAATTTCTTTCTACTCACCCAAGTCCAGGAAATAGAATCGCTGATATCCAGAGTAATATGCCAAAAGCATTAGAATATTATAAAGCTGCCGGGGGCAAACTGTAAAATGTTGTTATCCACCTTTTGTAAGTTTTTTTTAACTTTGGAAGGATAAAACGAATTGTATGAGAAGCTTAACATTCATTGGTTTGATATTATTAGGATTAGCAGCGGTGCTTTTCTATTTTAATTCGAATTTTCAGGTCATTAAATTATTTGAACCTACAACTTTGATGGGAATTTTGGCCGGTGTGGGAATTGGATTGATTATTGGAAGTATGGTGGGCTACATCAGTAAAGGTTCTGCAATTAAAGCAGAGCAAAAAAGAAAAGAGCTAAAACAGCTTCAGAAAGAAAAACAAGAATTAGAAAAACAAGCTGCAGAACTGGAAAGACTTAAACTTGAACAGGAGCAGAAAATAGAAAATCCTCAGTACTAATGTACTGAGGATTTTTTTGTTTTCGAGAATTTTATTCTATTATTAAAACTCATATCCAAGTCCTAAAATAAAGAAGCTTGGTCGATTATCATAATTAACGGTGTAGTTATCTCCTGCAACAGTTCCAATAAAGTTACGTTCATCTTTACTGAAAGCACCTTCATATCGTGCTGTAAAAATAATTTTGCTCACTTGTGCTTGCGCACCAATTTGATATCCTACGGTAAAATCTTTGGTCGCTTTTTCTGTAAACTCACCGAAAGTTGTATCGGCATTCACATTAAAGCTCGCAACTGGACCTGCATATAATCCTAACGTTTTCCCTAAAACGCTATATCCCAAAAGTACAGGAACATCAATTCTGCTGGTTTTTGCTTCAAGCTCTGTGCGAGAATTTTCATCAGTAACTGAATTTTTGAAATTGGTATAATAAATTTCTGGCATTACAAAAAATGCAGTCGGCGTGTCCACTCTTAATGAAAGACCTACATTAAAACCTGCGCTATTATCGCCTTTGGATTCATATGCTTGCGTCGCAGCTGTTTTAAGGTTTTTCCATGATGCTGAACTCGTAGGAATAAGTAAATTCGCTTTACCTGCAAATGAAATCTGCGAAAAAGCAAGGGCTGACATTCCAACGAAAGCGGTGGTGATTAATTTTTTCATTGTTCTTTTGTTATATCTGTGATATTATTTTCTAATGCGGTTTTGTTGTTTTCTAGCAAGTATTCGCGAAGTTCTTTAAACAACTCTGATGAATAAACGAAATCAATAAGGTTTTTATTGCCAGCGGTGATCAGGATATCTTTGTTGCCTTCCCACTCTTTAACGCCATTTTTCAAATACACAATTTTTTCTCCGATCGTCATCACAGAATTCATATCGTGGGTATTGATGATGGTTGTGGTGTTATACTCCTTCGTGATTTCCATCAATAAATCATCGATGACGTTAGAAGTATACGGATCTAAACCAGAATTGGGTTCATCGCAAAATAAATATTTCGGATTATTTACAATTGCTCTTGCAATGGCAACTCTTTTTTGCATTCCACCAGAAATTTCGGAAGGATATTTTCTACTCGCATTTTCCAGATGAACTCTTCCCATCACTTCCACAACACGTTTTCTTTTTTGTCGAAAAGTTTGATTAGTGAACATATCTAACGGAAAGGAAATATTCTCAGCAACCGTCATCGAGTCAAAGAGTGCACTCCCTTGAAAAACGGTTCCAATTTCTGCGCGAAGGTTTTGTTTTTCTAGAGGCGTCATCGTCATAATATCTCTGCCATCAAAAAGAATTGTTCCTGATGAAGGTTCAAAAACATTTAAAAGCGATTTTAAGAATACTGTTTTCCCGGAACCACTTTGTCCGATGATTAGATTTACTTTTCCCGTATCGAAAGTGGTGGTAATTCCTTTAAGAATTTCATTACCATCGAAACTTTTTTTTAGGTTTTTAACTTCAATCATTAGCTTAACATCATTTGGGTGATTAATAATTCAGAAATGATGATAAAAACCATCGTCCAAACCACTGCCTGCGTACTTGCGCGGCCAACTTCCAAAGAACCTCCTTTCACAAAATATCCAAAATAGGAAGGGATTGTTGCAATCATAAATGCAAAAACTGCTGTTTTTGTAAATGCGTAAATGTAGAAAAGATTTGGCATAAACATCTGTATTCCAGAGATGAATTCAGCGCGCGTCCAATTTCCAGTAAACTCACCTGCAAGATAAGCTCCAAAAATTCCGACTACAATACTTATAGCAATCAGTAAGGGATTAAAAAGTACACATGCGATTATCTTTGGAAAAATTAAGTAATTGGCAGAGTTTACTCCCATAATATCAAGCGCATCGATTTGCTCGGAAACGCGCATTGTTCCGATACTGGATGCAATATATGATCCAACTTTACCAGCAAGAATTAAGCTGATAATGGTAGGCGAAAATTCTAAAACAAGAACCACTTTTGTAGCATATCCTACAAACGGTTGTGGAATGGGAAAGCTCGATGCACTAAAGTTATTGTACATCTGAATCGCCACAACAGCACCCACAAATATGGAAGTAAATACAACTAAACCAAATGAATTTACGCCCAAGTCGTAAAGTTCCCGCATAAGGTTTTTAAAGAAAACACGCGATTTTTGCGGCGGTTTTAAGGTGTCACCAATCAAGAAGATGTAACTACCAATGTGAGTAAAAAACTTTTTTAGCATGTTGCGAAATTACCACTTATTTATGAAATAGAAATTAATTGGCCATTTTATCACCTTTAATCACCAGAAATATGGTTTTAAAAATGATTACCATATCCAGAAGAAAGCTCCAATTCTTTACGTAATAGGTGTCGGCAAGTATTCTTTTATGCATTTCGAGTTCCATGTTTTGGCAGCTATCACCACGCAATCCATTCACTTGGGCAAGTCCTGTTATGCCGGGTTTAGCAAAGCTTCGTACAGAATATCTGCAGATTTTTGGCTTGTAATAATCATCTACCAATAACATGTGTGGCCGTGGACCAACAACCGACATGCTCCCTAAAAGTACATTGATGAATTGTGGCATTTCATCAAGACTGGTTTTTCTTAAAAATCGCCCGATTGGCGTAATTCTGGGATCATTTTTTTCTGTTGTTTTAATGCTTGCCTGACCGTTAACGTACATGGTTCGGAATTTTAAACAAGTAAAGACTTCATCATGAAACCCATATCTTTTTTGCAAAAAGAAAACCGGACCTTTACTTCCCATTTTTATTAAAATTGCAATTATAGGAAATAGCCAACTGCAAACGAATATCAAAATTAGAGCCGAAAAAAAGAGATCAAAAGTACGTTTGATTAAAAAATTCGTTAAGAAATCTAGAGGAAATTTGGCTTGCGATAAAATAGGTTGGGTATCAATATAATTTAAATCGTACTGAAAAAAATTATTTTGAACAATATTGGGAATCAGGGATATTTTTACCTTGTGTTTTTCGGCTTCTGTAAACAGTTCGTGTTCAAAGCCATTTTCTGTTTCAGAATATTCAGAGGGAATATAGAGGGTGTGAATTCCGTTGGATTTCCAGAAGTGAATAATTTCTTCAATTTTATAGCTTTTGTTTGGATACTCAAAAATCTTAAAACCAAAATCTTTTCGTTGAATGAAAATTTCTCTTAGTATTTTAGAAGAATTATTTTCTGAAAGAAACATTACATTTCGATGATTTATGCCCAAAGTTCGAATGTAGCGAAGCATAAAAAAGATAATCGATTTTATCGAAATCAACAGCAATAATAAAGTCCCCGCAATGTAAAATCGATTGTTAATCAACAAAGTATTTTTACTGATTTTTGCAATTAAAATTACGGCCAAAAGAAAGATTAAAATGTGCCCCAAAAGTCTTTCTAAATAAAGAATGTAGGGCAGATTTCGGGGTATGCTGTAGAGTTTTGTACGGCCACTTAGCAAGATCCAGAACATCACCAAAATCGCAATAAGATTCCAGCCATCTTCCAAGGTTTCCCTTTCCATCTTGAAATTATTTTTCTGCAGAAAATAATAAATAAAAACCGCTGTAATAACTACAACGTCCAAGATGATGAAAAGTGATTTTACATACCGCGAATATCGGATTCTTTGCATTTGCCCCTATCAGAATAATGGTAAATGTAAGATAAATTACGGAATATTCAAATACTTATGGGTTTGTACAGAAGCTTGCCACTGAGGATGCTGCAAAATATAATCGGTAATTTTGGTATACACTTCATTTCTTTTACTCCATTCGCTCTGAAGATAAAGTCTGCAATTTTCGTTTACTTTCGATGCTTGTTCTTCTGCAAATTTAAAATCGTGATTATTAAAAACAATTACTTTAAGTTCGTTTGCTTTTGCGTAGATTTCTTCTTTTGGAAGACCTGTTTTTTTAGGGGAAAGGGTAATCCAATCCAAGGTTCCGCTTAAAGGATATGCACCTGAAGTTTCGATGTGAATGGTACAACCCAACTCCTTTAGTTTATTGGTGAGGATGTCGAGATTCCACATAAGCGGTTCTCCACCTGTAAGCACGATGGTTTTGCAGTGTTTTGCAGCGGTTTCTGCAATTTCTTCTGCATTCATTAAAGGGTGAAGTTTTGGATCCCAACTTTCTTTAACATCGCACCAATGGCAGCCAACATCGCAACCACCTAAACGGATAAAGTACGCCGCTTTTCCGGTGTGAAATCCTTCCCCTTGAATGGTGTAAAAATGCTCCATTACCGGGAGCATTTTACCTTCTTTTAATAGTATGTCTTCTTCTTTTTTTGTCATTATTTTAATCGTCGTAAACGGAGGTTTTGTAGGCGATGAGTGTATTTTTCATAAGCATTGCTCTGGTCATTGGGCCAACACCACCAGGAACGGGAGTAATCCAACTGGCTTTTTCGGCGCAGCTTTCAAAATCCACATCTCCAGCGAGATGATACCCTTTTTTACTTTCATCATCCACTCTTGTGATTCCTACATCAATAATTACTGCGCCATCTTTGATCATATGTCCTTTAAGGAAGTGAGGATCTCCCAATGCAGTGATTACAATATCTGCATTTTTGGTATATTCCTCAATATGTTCGGTGTAAGAATGGGTTAACGTAACGGTTGCGTTTCCTGGGAAATCTTTTCTGCCCATTAAAATGCTCATTGGTTTACCGACGATCCGACTTCTTCCGATAATTACGCAGTGTTTTGCTTTGGTTTCGATATTATAGCGTTCGAAAAGTGTTAAGATTCCAAAAGGTGTAGCAGGCAAAAATGTATCCATTTCCAGTGCCATTTTTCCGAAGTTTTCCGGATGAAAACCATCCACATCTTTTCGGGGATCAATCGCCATAATAATCTTTTCTTGATCGATTTGCTTGGGTAAAGGAAGTTGCACGATAAAACCGTCTACCTCTTTCGATTTGTTCAGTTCATCGATTTTTTCCAATAATTCAGCTTCGCTTACCGTGCTTTCAAATTTCAGTAAAGAGCTTCTGAAACCCACTTCTTCACAGTCTTTCACTTTGCTGTTCACATACGCTTTACTTGCGCCGTTGTTGCCCACCAAAATTGCTACTAAATGTGGTGCTCTTCTCTTTCGTGCGAGGATTTTTTCAACCTCTTCCTTGATTTCTTTTTTAATTTGCTTGGATAAGCTTAAACCGTCAAGAATTTGTGCCATTTTTACTTTTTATTTTTATAGATTTTTTACCGTTCCTCCTTGTAGTAATTAATCAAGCCGTTGGTAGATGAATCGTGGGTTTTTACCACTTCATTATTTTCCAATTCTGGAAGGATTTTTCCTGCGAGCACTTTTCCTAATTCAACTCCAAATTGATCAAAACTAAAAATATCCCATATTACGCCTTGTACAAAGATTTTATGTTCGTAAAGTGCAATTAATTGGCCTAAAGAAAATGGAGTTAACTCTTTAATTAAAAGAGAATTGGTTGGGTTATCTCCTTGGAAGACTTTAAAGTTTACCAATCGCTCAATATCTGCTTCAGAAGTTCCTGTTTTTTGCATATCCGCTTTGGCTTCTTCTTCTGTTTTTCCGAAGGCAAGCGCTTCTGTTTGAGCAAAGAAGTTTGCGAGCAATTTATCTTGATGGTCGGAAACTTTGTTGCAACTTTTCGCGTAAGCAATAAAATCTGCAGGAATTAATTCTGTGCCTTGGTGTATAAGTTGATAAAATGCGTGTTGACCGTTTGTTCCAGGTTCTCCCCAAATAATTGGTCCGGTCTCGTATTCTACAAATTCACCATTTCGGTCCACGGATTTACCATTACTTTCCATATCGCCTTGTTGAAGATAAGCAGCAAAACGATCTAAATATTGCGAATAAGGAAGAATTGCGTACGATGCAGCCCCATAAAAATTACGATACCAAATGCCGATTAACGCCATAAGTACGGGAACGTTTTCCGAAAAATCTGCAGTTTTAAAATGAACATCAGTTTCGTTTGCTCCTTTTAGAAGACTTTCAAAGTTGTTATATCCAACAGCTAAAACAATGCTTAAGCCGATTGCACTCCAAAGCGAATATCTTCCACCAACCCAATCCCAGAATTCGAAAATGTTTTCTTCTGCGATTCCGAATTTTTTTACGGCTTCAATATTGGTCGATAATGCAACAAAATGTTTTGCAACATCTTCTGGTGATCCCGCCTTTAAAAACCAATCTTTTGCAGAATTGGCGTTGGTCATTGTTTCTTGTGTGGTAAATGTTTTTGAAGCAATGATGAAAAGCGTAGTTTCAGGGTTAAGGTTTTTCAGTACTTCTGCGATATGATTTCCGTCCACATTGGAAACAAAATGTACATCTAACCTTGTTTTAAAATGTTTTAAAGCTGAACAAACCATTACAGGACCAAGGTCGGAACCTCCAATCCCGATATTAACTACGTCGGTAATTTCTTTTCCTGAAAAACCTTTGTGCGCTCCTGAAATGATGGTTTCAGAAAAGGTTTTCATATGTTCAAGTACGGCCTTAATTTTAGGTTTTATGTTTTCGCCATCCACTAGAATTGGATCTTCCGAAAAATCGCGCAATGCAGTATGAAGTACCGCTCTTCCTTCGGTTTCGTTTATCTTGTCACCAGAAAACATTTTGTCTATCGCTTCTTTCAGTTGCGCTTCTTCGGCCAATTGCAATAGCAATTCTTTTGTTTTGGAATCGATGAGGTTTTTCGAATAGTCGAATAAATAATCCGGTCTTTTCACAGAAAATTCGTCGAAACGATTCGGATTGTATTGAAAAAGGGTGCGTAATTCAAAATCATTTTGAAGAAAATGGTCTTCAAGGGCTTCCCAACTTTGGGTTTCTAAAGGATTTATTTTTGGTAACATCTACGATTTATTTAGAGGTTAAAATTACATTGAATACAAATACTAATCTTGATTTCAAGTATTGAAAATCATGTCGCAAATTTACGGATTTTTTAAGGAAGTTTCGGGTGAGGAATGTGGGGATATGATTTTTTTCATTTGACCAAAAAGAGAGTAAGGAATCTCTATTTTTTTCAAACTAGAAAAGATGAAATTTTCCAAAAAATAAAGATTTTGAATGGCAATTTCGTTGGTGAAGAAAATGGTTTTATTCCATTTCTTCAAGAACAATATTTTTGGTGATTTTGTATTTTTTTCTGCGCTTTGGATTTTTGTTTGATGTTTCGCCTAAAAGATTTCCCCATGGTTTTAGATCATCAATTCTTTCAAAAATAATTTTAATAATGGCCAAAAATGGAATACTTAAAAACATTCCTGAAATTCCCCAAAGTGATTCTCCGATTAAAAGGCCGAGAAAAGTAAAAAAGGCATTTATTTTAACTTTCGAACCGACTACTAAAGGCAGTACAATATTGGCGTCAAGAATGTGAATTCCGATATATCCTAATAGCACAACAAGCGTTTTGTCGCCTCCTGTTGCATATGAAATTAGCGCAGCTAAAAGACCAGAAATAATAATTCCGATGTACGGAATTACATTGAGTAATCCTGTTAAAACACCTAAAAGAATTGCGTATTTTACTCCTAAAATGGTTAGCAAAGAGGTTGTGAGAATGCTTACAATAATAATTTGAATGAAGAGTCCAACGATGTATTGTTTGATGATTCTTTGAATTTCTGAGCTGATTTCGCGCACTTTTGCAGAATGTTTTTCATCAAATACAGAAATAATAAAAGTGTACAATCCTCTGCGGTAATTCAGGATAAAGATGAAAAACAAAACGCTAAAAACCACAAAAGCTCCAATGGATGAAAACATTGAAAAGGTGAAGCCAAGAATTTGTCCTGATGAACTTAATATTTTCTCAAATCCATCATTTACGTATTTCGTTTGCTCGTTGATTCGAAGATTAAATGTTTTAGAAATCCACAATTGTAATTGATAAATCGACTCTGTAAATTGTTTTTGAAGTGTAGGAATATCTTGTGCGAAATCGCTAAGTTGAACGGTAAAAAAGTAGATAATTCCTGCCATCATTCCTGCCATAACCACAAAAGAAAAAATAGAGGAAATGGAGCGAGAAAATCGGAAGTAGCGTTCCCAAAAGTTCGCAAATGGTACAAAAAGAAGCGCCATTAAAAATGCGAAAAACATCGGTGCTAAAATTACTTGTCCTATTTTCGCCAAAAAGCCCACTACAACAATGGAAATCAGAACCAATGTAAGTTTAACCAAAAAAGGGAGCTTTAAATCTTTCATAAAGTAAATGTAAATAAAAATCCTTTCGCGACGGAAAGGATTTTTATAATTTTAAAGGAATATTAATCTTCGATTGCTAAATCTACCACTTCTTTCATGCGGTTAACATAGTGAATGTTAAGTTTTTTTAGATATTCTTTATTGATTTCTTCAACATCTTTACGATTGGCTTCGCACAAAATCACATCTTTAATTCCAGCTCTTGTTGCCGCCAAAAGTTTTTCTTTAATTCCGCCCACAGGAAGCACTTTTCCTCGCAAAGTAATTTCGCCCGTCATTGCCAAATGTGGTTTAACTTTTTTGTTTTGAAAGCTAGAAACCATTGAGGTTAACATTGCAATTCCTGCGGAAGGTCCATCTTTTGGAGTGGCACCTTCAGGAACGTGAACATGGATGTTTTTGGTTTGAATAGTTTCTTCATCAATACCCAATTCGTGATGTTTCGCTTTTATATATTCCAACGCAATTGTTGCGGATTCTTTCATTACGTTACCAAGGTTTCCTGTCATGGTAAGATTACCTTTTCCGTTGCTCACAATACTTTCTATAAAAAGAATGTCGCCACCCACGGAAGTCCATGCCAAACCAGTTACTACTCCCGGAACGGAGGTGATTTCTGATAAGCTTTTCGGTCTTGGTACGCCAAGGATTTCATCTACTTTTTCGATGGAGATTTTTGCATCAAATTCTTTCTCCATTGCTTTTTGTAATGCCACCCAACGCGCGATTGATGCAATTCTTTTTTCAAGGGAACGAACGCCGCTTTCAGAAGTATGTGCTTCGATAATATGTTTTAATTCCGGATTTCCAAGTTTAAAAGCTTTGGAATCTAAGCCATTTTCTTCTTGTTGTTTTTTAATGAGATGGCGTTTTGCAATTTCAATTTTCTCTTCTAAAGTGTATCCCGCAATTTGAATGATTTCCATTCGGTCTAACAATGGCGATTGAATTGTGGAAAGTGTATTTGCAGTAGCGATAAACATTACTTTGGATAAATCGTAACCTAATTCGAGATAATTATCGTAAAAAGCGCTATTCTGTTCGGGATCAAGAACCTCTAAAAGTGCGGAACTTGGATCTCCGTGCATGCCTTGTCCAATTTTATCAATCTCATCTAAAACAATCACAGGATTGGATGTTCCCGCTTTTTTGATGCTTTGAATAATTCTTCCGGCCATCGCACCAATGTAGGTTTTACGGTGTCCACGAATTTCACTTTCATCGTGCAATCCACCAAGGGAAACGCGTACGTATTTTCTGCCAAGAGCATCTGCTACAGATTTACCTAAGGATGTTTTACCAACTCCTGGAGGGCCAACAAGACACATAATTGGCGATTTCATGTTTTCTTTTAATTTAAGAACCGCCATATATTCAAGTATTCTTTTTTTGATGTCTTCTAAACCAAAATGTTCTTTGTCCATTAATTTTTGAACTTTGTTAAGGTCGAAAACATCTTTTGTGTAGGTTTCCCAAGGTAAATCGGTGAAGAAATCCAAATAGTTACGCTGCACATTATAATCGGGAGAGTTTGGGTTTTGTCGTTGTAAACGCTTCACCTCTTTTTGAAAATGATCTTCAGTTTCGGTATTCCAGTGTTTCGTTTTTGCTTTTTCTAAAAGTTCTTCAACATCAGAATCTTGTCCGCCACCCAACTCTTCTTGAATGGTGCGCATTTGCTGATTGAGGTAGTATTCACGCTGATTTTTATCGAGCTCTTTATTCGTTTTTTGGTGAATTTGATTTCTTAATTCAAGTTTTCGAAAATTACCTAATAAAAATTCATATGTTTTTTCGGCTCTTTTTTGAATGCTTTTTTCCTCTAACAAAGCTTGTTTTTCATTGGATGGAAAACTGGCATTGGTGCAAATGAAATTCAGTAATTCTTCGTTGTCGCCAAGATTGTTAATCGCAAAATTTGCAGCATTTGGTATATTGGGATCCAGCTGAATGATTTTCAATGCAAGATCTTTAATGTTTTCCAACAAAGCTTCAAATTGTTCTAAATCTGCTGGTTGTGTATCTTTTAATCGGGTAATCTGCGCTTTAAAATAGGGGTTTTCTTCAATGACGTTTTTAATTTTAAAACGTTCAGTACCACGCGTAATTGCGGTAATATTTCCATCGGGAAGTTTGATGATTTTAATCACTCGAGCAATGGTTCCTACGGTAAAAAGATCGTCTTGAGAAGGGTTTTCAATAGTCGAGTTTTTTTGACTGATAATTCCAATCTGAGCTCCATTTTTGTACGCTTCTTCAAGTAAAAGTTTACTTTGCTCGCGACCAGCGGTAATGGGAATCATCACTTTTGGAAACATCACCATATTGCGAACGGGCAAAAGAGGGAATTCCTTTTGGGATTTATGGTTCTTCTTATCACTTTCTTTCTCGGAAAGGTCGATTTCCTCAGTTACAATACTGAAATTATCATCCAAAACATCACCGAAATTAAAATCTTCAAATTCTATCATATCTTTATGTGACAAACTGTCATTTTTATGGGTGTAAAACGGAAGAAACTTCCGAAATTAAGCGTTCGAAACGCATTAAAATTATAGGGATTGATAATGCCCAATTCTTGTGCCACGTTTCGTTTATGTTGCAATTTCGAAATAATCCGTATTTATATGTAAAATATAAAGGTTAAATTTTTCTGCTTTCCTAAAAATGTGTATTTTCGCAAACTGATTTTTAACACCTTTAATTTAAAATACTTACAACACAATGGCAGTTTTAGGAGAGATTAGAAAACGTCCTTGGCTTTTAATGGGAATGATTGCGTTAGCTTTGCTGGCGTTCCTTATAAATCCTGACAGTTTGGATAAAGTGTTCGGTAAAAATCCCGATATTTTTGGAAAAGTAAACGGGGATAAAATTACCAGAGAAGAGTTCAACGAGCAACTTACCTTACTACAAAATCAAGCACAACAACAAGGGCAGCCAACCAATGGTCTTGAAGAGCAAGCGTGGCAAGTTTTGGTACAAAGCAAACTTATTAAACAACAATTTGATAAACTTGGTTTGGAACTAACTGATGATTTTTTCTGGAGCCAAATTCAGTACGATCCAATGTTTGCGCAAAATCCTCAATTCTTTGATGAAAAAGGGAATTTTAAAGTTCAAGAGCTTAAAAACCAAGTTGAAAGTTTGAAAGCAAGCGGACAAATTCAACAGTACAACAGCTGGTTGGCAACCAAAAAGTCTATTGAATATAGAATGATGGCCAGACAAGTGTTTGCAAATATTTCTACAGGAATTACCGTAAGCAAAAAAGAAGCTGAAGAGTTAATTAAGCAAAGAGATCAATTGGCTAATATTGATTTCGTTAAAGTAGATTACGCCGCTTTCGAAAAGAAAAACCCTGTAAAAGTAACCACCGATGATATCGCTGGGTACATTAAAAAGCACCCTGTAACTTTCAAGAGAGACGCAGGAAGAAATTTAGGAATTGCGTATTTTCCAGCAAGTGCGAGTGCTGCTGACGAAGCTGCAAGTAAAGCTGAAATTTCTAAATTAATGACGCAAGGAAGCGATGTTAGTAACGGTGAAAATTTCATCAACACCACGAATGATTCTTTGTTTGTTGAAACCAATTCAGATATGCGTTTTAATCCAACGTATTTTCCTGCGAGTCAACTTCCAGCGGAAATTAAGGATAAAGTTGCTTCAGCATCTGTTGGTCAAGTATTTGGACCTTACAAAGAACAAAACTTTTACGTCGTGTCGAAATTGTTAGGTAAAAAACCATCTGATTCCACATTGGCAAGACATATCTTAATTACCTACAAAGGAAACCAAGCTGCACAAGGCGAAACAAGAACCAAAGAACAAGCTAAAAAATTAGCAGATTCCATTGGTGCGATTGTTAAAGCAACTCCTTCCAAATTTGCGGAATTTGTCAAACTATCTTCGGATACCAATTCTGCTGCACAAGGTGGATCTTTAGGATGGTCAACTTCTGCACAGCCACAATATGTTCCAGCTTTTCAATCGTTCGTTGATCATGGCGCGAAAGGTGCAACTGGTGTTGTTGAAACTCAATTTGGTTACCACATCATTAATATTGAAGATAAAAAATCTGGAGCAATGAGCTACAAAGTTGCCAACTTGGTAAAAGCAATTAAAGCTTCGGATAAAACAGAAAATGAGGTGTATACCAAAGCAACGAAATTTATCCAACAAGTTCAAGGTAAATCGTTCAATGATTTCTCTAACCTTGCTAAGAAAAACAATTATAACTTTACCAATCCAAAATCGCTTACACGCTTCCAAGGTAAGATTCCAGGAGTAGGAACTGATAAAGATGGAGATGTAATTGCTTGGGCATTCGAAAAAGGAAGAAAAAAAGGAGATACTGAAATTTTTACGGTTGATGGAACGGGTGATAAAATTGTAGCCATCGTAAACGGAATTCAAGATGCAGGTCTTGCAGATCCAGAAAGTGTAAGAGATCAAGTTGAGCCAATCGTGAAAAATGAATTACTTGCTAAAAAAATAGCAGATAAAATTACTGCTGCAAAAGCAACTTCATTAGATCAAGTAGCGAAACTTTTTGCGACTCAAAAACAAAATTCTCAAATTAATTTGCTGAGTCCAATGATTGCTGGTGCAATGGAGCCAAAAGTTGCAGGTGCTGCTTTTGGAGTAGCGAACAATAAAATTTCGAATCCTGTTGAAGGAAACACTGGGGTTTTCATTGTACAAAGAAAATCTGTGGCAACCAACAAACAACCTGGCGAACTTAAAGCAATTATGCAGTCGATGACGCAACAAAATTCGCAAATGTTCGGACAAATGTTGATGAAGAGTTTGCAGGATAATGCAGATATTAAAGATTATCGAAACGAAGTGTACAATAAAGGTCAACAACAATAAAAACCTTATTTGTAATTCATATAAAAGCGACAGAAATGTCGCTTTTTTTCATCTGTGGCAAACGTTTTGAATTCCGTAGAAGATAAATTAAGTATATTTGTTACCATAAAATAATATAGAGTGAAGTATTCGAAAGAAATAAAAGCCGGACTGATAGCAGTTGTGGCAATAGTAGGATTTGTGTTTTTATTCCAATTTATGAAAGGGAAAAATGTTTTTTCCACCGATAATGAATATTACGCAGAATTCGATAATGTGGAAGGTTTAGAACCTTCAAGTCCCGTTTCTATTAATGGGTTAAAAGTTGGTCAGGTAGATGCAATTTCACCCATTCGCGATAAAGCGGGTAAACTGCATTTCGTTGTTAAAGTTTTGGTGGCCGATAATTACGAATTTTCAAAAAAATCAACACTTGAGGTTTTCGAACCTGGTTTAATGTCTGGTAAAGAGATGCGCATCAACTTGGCATATGGGGAGCCTTTTGCGAAAGATGGCGATACCTTGGCAAGTAGCTTTCAACTCTCAATGATGAATAATCTTTCCTCTCAAGTTGGTCCGGTAAAAGATCAATTGCAAGAAGTCTTGAAGAGAGTAGATTCCTTAACCAACAATGCCAATAAAATTTTAGATGATCGTAATCGTGCGGAAATTGCTTCTTTACTTCGAAATCTAAATTCAACGGTAGCATCTTTTGAAAGCACATCGAAGCAAACCAATCAACTTTTGGCAAGCAATGATCCAAGAATTCAAAAGGTTTTAGAAAATGCGAACCTTGCTACGGAAAGCGCTAAATCTGCAATTGATAAGTACGGAAAAGTTGCTGAAAATATTGATGTTAATAAATTAAATTCCACAATAGATCGCTTAAGCGCAACTACGGATAACTTGAATAAAATTATTGTAGGCATACAAAATGGTGAAGGAAGTCTTGGGAAATTAACCAAAGATGATGAACTTTATAAAAATCTAAACCAAACAGCAAGCAGTATGAATTCTTTGGTGGAAGATTTAAAAGCAAATCCTAAACGATATGTGAATTTCTCCGTTTTCGGGAAGAATTCCAAAGATTAAAACCTTTTTAAAATATGCAGTATATCGATAACGTCTTGTTCTTTATTTGTCTTGTCATAGGTTTCGGACTCTTTGCCAAAAGCATGAAAGAAATCTATCGCAATATTATGTTGGGCAAAGCGATCGATCGTACGGATCATAAAGCAGAACGCTGGAAAACTATGGCTGAGGTTGCTTTAGGCCAAAGCAAAATGGTAAAACGCCCCGTTGCTGGGATTATGCATATTTTTGTTTATGTAGGTTTCGTAATCATCAATTTGGAACTGATTGAAATTATCGTTGATGGTATATTCGGAACACACCGATTCTTGCAAAGCATCCTTGGAGCAACACTCTACAGCGCATTCACCGCAACCTTAGAAATACTAGCTTTACTTGTAATAATCGCTGTAGTCGTATTTTTTATTAGAAGAAATATCATCCATTTGAAACGGTTAAACATGAAAGAACTTTTCGGATGGCCAAAAGATGATGCGAATTGGATTTTGGTAATTGAGTTCTGCTTAATGTCGGCTTTCTTTTTAATGAATTCTTCGGATTTTATTCTTCAGCAAAGAGGGGTTTTTCACGCAGCAGGTTACTTTCCGGTAAGTGAAATCTCATTGGTCCATTTTCTTGATTGGTTTAATTTTAGCGATGGATTTCTATTTGGCGTTGAACGTTTCGCATGGTGGTTCCACATTTTAGGGGTTTTGTTTTTTATGAATTACCTCTACTATTCAAAACATTTACACATACTATTGGCATTTCCAAATACTTGGTTTGCGAATTTAGAACCGAAAGGTGAATTTAAAAATCTTGATTCCGTAACCAAGGAAATTAAGTTGATGATGGATCCCAACGCAGATCCTTACGCTGCAGCACCAGAAGTTGATCCCAATGCGGTTCCAGAGAAATTTGGAGCAAATGATATTTTTGATCTTGATCGCGTACAATTATTGAATGCGTATACCTGCACAGAGTGTGGCCGATGTACTTCTGTTTGTCCCGCCAATATCACAGGGAAAAAACTTTCACCCAGAAAAATTATGATGGATACGAGAGATCGTATTGAAGAAGTCGCTAAAAACATTAATAAAAATGGAAGCTTTGTTGATGATGGTAAAAAGCTTTTAGATAATCATATTGAAAGAGAAGAATTGCGTGCTTGTACCACTTGTAACGCTTGTGTGGAGGCATGTCCTGTGCTTATTAACCCTCTTTCGATTATTATGGATCTTCGAAGATTTATGATAATGGAAGAATCTTCAGCACCTCAAGAATGGAACTTGATGATGACGAATATTGAGAACAATGCAGCACCTTGGCAGTATAATCAAGCCGATCGTTTAAATTGGGCAACAGATTAAAAGCAAGTTTAAACTGAAATTTCCCTTTTTTTGATCATCAAACTGAAGTTTGCATTTCTTGCGTCAACACGGCAGTAAACTGGAACATATTAACTATGGATTTTACGATAAAAACAATGGCGGAATATGCCGCAGAAGGAAAATCACCCGAAGTACTTTTTTGGGTAGGTTGTGCAGGAAGTTTCGATGACCGTGCGAAAAAAATTACCCGTGCCTTTTGCAAAATTCTAAATAAAATAGGCGTTGAATTTGCGGTTCTTGGTCAGGAAGAATCATGTACAGGAGATCCAGCAAAAAGAGCAGGGAACGAGTTTGTCTTTCAAATGATGGCCCTTACGAATATCGAAATTTTAAACGCTTACGAAGTAAAAAAAATTGTGACTGCTTGTCCACATTGTTTCAATACTTTAAAAAACGAATATCCTGGTTTAGGAGGCAATTACGAAGTGTTGCATCATACGCAATTTCTAAAACAATTGATGACAGAAGGGCGTTTGAAAATAGAAGGCGGTAAATTCGAAGGAAAAAAAATCACTTTTCACGATCCTTGTTATTTAGGTCGTGGTAATAATGAATATGAAGCGCAACGTGATCTTCTTCAAAAACTTGATGCTGAGTTGGTTGAAATGAAACGTTGCAAAACCAATGGTTTATGTTGTGGAGCAGGTGGAGCGCAAATGTTTAAAGAGCCAGAAAAGGGCAATAAAGACATTAATATTGAGAGAACAGAAGAAGCTTTGCAAAAGAAACCTGCAGTTATTGCTACTGGTTGTCCGTTTTGTAATACGATGATTACAGATGGTGTGAAGCACTTTAATAAAGAAGGTGAAGTGGCAGTTAAAGATATTGCAGAACTCTTAGCAGAAGCAGAAGATCTGTAATTATGAAGAAATACAGTAATTATGAAGAAATACAGTAATTATATCATTATTGTTTTGGCAATAGTATTGATTTTCGGAAATTTGTTCGAAAATAATTTTCAAATCGATCGCTCAAATATTTGGAGACTCTTAAGTAGCCTTTGTTTTTTAATCTTGGGCGTTTATAATTTAAAACTTCAGAAAAAATGAAAATTCAAGAATCAGAAATCATTGAAACTAATGATTATCGTGTTATTATATACCCCGCATCTCGAGCATTTACCGCCAAAGAATCTAAGACGATTTCCGAAAAATTGTTCGATTTTTTAGCAACTTGGGCTGCACACGGAAAACCATTGTCGTCATCTTTTAAAATTGAAAAAAATCAATTCGTGATTGTGGTGGTTGATGAAGAGAAGGAAGTAGCATCTGGATGTTCTATCGATGCGCTTACGGGCGTAATGCGTGAGTTAGAAAAAGAATTTAATCTTGGTTTTTTTGATCGAATGAAAGCCACATTTGTAGAGAATAATGAAATTAAAACAGTTCCATTATCCGACTTTAGAAATGGCTTGAAGAATGGCGAAATCTCTCAGGATATTGAGGTGTTCGATTTTTCAAAAAACACGTACGTTAATTTTCTTTCCGATTTTCTATTACCTTTGAAAAGAAGTTGGGCGGGAATCTATGTTAATTAAATAGCAACATACTTTTAATGATCTACTCTTTCACATTGTGGAAGAGTTTTTTTGTTTTAAAAATGTATTTTTGTGAAGATCAAATCAGCAAAATGCGTAACAAAATTTTATTCATCTCCTCTTGGTTTCCCAATAAATTGGAAACTACAAACGGAAATTTTGTTCGTAGACATGCGGAAGCTGTTGCTTTGTTGCACGACGTAGAAATCCTCCACGCCATTGGCGATTCTAAGCAAAAGCAAAACTATATTTTTGATGATCAATTGGTTAGCGGTATTCGAACGTTAATTGTTTACTACAAACAATTGAATAATCCAATGCTCAATTTTATTCGTAGAAGTATAGCGTACCAAAAGGGATTTGTTAGACTTCACAAGCCAGATTTAGTCCATGGGAATATTCTTCAAAACAATATGCTTTTCGCTGTGTGGCTCAACGTTCGGTATCAGATTCCATTTGTAATTTCCGAGCATTGGTCTGGTTTCTTAAAGGTGAATCAGCCAAAGCTTTCTAAAATTGCTCTTATAACAGCAAGATGTATTGCCCATTTTGCTAAAGTGATTTTTCCTGTAAGTGCGCAATTGAAAGAAGATTTACAATCATTGAAAATTGGTAATCTTTACAAAGTAGTGGGAAATGTAGTGGATACATGCATTTTTGTTCCTCAAGGAAAAGCAAATCATCACTTTCAATTTCTTCATATTTCGAACTTATCAGCATTAAAAAATCCTGAAAGCATTATTGAAGCAATTGCTAAAATTCACGAGGAATTTCCAGATGTTGAACTTGAGATTGGTGGCGATGGTGATGTAGAAATTCTCAACCAAAAAGTTCAAGAATTGAATGCACAATCGTATATCCGTACGTTTGGAGAGATTTCCATACAAGAAGTGGCTTCGAAAATGGCGAAAAGTCAATGTTTTGTGCTCTTTTCTAAATATGAAACTTTCTCTTGCGTTTTGTTGGAATCCTTGAGTTCAGGCACACCCATTATTTCTACAAATGTTGGCATCGCCACCGAATTAAAAAATCTGAATTGTGGAATCATCATCAATGGAAATCAAAATGAACTGTACGATGCCATGAAAGAAATGATTCTCCAATACCATCGATTTGCCGCTTCATCAGTACTTCATACATACGTTGCAGACCATTATTCTAAAAGAAAAATTGCCGAAAAATTCGATGAAGAATATCAAAAGGTTTTAGCAAAAAAAGAAAAGATACATTTTTAAAAATCTTTACCTTTACTCAAATTAATTATTTGCTTATGCAATCGGGCTTTTCAGTTTATATTTCCGAAAAAAAAATTCAAATTGATACATTTTTAACAAAAGGATATGATAGTTTTGAGGTAGAAAATGATGAAGTAAAAATTATTTTTGAAGGGGTTTTACTGAATAAGAAAGCGTTATTGCAAAGCTATGCTTTGGCCGACTTTCAAACGCTTGCCCTCGAATTGTATCGACAAAAAAAAGAAAATATAATTACTCTTTTTGAAGGTGAATTTCGGGGAATTATTTTGAATAAAAGTACCCAAAAATGTATGTTGTTCACCAATCCAACTTCTACACAAAGAATTTTTTATGGAAATTTTGATGGGAAGTTTTTCGCTGATTCAAATTTGGTTCGCTTTTCCCAAACAGTAAAAATGCATGGTATTAGTGCAAAACCCAATATCGATGGTATTTATCAGCTGCTCTGTTTTAATGGTTTGCTTCAAAATTACACCATCATTTCCGATGTATATAAAATTCTTGATGGGCATTTTCTCACAGTCGATATTTCGAACAATCAGTTTCAAGAATCTGAATATTTTTCCACTTTTAATGAACCGTATTTCGGTGGATCAAAAGAGAAGGCCTTTCAAAGGGCAGATGAAATTTTTTCAGAAGCAATCACAATGGAATATTCTAAAGATGATGAATATCAAAGTCATCATTTAGCGCTTTTGAGCGGTGGTTTGGATAGCAGAGTGGCCATGATGTATGCCATGAAAAATGGTTTTAAACCCGATAATGCGCTTTGTTTTTCGCAGTCTGGTTATTTCGATGAAACCATTTCTCGAAAAATCGCTGGAGATTATAACATTCATTACGAATTTATCCCTTTGGACGGTGGATCGTTTTTGAAAAAGATTGATCAACTAACTGAACTCTCTGAAGGTTTGGTTTTTTACACCGGTGGAATTCATGTGCAACACGCAATGGATCATTTGAAATACGAAAATTTTAAAATTTTTCACAGCGGGCAAATTGGCGACGGAATTTTAGGCGGATTTAATTCGCAGCCAAAACGAAATCTTCCTTCCACATTCAAGTTGATGTACAACGCTGATTTTTTTTCTAAAGTTGAACAAACCTTTCAGAAAACAGTACAAAATTACGAAACTGAAGAATCTTTTTTAATTCGAAATCTCGCGTACAATAAAGTGCTTTTTGGTGCGCACGTTTTTCAGCAAAAAGCGTATCAAACCTCGCCTTTTATGGGAAAAGATTTTCTCAAGTTGGCAATTTCGCTTTCAGAAAGCTGGAAATTCAATCATCGTTTTTATATCGAATGGATTTCAAAATACTGTCCAGAAGCTACAAAATATCGTTGGGAACGAACTTTAATGCGACCGAATGCAGTGTGGAAAACCTTTTTTGGGGATCAACTGGTAAAGCGCATTTTTATAAAAACCAATGAGTGGATTTTGAAAACCCCACAGAAATCCAGCATGTATCCCTATCAATATTATTTTGATCGCAATCCCGATATACAGCATTATTACCAACACTATTTTGAAGAAAATATTAATCGATTAGATGCTTACCCAGACTTAAAATCGGAAATGATTCAGCTGTTCTCCAATGTTGATTTTAATAAAAAAGTACAAGCAATAAACGTTTTGGCGATTTTCAAACTTTATTTTTAAATGAAAAGTCTTTCGCTATTTCTACGAAGTTTTTTCCAAAACAAAGGTCATCATGTTTTCGGTGCCTTGTTGGTGGCTAAAATTTGCGCTTTTCTCAGTTCAATTTTTATTATTCGGTTACTTCCTGAAAGCGATTTTGGAAAGTTGAGTATCGTTGCTTCGGTTTTTGCAATTTTTGCACCTTTTAGTGGTTTTGGCAGCATTCAAAGTGTGTTGCGTTTTGGTTCTGTAACTACAGAAAGTGAACAAAAAAATGAGCTTTCTGGTTACCTTTTTAGAAAGGGTTTTTACTATCAAATCATTCTTACTCTTGTTTTTTTGGGAGTAAGCGTTTTTTACATCGACTCTTTCCAGCATATTTTTTGGATTTTTCTTGCGTTCTCAATTCGACTTTTGGGGATGTTTTTCTTCAATCATATTCAGGCAGAACTTCGTATGGAAGGAGATAATCGAGGTTTTGCCAACAATAGCAATTTTGTAAATATCATTGGCTTGGTATTACTTTTTGTAGCGACCTATTTTTGGGGATGGACTGGGTATATTGTCGCAATCGCATTAACTCCGTATTTGTCTCTCTTCTGGATGAAAAAATACCATTTCCATACTTTTCCAAAACAGTTTTTATTTTCGAAGAAAGAAGTGTGGAGTTACGCTTATCACGCTGCAGGAACAGCTTGCCTTTCGGATACTTTATTTTCGTTGGATATTTTATTATTAGGATTTATGATGAATGAAACTGCCGTAGCGCATTATAAAGTTGGGATGTTGCTTCCTGCAAATATTACGTTTTTGGCGCTAACATTTTTGCAAAGTGATTTTCCTTTGATTGCACAAAATTATCGCGATAAAAGCTATCTTTTGAATTACATTAAAAATTATTACAAAATTTTTATACCGGTTAGCGGTCTTATATTTTTGTCGGGATTCTTATTTCGCGACACCATTTTGAAGCTGTTCTTTGGTGAGAAATATCTTGATAACGCCTTTCTTTTTGCCATTCTTTTAGGTGTTTTTTGTATGAATATCCTTTTTCGGAATTTATACGGAAACATGTTGTCAGCAGTTGGTAAAATGAAAGCCAATACAATTGTTTCTGCACTTGCTTTAGTTTTATTACCACTTTTAGCAGCGGTTTTGGTTCCAAAATATGGAATTATGGGAATGGCGACAGCAATGTCGGGAACGTTAATTTTTACAGGTTTTCTCTCAATGATTGTGTTTCTTCGGTATGTTCAAAAGCTGAATTAACTATCTTTGTGTTATGAAAAATATTTTCTTCTGTTCAATGTTTGTGCTTTTCGCAGTGGCAAGTTGTCGTAGCGATGATCCGGATGGGCAACAGATTGATCAGGTTCTGAATTTATACATCGATTCTGCAGGCATCGACTTGCTGAATTCGAATAATATACCGTATTATTCCACCATTGTTCTAAATGATGAATATGGTTTAACCGACAGCGCTCCGGTAAGTTTTTCGTATGCTTATGATGCAGATTCCTTGCGATATATCGATTATGTAGCGGGAGCAACGCGTGTTTTGGTGGATTCTTCAGATTCCGATAATAAAATTTACCAATCAAAAATAGCATTGCAAATTACCAAAAAGCTGGATGATGAAAATACATCTTCTTTTAGCGATACCTTAATTTTGAATTACCGTTCGAATGCAAGTATTTTTCAACTACAAAATGCATGGTACAATAAGTCGTTGGTTTTTACCAAAACAGAAGGGCAAAGCAACATCATAAAAGTCACAAAATAATCATTAAATTTGACAAAATTTTACAAAAGACATCTTTCTTTCTAAAAAAAATAAATTGGAATTTCAGAAAGGATTTTCATTTTGTAACTCAAACATTCAACAAAATATATGTTACAAGTTCAATTTTTGCGTGAAGAAAAAGCACGTGTTTTGGAGGGTTTAAAGAAAAGAAATTTCGCACAACCCGAATTGGTAGATCAAGCCATTGATCTGGATGAAAAAAGAAAAAAGCTTCAATTTGAACTCGATGAAAATCTTGCTCAAATGAATCGCATTTCGAAAGAAATTGGAATGTTGATGAAGGAAGGTAAAAAAGATGAAGCCGAAACCGCAAAATCCAAAACTGCAGAATACAAAGAAAACTCGCAAAAACTTCAGCAAGAATTAAGAGAGGTTGAAGATGCATTAACACAAACGCTTTATTTACTACCCAACATCCCAAACCAGTTGGTAAAAGCCGGTGTTTCCGCTGAAGATAACGAAATTGTGTATCAATCGGTTGAAGTTTCAGGATTAGGTGAAGGCGCTATTCCGCATTGGGAATTGGCGAAAAAATACAATTTAATTGATTTTGAATTGGGTGTTAAAATTGCTGGAGCAGGTTTTCCGGTGTATTTAGGCAAAGGTGCGCGTTTGCAGCGTGCTTTAGTGCAGTTTTTTCTAGATACCAATACGGATGCAGGTTATTTAGAAGTAAATCCGCCACATGTGGTGAACGAAGCTTCTGGATACGGAACCGGTCAGCTTCCTGATAAAGAAGGGCAAATGTATTACATTTCAGAAGACGATTTGTACCTTATTCCAACAGCGGAAGTTCCTGTAACCAATATTTATCGTGATGTAATTCTTGATGAAAAAGAACTGCCGGTGAAAAACACGGCATTCTCCCAATGCTACAGAAGAGAGGCAGGAAGTTATGGAGCGCATGTTCGCGGTCTTAACCGTTTGCATCAATTCGAAAAAGTGGAAATTGTAAGAATTGAAAAACCAGAAAACTCTTATGCTGCTTTAGATGAAATGGTAAACCACGTAAAAGGAATTCTTACCGACCTTGAACTGCCGTTCCGTATTTTACGATTATGTGGCGGCGATATGGGCTTTACATCTGCATTAACATACGATTTTGAAGTGTGGAGTGCTGCACAAGAAAAATGGTTAGAAGTTTCTTCTGTTTCCAACTTTGAAAATTTCCAAGCTAACCGATTGAAATGCCGTTATAAAGGTGGAGAAGGTAAAGCACAATTGGTACACACCTTAAATGGTTCTGCAATGGCATTGCCAAGAATTATGGCAGCATTGTTAGAAAATAATCAAACGGAAGAAGGAATTCGACTTCCTAAGAAAATTGCAGAATATGCAAGATTTGAAGTGATTAATTAGACAATATCATCATACTAAAACAATCGGCGGAACTTATAATTTCGCCGATTTTCTTTTGTCAATTAATAATTTCCGGATTGAAGAATTCCTTTGAAATACTCAATTAAGGTTTGCTTTTCCGAAGCTTGTAAACGTGCTTCAGGATGTTGAGCAGTATAACCGTTGATCGGCATTCTGTTCTGCTCCAAATCTGCAATTGTATTTTCCAACATTCCTTTTTTTAACTCTTTGTTGTATGTTGACCAAATTGAAAAATTCAAATGTTCCCGACCTTCATTGATGTGATTTTTAATCGACCAAGAAATCGGAGCAACATACGCATAATCCGGATAAATGGTTTCGTTGGAATGGCAGTCGTAACACGTATTTTTTAAAAGTACCTGAACTTCAGTTGGCGCATTGAAAATATCTACAAAATTCTGGCTTTTCTTTACAGGAAGATTGGTTCTGTCTACAGGAATAAACTGAATTAAAGCAAAGATGATTAAAAACCAATATAAAATTTTTTTCAGCATTTTAATTCGTTTTCTCTTCTGTAGATGAAACATTGTTTTCCGTAGAAATATTGGGAGATTCTACTTCTGGAACGGAATTAATTGATGGCGTTTTTTCCGCTTGAACCGACCAGTTCTCGACGACTTCCCAAAGCGGCCTTGCCGAAACTTTTTTATTGAAATAATATACTTCTTCAGCAAAAATTCCGTTGCTGAAATCGGCAGGATCCCAAAAGCCGTTTTCGTTATTATCCATCAAAATTCGAACAGTGTACGTATCCGGTTTTACAATAGGGAATTTAATATCCGTATTCTTAGTATATTTTGAATAAACAACCTCATCACGCGAACCGAGTAATTGAATCCAAAAATGATGGTTTGGTACATTTGAAAGTTTAAATGCTAAACTACCGTAATTTTCTGATTTATCAGCTTCAAAATCAAAGCGTTTGGAAACTGCATTTTTGTCGAAAAATGAGCGTGCGGTTTCTTTCGGAATGGTGAGTGAATATTTTTTTCCTTCTTTAAAATCTGAATCAATAACAATTTTAAAAGGATTATTTTCGGCAATTTTTGCAGTAAAAGGTTGCGAAATACTATCACTCTCTAACGTCCATTTTTCGGGTTGTAGACTTTCCAGCGCATAGTTTGAAGTCAGTTCAAAGCTGCTTTTTGGCGGGAGCAAATTTCCTTTGGTATTGGTGAGTTCCATTGTGTTTTTTTCGTTCATTCGATAAAACACAGAAACGGTATCTTGCTTTAATCCAGTGTCGTAGCTGAATTTTAGATTCTCGCTTTTTTCAATTCCAATTGTATTTGCTTTGGCATCAAACCAAACATACGCAGAATCGGATTTAGGCCGATGTGTAACTTTGATGTCTTTAAGGTTTTCATTAACCGAACGTATTGTAACTTGATCGGGATTGCCTTCGAAAAGCATCAAAACTCCTCCAGGATTTTCTTTAGTTTCTACATATTTAAAATTTGTTTTAGAAGGATAAACTGAGATGTTTTTACCAGAAATACTCGTGCTATCCAAAACCAAAGGATCTTTAAAAAAAGCTACTTCTTCTTTTCCTGTATCAAAAACAGAGTTGCCATTCGCATCATTAAAAGCCACTAAACGGTAGGCTCCTTGAGAAACGTAGTTGATTTCGTAATAGCCATCACTATCGGCCATCGTAATGTAGTATGGTTTTTCGTTGTATTTAATAGAATCTGAATCTTTGTATAACCCTACAACTAACTTCTTCTCGTCGTTTCCACTCACTTTCGCTGTGGAAGCAACATTTCCAAAGTTGGGTTTCAGGGCATCTCTCGCTTCACCACTTACATATAAATCGTCGATTTTATCTCCAGTAGAAAATGCAAAATTGTAGTAGGGCAGGATATTTCCCTCATTATTATCTTTTATCGCATTGCCAAAATTGAAACTATAAGTAGTATTGGCTTGAAGCGTATCTTCCCATTGAATCAATATATATTTATTGGCCAATTGTGAAGGTAGAATTTTTTTAATTTTTTTGATGGGAGGAGAAATAATCAAATTCTTCGAAACATTATCCAAAACAATATATTCATCAAAATCGAGGCGAAGTTCTTTCAAATTTCGGGAAACATTGATGTTGGGAGAATCGAGGTTAGAACCAATCATTACCGGTGCTAAGGAATCTTTCTTTCCGCCCACTGGCGATCCTACTCTGGCACAAGAGAGCATCATTAGCGAAGCCAGAAGAAGTATTGCAAAATTCTTCATGAAGACAATAATCTGAGGTTTTAAAGGGTGTCGGGAATAACTGTTTTTTAGATGAAAAAGTTTTCGAGAAACCTTTACAAATGTAGCAAAATTATTCTCCTAAACTATCAGCAGATTCGTTTTTAGCGGCTCCGGATTGATTCATTTCCTTATTTAATTTTTGGGTTTCATAAGGGAAATCTTCAAATAATCCTGAAAGTGCGAGTGCGGAATATACGCGGTTGGAATATTTATTTCCTATCGCAATAATGGTAACTTTTGATTTTAGTAAGTGTGCAAAAACAGAGTTAGTACCATGCCACCAACCATTATGATAGGTAAGTTTTTCTCCGTTATCGAATATTTTCATTCTAAATCCAAAACCATAATTATTGACTCCTGGTTTCTCGTTGCTGTGGGGCGTAAAAACCAACTTCATTAGCTCAGGTTTAAGGAAATCTTTCGAGAACATTGCTGTTGAAAAATTCAATAAGTCACGCGGTGTGGTGTATACATTTTTGTCTCCGTAAATTAAATCTAAACGATCGTATGGATACAAACGATTTCTTCCGTAATAAAAAGATTTAGCTGCTGTAAGGGTGTCGCTTTCTTGAAAAATATAGCTATTTTTCATTTTCAAAGGCTTGAATACTATTTTTTGCATTGCCTCTGGAAAAGGTGTTTTTGTTACTTTTTCTACGATTAATGCCAATAAAGCAAAATTGGTGTTGCAATACATAAATCCCGTATTTGTTTCGCGAGCAAGTTCCGGCTTGTATTTAATCAGCATATTGAGAATATCCTGATTGGTGAGGAATTTTTTGCTCATTTCAGGCGGCTGTGGAGAAATTTTCTCAATGAAATGTTCATATTTGGGAAGTCCACTTCTTTGACTAAGAAGATGCTGTACTTGAACCTGCGGATATGGGAAATTGGGAAAAAAGGTGTTGAGTGGATCGTTCAGTTTGATTAATCCCGCTTCCACCAGCTTTAACACCGCCATTGTTGTTAACGTTTTCGATACCGAAGCAACATGAACTGGCGTGTTTTTATTGATGGCTTGTTGATTGTTTTCTTGCGCAAAACCTCGGTATTCTTCTAAAAGAATGTTGTCGCCTTTAGCTACAATAATTCCACCACTTAAATCGCCACGTTCCCAAATGTTTTGGTAATACTGCTGTAAATATTCTTTTACTTGTTTTTCGTTAGGAACTGTATTGTCGGCTTTTGTAAAAACTTCTTTTAAATCTACATTACCGTAATTGGGAAGTGTGTTTTTGTCGTCTTCATTTTTAGTCTGGGAACCTTCTTTTTTACAAGAAAAAAGCAATAGAAAAATGCTGAACAGCATTACAGGAAATAGTCTCTTCATTTTATCAAATAACGAGGGCAATTTAGCAAAATGAATACGAAAACGCCTGCTAATACAGCAATATTAAGAATACTTTAACAGAATTTTATCGACGATAAATTGGGCTAACTTTTCTTTACTTTGCACCGTCCAACCCGCAATATGTGGGGTAACAATAACGCGTTCAGAAGCTAATAAAAATTCCAGATCCTTGTTGGTGTTGTCGATATTTTCAAAGCTGGACTTTTCATATTCTAAAACATCCAAAGCAGCGCCTTTAATTTTTCCAGATTGAATTCCTTCAACTAAATCTTTCGTTTTTACATTTTTTCCCCGAGCGGTATTCACGAAGTAAAAAGGTTTTTGCATTGTATTAATGAAATCAGCGTCAACGAGATTGTGCGTTTGAGGGGTAATCGGCAAATGTAGACTGATAATATCTGAGCGTTTTTGAAGTTCTTCCAAAGAAACCTGCGTTGCAAATTCATCGGATAGATTCGGAAGGATATCGTGAAAAATTACTTCGCAACCAAACCCTGAAAGTCTTTTAGCTACGGCTTTCCCCATGTTGCCATACCCGATAATTCCGAACGTTTTGCCTAACAATTCATCGCCGCGATTTTCTTCTCGTTTCCAAATTCCGTTCTTCACTTCTTGAGACGCAATAAACAAGCGATTCATTAAAATAAGAAGCATTCCTACAACGTGTTCTGCTACAGAATCGCGATTTCCTTCTGGAGAACTGATCAAGTAAATTCCTAAACGATCAGCCGTTTCTCCATCAATGTTTTCCATTCCTGCACCAACTCTTGCGATAAATTGAAGATGCGATGCGTGTTCAAGGAAATTTTGGTCTAAAGGAATTCGGCTTCGAATGATAATTCCATCATAATCTTGAATTTTGTTTAAAACTTCGTTGTACGAGGAATGATGATCTTCCTCTACAGTAAAACCTTTTGCCGTTAATTGCTCGGAAATTAATGGATGATTTTGATCGAGTTGTAGAATTTTCATAACGAAAATGGAATTCAATTTTTGTAGTTCGGTTAATCTGGATGCGTACAGAACAATTTTTTTAGTTCTGTGGATTCTTGAGGCTTCATTCTTCCAGAAAGAATTAAGGAAAGTTCTTTTCTGCGCATTGCCGCTTCAAACCTGTGGGTTTCTTCTTCGGTTTCGGGTTGCATTTGCGGAACGGGAAGCGGTTTGTTATTGGCATCAACAGCAACAAAAGTATAAATGCCTTCGTTGGTGTGGATTTTTTTGCCCGTAATTGGATCATCTAACCAGACATCCACATATACTTCCATCGATGTGGAAAATGCACGCGATACTTTGGATTCTAAAACAACTACGCCTCCTTCTGGAATAGGAACTTTAAAGGAAACATGGTTTACAGACACGGTTACCACACGTCTTTCAGAATGTCGCGATGCGGAAATGGAAGCGCAACGATCCATTTTCGCCAAAAGCTCTCCACCAAAAAGGTTTCCTAAAGAATTGGTTTCGTTCGGGAGAACGATGTTGGTCATAATGGTTAATGATTCGGACGCTTTTTTGATTTCCATTTTTTACTTGTATGATGATTTTTGTTGCTCCATTTTTGGTTGGAAGCATTTGTATTTAAGGGCGTAATTCCCCCTTTGAGAGAGTCATTTTGTAATGAATCTTTTTTATTAATTTTTGAAGAATCAATTTTTGCAGAATCTTTTACAATTCTTCTGGTTGATGTTTTAATTGAAACTTCATTGAATGATTTTTTTCCGAAAAGTAACTCTTGCTGGGTAATCCCAAAATAGAGTAATCCCAGAAATGGAACGAACACAAGAAAAATCCAAAGTATAGATTTGTTGAATTGGTAATCGCTCGCGTTTGGCTCCGAAGAATCTGTTATTGGACTTTCGCTTTTACTTTCTTTAATTTCGGCGAGCGAAATTTCTTCTAATCCGTAAAAATCAGGAGAAACATCTTCTAATCGTTCACCACTAAATTGAAGTCCGTTTTCGCTGTTCGTAATGGTTCCAATTTCAGGAATTTCAACTTGCTGATTCGCCTTCAGTTTGTTTTTCCAATGTTCGGTGGTTTGAAGAAGTGCTCCTTCTACATCGTTTTCAGAAATGTTTTCCGCTTTGGAAAGATATTTTGAAAATTCTTTGTTGATAATCTCAAAATCAGCTTCAAAATCAACTTGTTGTGCTGGCGGCAAAATTTTACCATCTTCGCTTATGGCAGCGGTAGTATTTTTCAATGAAAATGTACCAAAACCAGAAATTTCTGCCTTGTGGTACATTTTCAAGAAAGCAAGAATATGTTGTGGAATATTCATATTGTCGGCAAATTTAGTTCTTTTCTTTTTTATTGTAAAATTAAGCCGACTGTGGAATGTGTTTTTACTTAAATTTTAAACTGATACCAAACATAAAATTCGTTCCGGCTTGCGCATAATAATACGGCGAACCATCGTACACAAATCCATTATTTACATATTTTTTATCGAAAATATTGTTCAGTAAAAATTTAAGATCTACATCCATTTTGTTGAATTTTAAAGCATACTGAGCATTAAAATCGGAAAGGAAATATCCTTGAATTTCCAACGCTGCATTTTCAGTATTGTCTAAAAATTGCGATCCAACATATTTGTTTTGAAGTCCGATAGAAACGTTTTCTGTAGGTTTAAAATTCAGTAAAAGATTTCCAATAAATTCCGGTGAGAAAGAGGTTTTGGTATCGCCTAAATTCTCAATTCCATTTTCGGTTTCTTGTTTAAAATCTAAATTTTTGTTTTGACTAAATGTTGCATTTGCGGAGATTTGGAATTGATGAGAAAGCGCTGCCGCAGCACCGATTTCTACTCCCATTCGATAGGATTTCCCGGAGTTTGCACGAACAAATGCTCCCACATTGTTGATTTCTCCGGTAAGAACCAATTGGTTCACAAAATTCATATAATAGGCATTTGCTGAGAGTTGTATTTTGCCGAACGATTTTTCGATTCCGGCCTCAAAATCATGCAGTTCCTCAGGTTTGGTTTCTGGGTTTGCAAATAAATCATCGCGATTGGGCTCTCTTTTTGCGTTGGCATACGAAAGAAATATTTTTCCCGAAGAAATTCGGTAACTGATCCCCGCTTTTGGGTTGAAGAATGTCCAGTTTTTATCTAAATTAACGCCTTCATCATCTCCTTGCTGAATGATTTTGGTATTATAATCAATATTTCTCAATTGCAAATCTCCAAAAAATTCCCAATCGCCAACATTCAAAATTGCTTTTGCAAATCCAGAATATTCTGTTTTAACAGAGCGATTTCTATAATATTCATGCTCGAAAATTTCAGGAAAATAAACGCCGGAAACGTTACCGTAATGTCGACCATAATATTGATTGGCAACGGCTCCAAAATTTAAATCTACGCTTCCGATATTTCCATATAAAGTGGAGACGATTCCGTAAAAATCGTTATTAAGCCATTTTTTTCGGATAAAGTCGGTTCTGGTTGTTTCTGCTCCGTTTTCAGAAATATTTGGCAAGTTGTATTTTGAAAATTTTGCATCTTGCTTGTAGTTTTCGTAAAATCCTTTCCCTTTGGTGTAATGTGCGGTAGTTTCCAATTTCCAATGATCACCTAAACCTTGTTCCCAAAGCAACTGATAGTGATTTTGTTGGTATTTATCATTTTCATTTTTATAAAAATCAATAATGTTTTCCCAATTGGAATCGTAAATCGCTCCAGAAATATTGAATTTTGGATTGGTTTCCCAAGTGGCCTTATCGATTCCGTTCCACGCTTGGTACGTGGTTTCGTATCCGCCAAATGCCATTGCTCTCAACTTCGTTTTTCCTTCTTCAAAAAGTGCGGAGAAGTTGTAGGAATCAAGGTTAGATTTTGCACGATCGATATAACCATCAGAATGAATTTTTGTGTAACGTCCCATCAATGACAGTCTGTTTTTCCAAAATTTTCCCGATCCGATTTCTGCGGAGTATTTGTAGGTGTTAAACGAACCATAACTGTCGTCGGTTTTTACATAAAATTGTTCTTCTGGATCTTTAGAAATTACATTTACGCTTGCTCCAAAAGCAGAAACCCCGTTTGAAGAAGTTCCCACGCCACG
This sequence comes from Bacteroidota bacterium, assembly GCA_023422635.1. Classification (GTDB taxonomy): domain Bacteria; phylum Bacteroidota; class Bacteroidia; order Flavobacteriales; family Weeksellaceae; genus JAFAGO01. The sequence continues at coordinate 58,058 of JAFAGO010000014.1, forward strand.
CTGAATAATAATTTGTGAAGCTGAACTGGTAAGATCTGGAACGTCCACAAAGAAAGTGCCTTGACTTTCGGAGTCGTTGTACGGAACGCCGTTCATCATTACATTAATTGAATTTCCTGCGACCCCACGAATACGGAATCCTGTATATCCTACGCCATTACCTGCATCGGATGTGCTTACAATCGACATTTGATTTTTAAGCAAAATAGGTAAGTCTTGACCGAGGTTTTTCTGCTCAAGATCTTTTTGAACATTAATAATTTCTTTAGCGACGGGAAGTCGTTTTGTGAAGTTAACCGCTTCAATTTCGTGTACTTTCGCGGAATCTTGTGGAAGTGTTTGCGCAAAGTAGAACGGGCCTGCGCAAAGCCCTAAAAAAACAAATCCTTTCATTCTTTTAAATTTTTTGGTTTAAAATTTATTGGAATAAAAGGGGCGATAATAAAGAATATGCCATTGAATATGCGACTAAAAGTCCGCTACATCTTGCTCTTTCGAATGGTATATTTTATTCAATTCCCTAAACAGCATTACCTGTTCTAGGTTCATTGGGTATCATCTCAGCCTTTTACAGCACCCCTTTAATTTCAGATTGCAAAATTACATAAAAATCAATTAATATGCTTTATTATTTTCATCAATGTAAAAATAATTTTTACCGTCTTTTGTTACTTCGAACATGTGTGCCATCTTCCAGCTAAAATTTCGTTTAATATCGCTGTACTCAAAAGGAATTATTGTTTTCCCGTTTTTATCAATTACGCCAAATCGATCGTTTTTAGAAGCGATTATCATCGGTTCGTCCACGTTATCTCCTTCCATGACAAATAGATACTGAAATTGCGGGTAAATTTGATACTGCCGATAATCTGCTGGATTTGTGAAGGCGCGTTTGTCAATCAAACCGTAGAATCCATTACCGATATACGCATAATAGTTTTTTTCGATGTAAGTTGCTTCGCACATTCCCAAATCTTCTTTTTTAAAAGTGTATGCTTTTTTTCCTGCCTTGTTGATTCGATAATCTTTATTGTCTACCGTAACAGAAGCAAATTCTGCTGAGCCGAACTTTCTAACTTTCTCGTTGGTTGCGTTAAGCAAGTTGCAATCTTCGTAAAAGAAGGTTCCGAATTTAAACTGGTGCGGAATAATCAACGTTCCCTTTTGGTTTACATATCCTAACTTTCCGTCTTTTCTTTGTGGAATAAGGTCGGGTAAAATGGGGTTTACGCGCTCCAGATCGGATTTCTTTGCAGCAGTTTGAAAGGTATTTTTTGAAACCGATTTTTTTGTTTGTGCAGGAATGTAAATAATGGACAACACGATTAAAATGCTGAGGTAATTTTTCATGAAAGTGTTTTTTACAAAATCATTGCCAAAAGTAAGCATTACATGTTTCTTAGAATAAAAAATAGGAAAATGATCATTAATACAATGATAATTGCGTTCTTTCCGAAAAGAAATTTTTTCACTTTTGGAAATCGATTGTTAACATTTTTATTTTGGAATATAAAACCTAATGCGACGTAGGGAATTAGCGTTACTAATAAAGGATTATAATGAAATGCGCTTTTAAAGTTGAAGTGAAGCAGTTCGTGAATGGCGCGCTGTGACCCACATCCTGGACAATCCCAACCTGTAATAGACTTGAATGGGCATTTTATAAATACTTCGTCTTTTGCTGGGTCAAAATAATACAGCCACATTACCGCAACTACAATAATTATGATTAATGCAATACTGAAATAGCTTTTCGTAAAATTTCGTCTGGGAGTAGGAGTCAAGTAAATAGGATTAGAAAAAGTTTTTGAATTTAAATAAGTGAAGTTACGAAATTTTGAATTTCTTTGTGCTCGCTTTTGACGCTTGCAATCGCGTTTCATTAAAAAGGAACATTCTAAAGAAAAACCGCTAATAATTGCATGAATTGAGAATACCCGAAAAAATATTGCAATTCTTCTTCTTTAAAGTATGAAATCTGTTGTTTGACTTTGATGATGAATTTCCATTTATAATTTGATGTTTTTGCGAATGTATTAATAAATAGATATTCAGAATACTATTTATATACATTCTAAATTAATTATATCCAAAAAAGCCTTATTTTTTTATTAAATTTGTGTAACATTTTAAAACTCGTATTCCGTTCTCAAAGTACGTAATAATGAGGATGTTGTAAATGTAAAATTAGTATTAACAAATCTTTTATTAACGTAGGAAAAGCGTTCTATAACATGAGCATTTATCAGGATTATCTTCAGGAGATCGAAGAAAGAAAAATACAAGGTCTTCACCCAAAACCAATTGACGGTGCCGAATTAACCAGCGAAATTATCGCGCAAATTAAAGATACAGCGAATCCTAACAGAAAGGATTCTCTTCATTTCTTTATCTACAACACTTTGCCGGGAACAACGCCTGCAGCAGGGGTAAAAGCGGAATTTCTTAAAGAAATTATTCTTGGCGAATCAATGGTAGAAGAAATCACACCCGATTATGCTTTTGAACTTTTATCTCACATGAAAGGTGGTCCTTCCATTAAAGTTCTTTTAGATTTAGCTTTAGGCAATAATGAAGAAATTGCTCAAAAAGCGGCTTCAGTTTTAAAAACACAAGTCTTCTTATATGATGCTGATACGGATCGATTAAGAAAAGCTTTTGATGAAGGTAATGTAATTGCAAAAGATATTATTGAAAGCTACGCGAAAGCTGAGTTCTTTACGCAACTTCCACAAGTTCCGGATGAAATTAAAGTCGTAACTTTTATCGCCGGAGAAGGTGATATTTCTACCGATTTGCTTTCCCCAGGAAATCAAGCCCACTCACGTTCCGATCGTGAGCTTCATGGTAAATGTATGATTACTCCAGAAGCGCAAGCCCAAATTCGTGCATTACAAACTTTGCATCCTGATGCAAGCGTGATGCTTATTGCTGAAAAAGGAACAATGGGTGTAGGATCTTCGCGTATGTCGGGGGTAAATAACGTTGCCCTTTGGACAGGCAAGCAAGCAAGTCCGTACGTACCGTTTGTAAATATTGCACCAATTGTAGCGGGAACCAATGGTATTTCGCCGATTTTCTTAACTACAGTTGATGTTACTGGTGGTATTGGAATTGACCTTAAAAACTGGGTGAAAAAGCAAGATGAAAATGGAAATTTAGTTCTGAATGAAAAAGGAGAACCCGCTCTTGAAGAAGTCTATTCTGTTGCTACAGGAACCGTTTTAACCATCAATACTCAGAATAAAAAATTATATAACGGAGATCAAGAGTTGATTGATATTTCAAAATCTTTAACTCCGCAAAAACTAGAGTTTATCCGCGCTGGCGGATCTTATGCTGTTGTGTTTGGTAAAAAAATTCAAACTTTTGCAGCGAATCTTTTAGGTGTTGTAGCGCCAACGGTTTTTGCCCCAGCGAAAGAAATTTCAATTGAAGGACAAGGTTTAACTGCCGTTGAAAAAATCTTTAACAAAAATGCTGTTGGAGTAACTCCAGGTAAAGTTTTACATGCAGGTTCTGATGTTCGTGTTGAAGTAAATATTGTGGGATCTCAAGATACCACAGGGTTAATGACGGCTCAAGAATTGGAATCGATGGCAGCAACGGTAATTTCTCCAATTGTTGATGGTGCGTACCAATCAGGATGTCATACCGCTTCCGTTTGGGATAAAAAAGCGCAAAATAACATTCCTAAACTAATGAAGTTTATGAATGAATTTGGATTAATTACCGCAAGAGATCCCAAGAATGAATACCACGCGATGACCGACGTTATTCATAAAGTGTTGAATGACATTACCGTTGATGAATGGGCGATTATTATCGGTGGCGATTCACATACAAGAATGTCGAAAGGTGTAGCTTTCGGAGCGGATTCTGGAACGGTGGCTTTAGCGTTAGCAACGGGAGAAGCTTCAATGCCAATTCCTGAATCTGTAAAAGTAACCTTTAAAGGAGAAATGAAAGAGTATATGGATTTCCGTGATGTTGTTCATGCAACTCAAGCGCAAATGCTTCATCAATTTAATGGTGAGAATGTTTTCCAAGGAAGAATTATTGAAGTTCATATCGGAACTCTTCCTGCTGATCAGGCATTTACCTTCACCGACTGGACTGCCGAAATGAAAGCGAAAGCATCCATCAATATATCAGAAGATGAAACCCTTATCACTTCATTAGAAATTGCCAAAAGTCGTATTCAAATCATGATCGATAAAGGGATGGATAATGAAAGAAGTGTTCTTCAAGGTTTAATTAACAAAGCAGATAAACGTATTTCGGAAATCAAATCTGGTGAAAAACCAGCATTGAGACCGGATGAAGATGCAAAATATTATGCAGAAGTTGTGATCGATTTGGATCAAATTGCCGAACCAATGATTGCTGATCCAGATGTAAATAATGAAGATGTTTCGAAAAGATATACCCACGATACAATTAGAGGACTTTCTTATTATGGAGGTGATAAAAAAGTAGATCTTGGTTTCGTAGGTTCTTGTATGGTGCATAAAGGAGATTTGAAAATCGTTTCTCAAATGTTGAAAAATTTAGAAAATCAACAAGGCGAAGTTAAATTTAATGCTCCGCTAGTAGTGGCAGCTCCTACTTATAATATTATTGATGAGTTAAAAGCTGAAGGCGATTGGGAATTATTAGAAAAATATTCTGGATTTGAATTCAATGATAACGCACCGAAAAACGCTGCACGTACCGAATACGAAAATATGATGTACTTGGAACGCCCTGGATGTAACCTATGTATGGGGAATCAAGAAAAGGCAGAAAAAGGAGATACGGTAATGGCAACTTCAACGCGTCTTTTCCAAGGAAGAGTGGTGGAAGATTCTGAACGTAAAAAAGGAGAATCTTTGTTGGCTTCAACGCCAGTGGTGGTTCTATCTGCGATTTTAGGTAGAATTCCAACCAAAGAAGAATATGTAGCAGCAGTAGACGGTATAGAACTTACAAAATTCGCACCTTCTGGTAAAGAATTAGTATGCTAGCATAGTATTTGTGGGTTTCACTGCTAAAAAAAAGAATAAATAAAATCAAAAGATATGGTATTCGATTTAAATATGATTAAAGAGGTATACTCCAAATACCCCGAAAGAATTGCCGAAGCAAGAAAAGTGGTGGGCAAACCTCTTACGTTATCAGAAAAGATCCTTTATTCCCATCTTTGGCAGGGAAATGCAACAGAAGCACATGAAAGAGGTGCTTCTTATGTAGATTTTGCGCCGGATCGTGTGGCAATGCAGGATGCAACCGCGCAAATGGCGCTCTTGCAGTTTATGCAAGCGGGTAAATCTAAAGTTGCCGTTCCTTCTACCGCTCACGCAGATCACCTGATTCAAGCAAAAGTTGGAGCAGATAAAGATTTGCAGGAAGCAATTAACAAAAACTCAGAAGTTTTCAATTTCTTAAGTTCCGTTTGCGATAAATACGGAATTGGCTTTTGGAAGCCAGGGGCAGGAATTATCCACCAAGTGGTTTTGGAAAATTATGCATTCCCAGGGGGAATGATGATCGGTACGGATTCACACACCGTAAATGCGGGTGGATTAGGAATGGTGGCAATTGGTGTTGGTGGTGCAGATGCTGTTGATGTGATGGCAGGAATGCCTTGGGAACTGAAAATGCCAAAACTAATCGGTGTTAAATTAACCGGTAAACTTTCGGGTTGGACTGCTCCTAAAGATGTTATTTTGAAAGTGGCAGGAATTCTTACGGTTAAAGGTGGAACTGGATGTATCGTTGAATATTTTGGCGAAGGTGCAACGTCAATGAGTTGTACTGGTAAAGGAACCATTTGTAATATGGGTGCCGAAATTGGTGCAACAACTTCAACATTTGGATATGATGATTCGATGAGAAGATATTTGGCCGCAACCGGAAGACAAGAAGTGGTCGATGCTGCTGATCAAATTGCCGAACATTTAACAGGTGATCCAGAAGTATACGCTAATCCTGAACACTATTTTGATCAAGTGATTGAAATCAATCTTTCAGAATTAACTCCACATCTTAACGGACCATTTACGCCAGATTTAGCAACTCCAGTTGCTGAATTTCACGAAAAAGCAGAGGCTAATGGTTGGCCAATAGAAGTAGAATGGGCATTGATTGGTTCGTGTACCAATTCATCTTATGAAGATTTATCAAGAGCAGCATCAATTGTGGAAGATGCTTTTGAAAAAGGGGTTCAACCAAAAGCGATTCTTGGAATTAATCCTGGTTCAGAACAAGTAAAATTTACGGCAGAACGAGATGGTTTCTTAGACACTTTTAGAAAATTCGAAAATGCTAGAATCTTTACGAATGCTTGCGGACCTTGTATCGGACAGTGGGATCGTGAAGGGGCTGATAAAGGTGAGAAAAATTCTATTATTCACTCATTCAACAGAAACTTTGCGAAAAGAGCAGACGGAAACCCGAACACTCATGCCTTTGTGGCTTCTCCAGAAATGGTCGCTGCAGTGGCAATTTCAGGTCGTTTAGATTTTAATCCAATAACCGATACCCTTACCAACCAAGCTGGTGAGCAAGTGAAATTAGATGAACCTAAAGGATTTGAACTTCCTTCCAAAGGATTTGCTGTCGACGATAATGGGTATCAAGCGCCTTCAGAAGATGGTTCTTCTATTGTGGTGGCGGTAGATCCGAATTCCGATCGACTTCAAATTTTAGAGGCGTTCCCCGCATGGGACGGTTTAAATATTTCAGGTGCATTTGTTTTAATTAAAGCATTTGGTAAGTGTACCACCGACCATATTTCTATGGCAGGACCTTGGTTGAAATACCGTGGCCATTTGGATAATATTTCCAACAACATGCTGATTGGTGCTGTTAATGCATACAATATGGAAACCAATAATGTGAAAAATTTGTTGACTGGTGAATATGGTGAAGTGCCTGCGGTGCAAAGAGCGTATAAGGCTGCACACGTTCCAACAATTGTTGTCGGCGACGAAAATTATGGTGAAGGTTCTTCCAGAGAACATGCCGCAATGGAACCTAGACATTTAGGGGTTAAAGCGGTATTGGTAAAATCTTTTGCCAGAATTCATGAAACGAATTTGAAAAAACAAGGTATGCTTGCCTTAACTTTTAACGACAAGTCCGATTATGATAAAATTCGCGAAGATGATGTCGTAAACTTCCTTGATTTAGACCAATTTGCAGTTGGGAAACCATTGACAATTGAATTCGTTCACTCCGATGGAACCAAAGATATTGTAGTTGCTAATCATACCTACAATGAAGCACAAATCGAATGGTTTAAAGCTGGATCTGCATTAAACTTAATTAAAAGAATGGAAAAGGAAAGTTAAGATTTCCGATTTAAGATTGATATAATGCCGCTCTCTTTTGGGAGCGGTTTTCTGTTATTTGTATGTTAATTGTTCCTTAATAATCAAAAAAGTTGACACGATGTTTTAATGTTTGAAAAATCAAATACCTATTTTTGTATTATGGAAAATTTAAAAAATAAATACGCCCTAGTTACTGGTGGAAGTAGAGGTTTAGGTAAAGCTATTGCTGTAGCATTGGCTGAAGCTGGTGCTAACGTGGCGATCACGGGAAGACACGAGAGCACTTTAATTGAAGTGGTCGAAGAGTTGAAATCTAAAGGAGTTAAAGCGGCATTCGCTGTTTTTGATGTAAGCAATAAAGAGGAAATTAAAAAAGCTCTTGCGAAGTTGCAGGAACAAACAGGCTCTTTTGATATTGTAATTAATAACGCAGGAATCGCAGCATTCGGAAGTGTTTTGGAAATGGATGAAGACGCTTGGGAAGACATTATTCAAACCAACCTTTTTGGACCATACTATGTTACCAAAGCGGTTCTTCCGGGAATGATAGAGAAAAAAACGGGCGGAGATATTATTAATATCGCTTCTACAGCGGGTTTAAAAGGGGGAGCCAATACTTCGGCTTATAGTGTTTCAAAAGCGGGATTAATTGCGCTTTCAGAATCATTGATGTATGAGATGAGAAAAAACAACATCAGAGTGGTTACACTTAACCCAAGTACCATTGCAACATCGATGTCTAAAGATGTTTTGAAAATTACCGATGGTAATCCAGATAAAGTTTTGCAACCCGAAGATTTTGCTCAGTTTATTGTGGATGTTCTTCAATTGAAAAGTAGAGTATTGCTGGCGAATGCAGCATTATTTTCTACAAATCCATAGAATAAAGATTTATTTGCTTTCACAAGCACTCCAAACAGCATCATTCTCCGGAACTGGTGCTGTTATTGTTATATTTTCTTTGGTAACTGGATGTGTAAATTCTAATTTTCGAGCATGTAGCGAAATTCCACCATCGGGATTGGAACGAGCTGCGCCGTACTTTAAATCTCCTTTAATAGGAACTCCAATTTTAGAAAGTTGCGCACGGATTTGATGGTGTCTGCCTGTTTCTAAATCGATTTCTAAAAGTTGATAATTATCCAAAACTTTCAAAACTTCGTAGTTTAAAATCGCCTCTTTAGCTCCATCAGTAGCTTTTGGGAAAACAGTGGCTTTATTCGTTTTCTCGTTCTTTTTCAAATAATGAACTAAACGTTGCGTGTTTGGGATAAGTTCTTTCGGTACTAAAGCCCAATAGGTTTTGGTAATCTCCCTATTTTTAACCATTTGTGTTAAGCGTGAAAGCGCTTTTGAAGTCTTCGCATAAATAACCAATCCAGAAGTAGGCCTGTCGATTCGATGCACCAATCCTAGAAAAACGTTCCCAGGTTTATGATCTCTTTTTTTGATGAAATTCTTAATAGAATCTAACAAAGATTCATCACCGGTTTTATCTCCCTGAACAAGTTGCCCAGCTTTTTTATTAATTACTAAAAGATGATTGTCTTCAAAAAGAATTTGATTCTCTGTAAAATCCTTTATCATTTTTTATTGTCTCGGAGCTCTCGGGCGGTTAAACATAGAAAGTAAAACGCCAGCAAAAAGTCCAATCGTTTTTACTGAAGATAATCGAGAATCTGCAGGTAAAAATGCGCCAATAATACAAAGTCCAGCGGCGATGTACATCGGGTATTTGTAGTTGGGATTGGAAAGCAATGGCGCTTGAAATATAAAGCTCACAGCAATTGCAATGTAAAATACTTTACGATACAGAAAATCGTTAATCTCTGGCGAGAAAAAATTAAACCAACCTACTACTAAACACACGAGTGCGACGATGGAGGCAACGGATTGTATTAACTGTTGATTTCTCATTAGTAACTTTCTTTTTCGTTCGGGAAATCAACATTTTTTACATCTTTCACGTATTGTGAAACGGCATTGGTAATTTCGGTATACAAATCAAGATAACGGCGTAAAAATTTGGGTGAAAAACCTTGATTCATTCCTACCATATCGTGATATACCAAAACTTGCCCATCGCAATGTGGTCCAGCACCAATACCAATTGTTGGAATTGAGATACTTTCTGAAACTTTTTGAGCGAGTGCAGCAGGAATTTTTTCTAAAACGACAGCGAAACATCCCAATTCTTCCAAGAGTTTAGCATCGTTAATTAATTTTTCCGCTTCTTCATCTTCCTTAGCTCTTACCTTGTACGTTCCAAATTGATAAATTGATTGTGGAGTTAAACCTAAATGTCCCATTACAGGAATTCCAGCATTCACAATTGTGCGAACAGAATCTTCTATTTCTTTTCCTCCTTCAATTTTAATCGCATGTGCGCCGCCTTCTTTCATCATGCGTACTGCGGATTCCAATGCTTTTTCAGCATTGCTTTGGTACGTACCAAAAGGCAAATCGGCAACAATTAAAGCGCGATCTACTCCACGAACAACACACTGTGTATGATAAATCATTTGATCCAACGTGATAGGAAGTGTTGTTTCGAAACCCGCCATTACGTTGGCAGCCGAATCACCAATCAAAATAGCGTCTATACCTCCAGCATCCACCATTCTTGCTGTTGTATAATCGTATGCAGTAATCATACTGATTTTTTCGTTGTCGAACTTCATTTTACGAAGCGTCTCGGTGGTGATTTTTTTAATTTCGGAATGTACAGACATGATAATGAATGCGTGGGATTGTTAAATGGGATTCGGGTAAAGATCTCCTAAAGAGAAACGTGCCCGAGTTTGATAAGTTTATCGTGATTAAGAATTTTGAAATTTCTTCCTTCTACCTCAATTAAATGATCGGATTTAAATTCAGAAATTAATCGGATGGCACTTTCTGTTGCAGTTCCAATAAGATTCGCGATTTCTTCTCTTGTTAAAGATATTTTAATGAAACCTTCAGGATCTGTTCCAAGTTTTTGTTCCAATAATAAAAGGATTTCTGCCAAACGCTCTCGAACAGTTTTTTGCGCCAAGAAGGTAATCGTGTTGGAAGATTCACCCAATTCAAAAGCAAATTTTTGCAACATCACATAGGATAGTGTAGAATCTACTTCAAGCATATGAATGAAAACATCGGCGGGTAAAAACGTGCTTTCAACATCGGTCATTGCTTCCGCTCTCGCCTGAAACGATTCTCCACAAAGCAATGAACGGTATCCAACAAAATCGCCTTCCTTGATAAATCTTAAAATTTGATCTTTTCCGTATGCTCCGGATTTCGAAAGTTTTGCAGTTCCTTTGTTCAATAAATAAACTCCTTTTGGGTTTTCTCCATCCTCAAAAATAACGTCTCCTTTATGGAAGTTAAGCGATTTTTTAGAATTTAAAAACGTTTTGAAGTCCTCTTCAGACAGTCTTTTTTTTAGTTCTTCTTCATCAAAAACATTTTGCAATTTCTTTTCGATGGTAAGTTGTTGCTCTAACGACATAGATATGACATTTGTCAGCAAAAATAGCGTTTTTGTCCCTAAATTACAATTATTTTGTCATAATTTTGCAAATCGAAAGATGGATCAAAAAAGTACTCAAAATTGCTTCCACTGTGGACAAGAAATTGACAAAGAGAAAATTCTTTTTGATGATAAAATATTCTGCTGCACAGGTTGTAAATCTGTATATGAAATCTTGAATCTGAATGATTTAAGTAACTTTTATGAACTCAATAAGCAGTCTGGAATTCGTCCTGACGAAAATACCACTCAGTTTGATTATTTAGATACACCGGAAATCTTCGATAAAGTTACCGATTTCTCTGAAGGAAATACCTCGCTTGTAACTTTCAAAATTCCAGTTATCCACTGTTCATCTTGTATTTGGCTTTTGGAGAGTTTGCACACATTAAATCCAAACATCAAATATTCGCAAGTTCATTTTACACGTAAAACACTTCAAGTTTCTTTCAATCATCAAGAATTGAAATTGAGTGAATTGGCTAAATTTTTAACCAATTTAGGGTATAAGCCCGTTATTACATTGGAAACAGGTGATAAGAAGGACGAAGTTTGGGATAAATCTTTGCTCGTGAAGTTTGCTATTGCAGGTTTCGCTTTTGGAAACGGAATGTTTTTGAGTTTCCCAGAATATTTTGGTGCGCGCGACATTTGGGTGGATAATAATCGATTTCTTTTTCGTGCTATCTTATTTGTTTTTGCAACTGTTGTTTTCTTTTACTCGGCGTCGGATTATTATAAATCTGCCTGGTATGGCTTGAAAAACAAAATGATCAATATTGATGTGCCGATTGTTTTGGGAATTGTTGTTCTGTACGGACGAAGTATTTACGAAGTAGTTACCGATTATGGTCCTGGATATTTTGATACACTTTGTGGTTTGCTTTTCTGGATGCTTTTAGGAAAAATTTTTCAGCAGCGAACGTATCGAGCGCTTTCCTATGATAGAGATTATAAATCATTCTATCCCATTGCGGTTACAAAAGTGGAAGCAGGTGGGATTCAAAAGAATATTTTACTTTCTGAACTTTCTGTGGGCGATCGTATAATGGTTCGGAATCAGGAAATTATCCCCGTTGATTCTGTGCTCATTAATGGAGAAGGAAATATCGATAATAGTTTTATTACGGGGGAAAGTGCCACAATTGAAAAGAAACCGGGTGATAAAATTTTTGCAGGAGGAAAGCAAATTGGTTCTGTTCTAGAGCTTGAAGTTATTAAAAATGTCGATCAAAGTTATTTAACGCAACTTTGGAACAAGGAAGCGTTTAAGAAATACGAAACTGGTTTGGATACCCTTACCAACACCATTAGTAAATATTTTACATTTGTTATTTTAGGGGTTACTTTAATTGCGGGATTGTATTGGTATCGAATTGATTTTGAGAAGATGTTTCAGGTGATTTCGGCAATTCTTATTGTGGCTTGTCCTTGTGCGTTAGCGCTTTCGGCGCCGTTTACTTTTGGGCATATTATGAGAATTTTAGGTCGAAATAAGTTCTATGTAAAAGATACGCTCACCATCGAGAAGCTTTCCAAAATTGATACGCTGGTTTTTGATAAAACTGGAACGATTACTCAAAATAAGAAATCTCAAATTGAATATTTCGGAACTCCAATTTCTGAATTTGATCTATTGAATATCAAATCATTAGTGAAAAATTCAAATCATCCATTATCGAAGAATCTATATGAATTTTTACCTATAGAAGATGTGTATTTTCCAATAGAAAATTTTAATGAAATTTCAGGTAAAGGGTATGTGGCGGTTGTTCGTGGAAAAACGTATAAAATTGGTTCGGCTTCATTTACAGGTGGCGCTTCTGAAAACCTTGAAACTGCAGTTCATATTTCTATTAATGGAGAATATGTAGGCAAGTATACCTTTAAAAATGAATATCGAAATGGTATTCAGAAAATGTTTGAGTTATTAAAAGGTTATCAACTTGATATTTTGAGTGGCGATAATGCATCGGAAAAAGGTGAGTTGCAAAATCTTGCTCCGAATATTCAAGAAATGCGCTTTAACCAAAGCCCAGAAGACAAGCTTAATTTTATAAAAGAGCTTCAAGATCAACACCATAAAGTGGCTATGTTTGGAGATGGTTTAAATGATGCTGGCGCCTTGAAGCAAAGTAATGTCGGTATTGCGATTGCTGATGATACCAATACTTTTACGCCTTCTTCGGATGTCATTATGAATGGAGAGCGCGTTCCTGAAATTAGGAAATATTTAGACTTAACTAAAGATGCGATGCGTATTGTAAAATTGACTTTCGTGATCAGTTTTTTATACAACATTGTAGGTTTAACATTTGCTGTAAGTGGCAATCTTTCGCCGTTGGTTGCCGCGATTTTAATGCCGGTGAGTTCAATTACCGTCGTTGCTTTTACCTCTGCGGCAACTTGGTTAAGATCAAGGAAGTACTTTCAATAGAGGGTTTATTTTAATGCTTATTTAGAAGGGTTTTAAATTAACGTTTTTTAACATTTGATGAGAGAAATCATTTATTTTCACTAAATTTGGCATCTCATTTCTGATTAAATTTGCTTTTGCGATGGATATTCTGTATCTCATGATTTTGTGCAGCGTTTCTCTTGCTGCAGTGTTCCTGATTATCTTTATATTGAACGCAAGAAAAGGGCAGTTTGAAGATGATGAGTCACCTGCGGTGAGAATCCTTCTTGATGACGAAATTAAAGAAGAAGAGAAGGATGTAAAGGTAAAAAACGATACTAAGAAAGAAGAAAAAAGTTAAAA
>JAFAGO010000001.1 GCA_023422635.1 Bacteroidota bacterium
AATTTTATTAAACTTTTCATAAATATTTATAGAATTTCTTTTTTTTAAAACCGTAAAACTTTTTCAAAAGCTTTTCTTGCTGAACCGCGAAAAAAAACTTCACCACAATACTGATAGTGTAATGAATGTAAAAGATGCAACATTGCGGCATTATCAAAATTGGTATCAACTTTAATGCTGCAGATTTGTTGCTGAAGTGCAAGCTGCTCGATTTCTTTAAATATTTTTTTTGCCAAGCCCTGGCCTAAAAAATCATTCGATATGGCCACTCGGTGCACAACGAGGAAATCCTCAGTAGTAAGCCATTTTCCTTGTAATTCTTCGTAAGCCGGTTCGTTATTCAGAATAATTGCGGCATATCCTGCGACGTTATTTTCGGAAAGTAAAACGTAACCAAATCCGTTTTCTATATCATTTTTTATTGTTTCTGGATTTGGATAACCATCCTGCCATTGCTGGCTACCATCTAATTTTCGTCTTTCAATGGCTTGTTGTAGAATGTTCCAGATTTCGGGTGCGTGATGAGGTTCTGCTCTTAAAAGTTGTACACTTTTCATCTACGATCGAATTTTCTAGTCATATGTCTCAACCTCCAAAACAGCAACGCCAAATAGAAAATCCATAAGGCAACAAGATGTATAATTGCGGGAAGATTATCGGCTAAAGTTCCACCTGCTTGAACGATGGATAAATATACTTTGAAGAACGGACTTGTCGGCAACATATCCGAAAAGAGTTGAATGGGTTTCGGAAATGCAATATAAGGCAACGAATATCCCGTTACCAAAAAGATGGGATAGGATGAAAAAACCATCACTTGGTAAATGAGCATTTTTGTTTTGAAAAAACTTCCGATTAAAAGTCCCAATACAATTATGGTCGATATAAAAAGTGCCATTAACGTGAGCAACGAACTGTAACCTCCTTTCAAAGGAATTTCTAAAACTTTAAAACTAACTTCAAAAAAGAAGAATGCAAATACCATAAAAACGAAAAAATAGAGAAAGCCCTTTCCCAATATAATTTTCGAAATATTACGTCCTGATGTGCGATACAATTGATGTAACGTAAGATTTTCTCTTTCGGAAGTCATTGTTGCGCCAACTCCAATAAGCAAGGTTTGCTGTAAAATTATCGCTAAAAGGCCAGGTAAAAGGAATGCGCCGTAGGTTACCGCTTCGTTATACAAAGGCCGATAATTGAGATTTATCGGATTGGTCATCACCATGGTTTGACTGTTGTTCATCCCTTGTTTACTAAAATATTGTGCACGCACACCAGCGCCCACCGTTAAACATACTTGGGTAACCGAACTCAGCAAATCACTGGAGGGTAGAAATCGAGAAGCATTTAAAACCAAATTTACATTGGATTGTTTCAAAGAAAGTATGTTCTGTTCAAAGCCACTTTGAATGTAGAAATATCCTTCAACTTCACCACGATTGAGCTTTTCTTTCGCATCATTTAAATCTGAAGCGCTAATCATTTTCACACTTCTATTGGCACGTAATTGATCGGTTAACGTTCTGGAAATTTGTGTTCCATCGCTATCAACAAGTGCAAGATTCACTTCACCTTCTCCTTTGTTAATGTAAATGCTTCCGTACATAAAAGCATATAAAATTGGCGCTCCCAAAAGAATGAGAAACAAACTGGAATCTGCAGAAACCTTTCTTATTTCCAAGGCCAAAACTTTGAAAAACTCTTTCATGCTGTGGCTTTTAGTTTCAAAAATTTCTTAATTCGGATTTGATTGGCAATGATGGTAATGGTAAAAGTAACTCCAATAAAAAGAAGCAGTTTGATCATTTCATCTTTCGCGTAAACCAACGGAAGTTGCATGTAATACACCTTTATAAATCCATCTAAAAAGTGTGTATAGGGCATAATATCGGCGTACACTTGATCGTACCAAGGCATAGCCCATCTCGGGAAGGTAAATCCACTAAACACAAACGCTGGCGAAGTAAAAAATAGTGCAATATCGATTACCAACAATAATTTATTAAACAAGGCGGAAAGCATCATTCCGATCCCGATACATGCGGCAGATAATAACGTGTAAAGAATGAAAAAATTAAAGGCAGCAGCCGGTTTATCCAAATCGAAATAAGGCAAAACAACAAATGCAATTAAGATAAAAAGTATCCAAGAGACACATAAATGTGCTAAAAATTTTCCAATTACAATTTCAGAGGAAGAAGTTGAAATCCTCAAAAGTTGATCTTCTGTTTTCTGGTAAAATTCAAAATTCAGAATTAAAACAGACGCCACAATTAGAGCCATTTGCAAACCCACGGTGATTAATCCTGGTGTTAAATACAATTGATAATTAAAGTCGGGATTGTACAGAATGGTGGTGTTGAGTTTGATGGGTTGAATTAACGCAGTGGCTTGTTCAGTGGACATCCCCAACCTTTGCGATTTTTGAAGCACTACGCCCAAACCTCCTTTAATAATTACTTCTGCAGCGGCTTTGTAAATTAGTTTTGCGGGCACAATGTAAGCACCATTGGTAAATAATGTTATTGAAGTTTGATGATTTTTCTTAATGTCGGATTCTAAATTTTTAGGAAAATAAACGGCTCCAAAAATTTCATTTTCTTTCATTAGTTTTTCAATTTCCGCTTCGTTGGTAACATAATACTGAATATGCACATCTTTTTGATGTTGAACCATATCCGTTAATGTTCTGGAAATTTCAGATTGATCTTCATCTAAAATTGCGATGGGCAAATTCATGTTACTGTGTTTCTGATAGATGAATCCATAAAAGAAAAACAGAATTACAGGAATCACCAGCAAAACCACATAGAAGTTGGGAATCGTAAGAATACGTTTCCATTCCCGAATCATAATGATGCTGATGTTTTTCAAAACCGAATAGTTGAGTGTAAATTTTAGTATTAAATTAAGGCAAAACCAATTGCGCAGTCATCCCAGAACGTAAACCTTTTACGGAATTCATATTATCGGGACGAACTTTTATTTGAAAGGTTCGAAGTTGAAATTGTCCATTATCTTTTTCAGGAACCCAATCGGCGTAACCCAAAGCGGGCGCAAGTTCTGTTACCGTTCCTTGAATATTTTCTGGCGTACATCCTGGAATTTTCATTGTTACTTTCGATCCTTTTTCGATTTTGTTCATTTGATTTTGACGAAGATTAAACTTCACGAAAAACGAGTTATTGGTTTGAATGGTCATCATAGGATAACCTGCGTTCACCATTTCTCCAGGATTAGAAATTACGGTAGAAATTTTTCCTGCACTTGGCGCTTTAATTGTACCGCTTTCTTTAATTTCGTTGGCAATTTTGCTGGCTTCTTTTGCTTGATTTAAGATGGCTTCGGCGGAATTTTTGGCTTCATGACTGTTGCCACGTTGAAGCAGTTGAACGTTGAGTTTTGCGGTTTCAAGTTCTTGCTGTGCAGCTTTGAATTTAAAATATACCACATCGCGCTCTTGTCCAGAAATTACCCCGTCCTTGTATAACGTTTGAAAACGGTTATAGGTTTTGTTCATTAAATCCATTTGCTGCTGGGCAATTTTTTCGATGTTTTGTGCGGCTTGAAGAACTTCAGGTTCTACTCCACGATCAATTTTGCTCAATGAATTTTGTGCAATGGTAACGGCATCTAAAGCTTGCGCTTGAAAAGATTCCAATTCTGTGGTTTTCATTTGTGCTAAAACTTGTCCTTCCGCAATGGTGTCGCCTTCCTTCACAAAAACTTGTACTAATTTTCCGGGTAACGATGCGGAAACATCCACAAAGTCAGCATCAACCATCCCAATTACTGAATCGTTTTCTGGTTCGGCACTTTTATTTTTGAGGAGATAAATTCCGGCAATGGCCAACACCAAAATCGGGATAAAAATCGCCCAATAATTTTTTAAGAAATTTTTCATCGTTTCAAATTCTGATTTTTAAGGGATATACTGAATGATGTTTTCGGGATTTCCGCTGATGTAATAGTACGTTGCCAAAGCGGTTTGATACGCAACGAGTGAAGTGTAGTACATTTTTTCGGCTTGATATTGCAGTTGTAAAGCGTCATTTACATCTTTTATAGAAGAAAGGCTGTTTTCCATTCGTTTACGAACCATATCGGTTGTGGTATACGTTTGTTGCCGTGCTTCATCCAAACTTGCACTTTGTTCGCTGATGCTTTTCAGTTTATTTTCGGCGATCTTGGTGGCTAAATTAACTGCACTTTGCTTTTGATTAATTAATAAATCGGCTTCTTTTACTAATGATTCGGAGGCTAATACTTTCGATTTTCTTTCGGGATCAAAAAGTGTCCATTGCATTTCGATTCCTACCATCCAAGGTGGTGTAATTAATGGCAAATCTTTCCTGAAAAATTGCACATTTCCGATTGCAAAAATATTAGGTTTAGAAAGCGATTTGGTAACATCAAATGCCGTTTCTGCCACTTTTTTCTTGCTTTCTAACAAACGAACATCTGCGTTATTTTCTTGATCGGAAAATGTTGGAAGCATTGTTTCTTCGGAAATGACTCCAGAAATTTCAACATGATCCGAAAGCGATAAACCCATTAATTCCTTCAAAGTGAGCAAAGCATTTTCTCGCTCTAATTTAAGATTCGAAAGCATAGTTTCGCCTTGCGTTAAAGCAACATTTGCCCAATTTTTCTGGTAAGGAACAAGTATTTCGGCAGTCATTAAATTATTCGCATAATCCACATTTTTTTTCAGGGAGTTTACCATTTCTTCTTGTTTCTGAATCATGGTGTTGTAAAATAAAACCTGAATGTATTGTAGCGAAATGTTGTATGTAATTAAATCTTCGGATGATTCTACATTTACTTTTCCACTTTCAAGTTGTTGTGCTGAAAGTTCTTGTGAAGCTTTTAATTTTCCGCCCAAATAAATAGGTTGGCGAACCATTACACCAGCTAAAAAATAACTTTGCTTGGCAACTGTAGGATTGTAGGTTGGGTAAACTGCGCCAATAATATCTTTTGAAGTTTGGTAAATAATATCCTGAATTTGTTGACTTAAAGGTTGCCCTGTAATTTGCTGGTAAATAGTACTCGCACTATATACGCTTTGGTTGGCAGTACCTTCAACAATGCTTTCTTTAACCTGCTGTAGATTTACCTGAATGGGTTCTCCCAAATAGTTGTAGCCTGCAAGCAAATCCACTTTTGGCAGCATATTATTTTTGTCGGATTGCGCAAGTTTTTCCCTTGTTTCCAAGGATTGACGCGCAATTTTTACTGTAGGATTATTTTCTTTTGCTTTTTCAATGCATTCTAACAATGTAAGTTGTTGTCCAGAAATGTATTGCATTCCAGAAAGCATCAACGCGCTCAATATCCAAGATTTTTTCATACTGAATAATTGCAACTAAAGTAGTGAAATTTATTGCAAAAATACACATTTTTTGAAAATTTAAACGATTGTTTAAGTTTTTTTGAATCTGATTTTACTCAGCGTTTTTTAATGTGCTTGTTCGATATCATCAATTTTACCGGAAAGAATTCTTTTCTGAACCATAAAGTATAAAATCGCCAACACGGTAGCAAATACCATCCAAATAATTGCCACAGACAAACCATACGCCGTTGTTGATGTGTTGTAGATGGTTAATGATGGAAATATTTGGTTATTTGATGGTAGAATCACTGGAAACATCGATACAAATGAAGTGGTAATTCCCCCAACAATCATTGCCGATGAACATAGAAATCCGTAGGTTTCATTTTTGAATTTCTTCACCCAAAATTGAGCGATAAATCCTACAGCAAATAGTAACGGAAAAATAAACATTGCAAAATGTTGACTGAAAATTCTAAAGATTTCACCATTAATTTTTCCCCAAGCTATTAATGAAACAATTAAAAGTACAGCGACGGCGCAATTTCCGTAGAAGATATAATTTTTAAGTTTGGGTTTTAATGTAGAATTGGTTTTCAAGATAATCCAATTTGCGCCGTGAATGGATAAAATTAGAAATCCTAAAATGCCAATAAGAACGGTAAACCAATCCAAAACACCCACATTGGATTCCAAAGGACTGAATTGATCGTTCCATAAGGGAAGAAAGAAATAATGCTCTTCAAAAGCTGATTTTCCGTTGGTTAATGGTTGTCCCATATTCACGCCACGAACAATATTTCCCAATGCTGCACCACAAAAAACGGTGAGCAATAAACTGGAAATTCCGAACGATTTATCCCAAAAGTTTTTCCAAACTTCATTATTAAATTGATGGCGAAGTTCAATGCCAATTGCTCTGAAAATCATTAACCAAAGCAAAATCATTAAAGGCAAATAAAAACCACTAAAAACAGATGCATAATACACCGGAAATGCCATAAATAGAAGTCCGCCAGCCACAACCAACCACACTTCGTTAAAATCCCAAAAGAGGCCTGCTGATTTTGCAACCAGCTTTTTCTCTTCCTCTGTATTGGCAAAAAACAAGTGAATGATTCCTGCGCCAAAATCGTAACCATCTAACACAAAATAAATGCATACGACTGCTAAAAGAATTGCGTACCAAAGAATTTCCATAATTATGCGTGATTTTTTTCAGGTCCTTTAATAATAATTTTCAAAACCAAGATTACAAATAGCAATCCGAGAAGCAGATATAAACCTACGAATCCTAACAATGTAAATAAGGTATTTCCTGCCGAAACGTGAGGCGAAACGCCTTCGGAGGTTCTAAGCATTCCGTATACCAACCAAGGTTGGCGAGCCAATTCCGCAGTATACCAACCTGCAAGATTGGCAATATAGGTGAAGGGTGCAAGAATCATAATCATCCACATTACAAATCGATTTTTGAAGATTCTTTGTTTGTAAAGGAGGATTACCGAAACCAGCATAACGCCTATAAAAATGGTTCCCAAGCCAATCATAATATGATACGAATAATAGAGGGCAGGAATATTGGTTGGTAAATCTTCTTCCTTAAATTCATTCATTCCTTTCACCGATTCGGTAAAGCTTTGATAGGTAAGAAAACTCAAAACTTTCGGTACGGCAATCGCATTATCGAGTTTTTTTTCAACGGTGTTGGGTTGGCCAACAAGAATAATTTCTGAACCGCCTTTTTGAGTTTCAAAAATGCCTTCCATCGCGGCAAAACCTGCTGGTTGATGTTTGGCAACATTTTTTGCATTAAGATCGCCTGTGGGAAAAGCCACTAAAATACTGGCAACAGATCCAAAAACAATTCCCCAATTTAAGAGCAGTTTACCGAAATTGATATTTCTTTTGCTCAACACGTAAAAAGCGCCAATGCTGGAAACCACAAATGCGGAGGTTACCATTGATGCAAACTGATTGTGAAAATATGCGGGTAAAAGCCAAGGATTGGAGAAAAGCGCCCAGAAGTTTTTCAGAACGTAGCGTCCGTTTTCCAAAACTTCAAATCCTACAGGATGTTGCATCCACGAATTGGTGGCGAGAATTAAGTAACCACTTAGCCACGATCCCAAAAAAATCATAAATGCGCATAAAAGATGCAATTTTTGCCCCATCCATTTTTCGCCATAAATAAAAAGGGCAAGAAATGAAGATTCTAAAACAAAGGAAAACATTCCTTCCATTGCTAATGTTTGCCCGATAATGTTGCCGGTAAGTTCCGAGAATTTCGACCAATTGGTACCGAATTGAAATTCCATTGGAATTCCTGTAATTACGCCCATTAAAAAATTAAGTGCAAAAATTTTCATTAAAAATTTTGCAGCGCTGTTGTAGTGTTCTTTTCCGGTTCGGAGGTATTGGAATTTAAAGAAAACAATAATTAACGAAAGTCCCATTGTGAGCTGCGGAAACAGGTAATGGAATGTAATGGTAAAGGCAAATTGTATGCGGTGATAAAAGAGAATATCTTCCATATTCCGGATTTTACGGATTAAGTTGCTTCAAAGTTATAACATTTTTTTAAGATGAGTTGGCTTTGCTGCTTGAAGTTTCTGGAATTTTGTCGCCGAAAAAAAGCATTTACAATACTGAATTCAGAAGTGCTGTTGATGAATTTTTGGTTGCATTTGAAATGATGGAAAACGCATTCTAAATTTCTTCGCATTTGATGTAAAGTGAACATCATTTTTTATTTCTACAACAAAAATGGAACGAATTGCATCGCTCCATTTTATTTCCCATTTTCAAAGGTGTTTTCTATACGCTTTCTACAATTTGGATAATTTCGGTTCCGTAATTTTCTATTTTGTGTTTTCCGAAACCTTTAATTTCGCTCAGTTCTTCTTTTTTAGCGGGTCTGAATTTTGCCACAGAAGTCAGTTCATTATTTGAGGCAATAAAATAGGTAGGTAAACTTTGTTCTTTCGCTTTTTCGCTTCGCCAAATTTTCAGGGCTTCCAAAATTTTATGTTCGTCTGCATTTAGCACTTCTGTATGATCAACTGTGTATTTTTCCGATTTGTTTTCTTGAACTGTAGATGGCAAAGTTTCGTAAGAAAGAATTACCGACCAAAAAGGTTCTTCATCTTGAACAAAAGCGGTTTCGAATTTTAAAATGGTGTTGTTTTGCATAAACTGATCCAGTTTTTTCTGGTCTTTCGAAATCCAATCTTTTGCGATTCTTATTTTGAATATTTGAATTTTCATAGCCGTATATTTTAGTTTTTATTTCCTCCGATAAAGAGCAGTTCTTCTACGCGGATTTCGGTTATATTTCTTTTCACACCATCGCTACCTTCGTACGATCGGTATTGAATTTTACCTTCCACGGCAATTTCTTTACCTTTCGATACGTATTTTTCCATCAATTCTGCATTTTTACCATAGGCAACGAGGTTATGCCATTGCGTTTCTTCCACTTTTTCGCCTTGCGCATTAACATAGAAATCGGAAGTGGCAAGACTTACCTTAGCGAGCATTCCTTTTTCGAAGTTTACTTTTTCTACTTCTTTTCCTGTGCGACCAATAAGAGTCACTTTGTTTCTTAAAGACATAATACAAAAATTTAAATTAAACATTTAGATTTGGGACGCAGAGTGTTATTCCCTGATCTCTGGTGCAAAGATTGGAAGGTTGCGAAATATAATCCGACAGAAAAATACTTATTATCGTTTGTATTCGTTTGTAAACGGATATGGTTGCGAAAAGAAAGACTTCAATTTGAAGTATTAGCCGATAATGTTCCTTTTAATCAAGATTAAAAATGGATATTAAATGCTACAAATCGTCTAATGGACTTTTAATAGAATACTTTTTAACATCCGAAATGTGCGTGTACACTTCTGTGGTTTTAATGGAGTTATGGCCTAGAAGTTCCTGAATGAAACGGATATCTGCACCGCGATCCAGCAAATGTGTTGCGTAGCTATGCCGTAAACCGTGGATTCCGATATTTTTTTTAATTCCTGCTTTTTTCATTGCGTTTTTAAATGCAGATTGAACGCTTCTCACGGTGTATTGTCCGCTGTATTGCCCTTCAAACAACCATTTTTTCGGTTGATATTCTTTATAATATACCCGAAGTTTTTGTACGACCGATTTGGGAAGTCCCACGTAGCGGTCTTTTTTACCTTTTGCACCTTGAATGTGTACCAAGAAATCTGTGGTATTAAAATCTTCAATTTTAAGATTTACAATTTCGCTCACGCGCAATCCCATTCCGTAGGAAAGCTGAAGCATGAGAAGATGTTTTGGGTTTTCTGTAGCTTCGAAAATTTTTCGGATTTCATTTTTAGAAAGAATTTTAGGAAGTGTAGATGGTTTTTTAGGTCTTGGAATATCGAAAAACATTCGCTCTCGGTGAAGCACTTTCTCGAAATAAAATTTGATGGCATTTATTCGCGAATTCAGTTGTCGCTCTTTAATCCCTAGTGTTTTAACGCAATATAAAAAGTAGTCTTTAAGCCGTTCTTCAGACATTTCTTCAATTCGTTTGCTTTTAAGAAGTATGAGAAGGTGCGAAAGTTCGGAAACATATACATTGATGGTTTTAGGGCTATACGCTTTGAGTTTGAGTTGATTTACAAAATGATCGAGCGCAGCGGAATTTACGGGATGAATTTTGAGTTTCAATCGCTCTCCGAATTCTTTTTGTTGAATTCCGAGTTCTTTTCGGATGGCAGGTAGATCTAATAAATACCAAGATTTTGTGGAATGGCTCCATTTTACGGATGGAAAACGTTTTTTTAATTCGTTAATTTTTTCCCAGCTAAAATCGAAGGAAATAAAAATAACTTCCTTATCTCGATGACTCCCGAAACGAAAAGAATAAGTATTAGCATCCATTTCGCATTCCATATTTAAAATGATATTTAACGAAGGTAATAAATTAAAATTTAAATACAAAAAGCGCAATTCCGCAACATACTTTAAACGTGTATTCCCACTGTATTTTTAATTTTTTTTCAATTTTCTTGCTTGCGATTAAAATTTTCGTATATTTGAGTGTTA
>JAFAGO010000032.1 GCA_023422635.1 Bacteroidota bacterium
TGATAATTCCCACCAAAAATTGCAAGTGGAACAAAATCATTGTGATGGTTGTCGAAATTTTAAGGAGTTTTGTTCTGCGCCCTCCGTTCGCTACAAGACTTACAATTAGTGCAATCACAAACAGAACGACCAAAAGTAATGCAAGGTAGGCAAAACCTCGGTGGGCCTGTAAAAAAATGTTATGTATGTTCATATCCTAAATTTTGAAAAGCAAAGATAAAAAAATCCCGGTGATCCACCGGGATTTTCATATAGTAAGAAATTATATGATTAAAAACGATAAGAAAGTGAAGCTGACCAAGTTGTTCCAGCACCGAAATACACGGAGTTTTTAACGTCAATACCTTTCCAAGTAGATTCCGTAGAATCGCTTACGTGAATACTAGAATAACCATCAGAGATATAAACAGTATCAAACAAGTTGTATACGTTACCACCCACGACTAAACTATCGCCATTGTTTAATCTGAAAGTATAGTTCGCTCCAAGATCAAACAAAGAATAAGAAGGCAAACGTAGAGCACCTTGTTTTGATGCTTCTGGGATGACTCCATTTTCAATTACGAAATCATCATTGATCGAAACTCTTGCATAAAGGCGATCTGCATATCTCCAGTTAGCGAAGATTCTAAAATCTTTAACTGGTTTTAATGTTACACCTAATGATGCAGTTGTTTGTGCAGCATCAGATACTTTTAAATCATCCAAAGCAAGGGTAATTTGGTTGGTACCATCTGCACCGTTGATTGGATTATTGTTATTATCGAAGAAGTTACCTGTTGGATTATTTTTATATCTCCAGTCTCCATACGAGAACATCCCGTTTAAATCGATATAATCGTTGATCGTCCAGCTTGCTTCAAATTCGGCACCAATGTGAACTTGTTGTACACCCAACATATTTGCATACCCATTCTCTCCATTTTCCAAAGGTATACCGCTCAATCTTAAGAAACGATCATCCCAAGAAGTGTAATATAAGTTGATGTTTGCACGTACTGCAGAAGTTCTTAAACCATACCCTAATTCTAACGCTGAAATTTTTTCGTTGGTTACATTCGGGTTAAGGACTTGCTGATTATTGGTATATACGGACGTAAACTGAGGTTGTTTTGAATAATAACCTGCATTTACAAAAACGTTATGATTTTCGTTGATGTTGTAGTTTAAACCTCCTTTTACATTGTATCCCCAGAAATCGTTAAATCCTGTTTTGGTATTAACCACTTGGCCTTGTTGCTCGGTTACACCATCTACAACCCAATTATCAATTCTTTGATAAGATTGATTTGATACTGAACCTTGTAAAAACGCAGAAATATTTTCGTTTGAATATTCAACTTGACCAAAAGTTCCTAACCACATTACCTCACCATCATAGTTTCTGTAAGCTAATTGATTTTTATCTTTAATCGCTTTAACAAATGGGTTTGCTGAAGGTGAAGTTGAACTTGTTTGTGTAATTAACATTCCAGCGGGAAGGTTTCTATTACCTGTTTCCAAATAACCACTTGCCCCTAAGAAATCAGTAATTACACCTGGGTGATATGCGTAGTAATATCTACCATCAACACCCACTGAGAAATTCCAATTTTCATTGATTTTATGTTGGAAGTTGGATAAGATTCCGTACCAATCGTGTGAATTTACACTTGCTCTTCTGGTAATTCCATTATTACTTCTGTTGATTCCTACACCTGCGGGGAAGGTATTATTGGCTCCAAAATCAGCAACTGTTCCACCGCTGTTCCAAGTTTTAATATCATCCCAACGAATTTGGCCATCCGCTGTTTTAGGAAGTGAAAATACACTTTTACCATTAATAGAACCTAGCATACCGGTTCCACCACCTCTACCCCAAGATGCGTAACCTACGGTAGATAGTTTAGATTTTTCGGAAATAGTCCAATCCCAGTTAATGGATGCAATTGGTTTAGAGTAGTAATTTCTATTGGTGGTGAACTCCTGTCCATCCAACATTCCCCAGTTCGAGTTATATCTTCTGTTTGGTTCACCATCATCACTATATTTAATAAAATCTGAGATTCTATTAGAATAGTTTTGGTGATGCCATTGAGGAGCTCCTGTAAAAGTAAATTGGAAATCGTGCTTCTCGTTGGGCTGATATCCTAAAGCAAAGTAATAGTTATATCCTTCGAATTTTGATCCGTCGATATACATATTTCCCGCTGTTCTACTCATTAAGAATGAAGTTGACCACCCAGTAGCTGATTTTCCTGTATTGTAAGAAAATAATGTTTTTAACCAACCGTCATTTCCAACACCCAATTGAACGTTACCTTCTCTTCTTTTATCTGCTGCTCTTGTTAATACGTTAATCGTTCCACCCACAGAAGCAATTGCAAGTTTGGATGCTCCCAAACCTCTTTGCACCTGCATCGCAGAAGTAACATCCGACAATCCTGCCCAGTTCGACCAGTATACCGAACCATTCTCCATATCGTTTACCGGAACACCGTTAATCATTACTGCGGTATTGTTAGTATCAAAACCTCTAATGTTGATTCTCCCGTCACCAAAACCACCACCACCTTTTGTTGCATATACCGATGGTGTAGTTGCTAAAATCTCAGGAAACTCTTGATTCCCTAAACGTTCAACAATTTGAGCTTCTTTGATCGTGGAAACGGCTACTGGTGTTTTTCTATCCTTTGCAAGATCCGCTACCCCTGTAAGTACCACTTGCTCGATGTCTTGTGATCTTGTAAGGGTATCTTTTTGCTGAGCAAAAAACATACTTGCTGTAGAAACGGTTACAATGGCTGTCACCAATGACTTGTTCAATAATTTCATAATAAACTTTTCAGATTAGGTTTAATTTTTTGCAAAAATGGTTAAATAATATTAACTGATTGTTAACCAATTGTTAATTTTTAACTTTCCGTTAAGAAAACTCTAATCCTACTGAAAATTAAACACATAAGTTGGATTGATTCTAAAAATAAACTTCTTTAGAACAATTATAGAAGCCAAAGAAAGGCTTCGTTTTTTATGAAATTATTAATTTTTCTTTCCTATAAATTTATAGCATTGCTTTTAAGCTGATATCAATATTTTCTGCAGAATGCGTAAGTGCTCCAGCAGATATAAAATCAACGCCGGTTTCTGCAATGTTTTTAAGCATATCGCGGGTAACTCCACCCGACGCTTCTGTTTCGCATTTTCCTGCGATGAGTTTTACGGCTTTTGCCATTGTATCCAAATCCATATTATCGAGCATAATACGATCAGCTCCGGATTTTACTGCTTCCTTCACTTCTTGAAGGTTGCGGGTTTCCACTTCTATTTTAAGATTCTTCTTATTCTTCTTTACATATTCTTTCGCTGCCTTCACTGCGTTTGTGATGCTTCCATTATAATCGATATGGTTATCTTTTAGCATTATCATATCGTAAAGTCCGTACCGATGGTTGGTTCCTCCACCAATTGCAACCGCCCATTTTTCGCAAATTCTGAAATTTGGCGTTGTTTTACGAGTATCTAAAAGCTTGGCATTTGTACCAACCAGGCGGGAATCCCAATCATGTGTTAAAGTGGCAATACCACTCATGCGCTGCATACAATTAAGCACCAAACGTTCTACTTGAAGAATGCTTTGCGCTTTTCCGGAAACCGTAAATGCTACATCTCCTTTTTTAGCGACATCACCATCTTTCATTAAGACTTCTACTTTCAGGGATTTATCAAAATTTTTAAAAATAGATTGCGCCAATTCCACGCCCGCCAAAATACAATCTTGCTTTATTAAACATTGTGCACGCTGCTCCAAATTCTTTGGAATTGTGGCTAAAGTAGAATGATCACCTTCTCCAAGATCTTCTTCCAAAGCATTTTTTATAAATTGTTTTAAGACTTTATCTGTAACGTAGGAAGGTCTTTTCATGCTGTATAAATTAATATTAAATATTAGGAATTTTGAACTAAAAGTGGTTTTGTTGCCAAATCTTTATTGTAAAATGCACCTTTATTCTCTTTCATTTGTATTGAATTTTTGATGATCATATAGGAAACATTCACCAAGTTTCGAAGTTCGGAAAGTTCTGGCGAAATTTTAGAATAATTGTACAGTTCCGTAACCGCCTCGTAGATTTCACGTTGCTTTCTTTTTGCCAAAGCCAAACGATCATTACTGCGAACAATACCTACCAAATCGCTCATCATTTCTTGAAGTTGTTTTCTAAAATAAGAAATCATTACCTTTTCTTCCAACACTTTCATTCCTTCTTCATCCCATTCTGGAATCGCTTTTAAATCCTCAAAATTAAATTGATTT
The DNA here is from genome assembly GCA_023422635.1 of Bacteroidota bacterium. Lineage (GTDB taxonomy): Bacteria > Bacteroidota > Bacteroidia > Flavobacteriales > Weeksellaceae > JAFAGO01. Next base: position 4,295 of record JAFAGO010000032.1, read on the forward strand.
TTTTTAAGAAGTTCCACCGATTTTATTGCAGCATTATGGCCAAAAACCAAACCTTCTAATAAAGAATTAGAAGCCAGACGATTTGCGCCATGCAAACCAGAGTTGGTACATTCGCCAACTGCAAATAAGTTTTTGATGGAGGATTGCCCATCTTGATCAATTTCAATTCCGCCCATTAAATAGTGACAAGCCGGAACGACGGGAATAAGTTGCTGAAAAGGATCGATTCCTTCATCTAAACATTTTTGATAAATGTTCGGAAAATGTTCAATAAATTTTTCTTGATTCATCTCTCGACAATCCAATCCAACATATTCATCTCCAGAGATTTTCATTTCATTATCAATTGCTCGCGCCACAATATCTCTTGAAGCCAATTCTTCACGTTCGTCGTACTTATACATAAATGGTTTCCCATTTTTTGTTCGCAGTTTTGCACCATCTCCACGAACCGCTTCTGATACTAAAAACAACATTCCATCTCTTTTACTGTACAAAGCTGTGGGATGAAATTGGTAATATTGCATATTGGTTACTTTTCCGCGGGCGCGATGCACAAAGGCAATTCCATCTCCCGTTGCAATTGTTGGGTTGGTACTATTTTTATAAACATGCCCAGCTCCACCTGTTGCTACAAGCGTGATTTTTGCCGTTATTTTTTTTACTTTCTTTTCCGCATCCTTTTCATCTAAAATATATGCTCCATAACAATGAATATCGTTATAATCTTCATTTTTACCTGGAACATGATGCTGCGTTAGCAAATCGACAACGTAATGATGATCGAGAATTTCAATGTTTTCGGATTTATTTGCTGTGGCCAGAAGTGCTCTTTCAATTTCGAAACCTGTAATATCCTTGTGATGAACAATGCGGTTTTCGGTATGCCCTCCTTCTCGTCCTAATTTAAAATCGCCATCTTTTTCAGTATCGAAACGTGTTCCCCAATCGATCAATTCTCGAAATCTTTTGGGACCTTCCTTCACCACCATTTCAACAATGTCTTTTTTATTTTCGCCATCTCCTGCACGCATGGTGTCGGCAATATGCTTTTCGAAATTGTCGTTATCAAAATCGGTAACAACTGCAAGTCCGCCTTGTGCGTATTTGGTATTGCTTTCGTCTTCATCGGATTTCGTTACGATGATGATTTTCGCATCCGGCATTTGCTCGGAAATTTTAATCGCGTACGATAAACCTGAAATTCCAGAACCAATTACAAGAACATCTGCTTTAATCATATATTACGGTAAGATTTATTTAAATAAATAGAATGAAATAAACAAAGTTTAAATGTAAGCACATTTTTATATAGAATCAGAAATTTTGATGATCTAAAAGATAAAAGACCATTTTTGAAGCACAATAAACCCGCTTTGCAATTGTTTTTAAAAAAGAATAGAAAATGTGAATTATTGCAAATTTTCAAAAAGTGAACGATGGAAAACAAACGAAGTTTAATCGCCTTCATTTCTATTTCCATCGGCGAACATTGCTCTTCAACAACAAATATTGAAGAGTCATCTTGAACTTTAAAATGATGGATTTTGAAGAATTTTAAAATCTTTACAGAAATACGTTTTCCTATATCGAAATATCGTTGTAAAGTTTCTTGATCGAACATCCTTCAAATATACTAAAAAAAGATAATGTAGAATTGATGTTTTTAATTGCTAAAAAAACCTTGATCCGTTGGATTTTCGAAGAATTGATCGACTTCCAAGTTTGCTGATTGTGATGCAGCTACCGCCAATTGATCAACCAACTCGTTTTCGCGATGCCCTGCGTGGCCTTTAATCCATTGCAGTTGGGGAGTGTATTTTAGATATAACGGATAAAAACGTTTCCACAAGTCTGGATTTTTAATTTTTTGAAAACCCTTTTTCGACCATCCGAATAACCATTTCTGATTAATCGCCTCCGAAACATATTTACTATCGGTAAAAATAACAATTTGATGACCGGTTTCTTTTAACTTTTCTAATGCAGTAATTACCGCCAAAAGTTCCATTCGGTTATTGGTTGTCTTCCGAAACCCTTTGGAAAATGTTTTTTCGTAGTTCTTCTCAGGAATTCTCATTAAAACGCCGTATCCTCCTTTACCAGGATTCCCACTACAAGCGCCATCGGTAAAAATTTCAATCTTCAAAATAATCAACTTTTAGAATGGCATTCCACTATCTTCGTCATCCGCCATATCGTTCATTGAAGAACCTGAAAGACCAGAGAAGTCTTGCACGCCAGGAAGATCAAATGCTGCTCCTGGATCAACGGTTGCTGTTATTTTAGCAAAACCTTCAGGATCATCTTTTTGTCCAAAATTGGAAGGTTGATAGCCGAAATCGTTTCCATACAAATCGAGATCCGCAAATTTTGCAATATTTTTATGAAACGAAAGACGAACATCCGCAGTCGCACCATTTCTATGTTTTGCAATAATGATTTCTGCTTGATTTTCGGTGCCGGTTTCCTGACCTTCCGGATCGTTATCCCACGTGGCAATTTTATAATATTCTGGACGGAAAATAAACGAAACAATATCCGCATCCTGCTCGATTGCTCCAGATTCCCTAAGATCGGAAAGCTGTGGTCGCTTACCCGGTCTGGATTCCACGGATCTTGAAAGCTGAGAAAGCGCAATTACCGGAACATTTAATTCTTTTGCAATTGCTTTTAACGATCGGGAGATGGTCGCGATTTCTTGTTCACGATTTCCTGTACCTTTTCCACCGGAGTTTGCCGTCATTAACTGCAGGTAATCCACCATGATAATTTTTACTCCATGTTGCATTACTAATCTTCGGCATTTCGCTCTAAAGTCAAAAACGGAAAGCGAAGGCGTTTCGTCGATAAATAAAGGTGCGTTTTCTAACTCTTGAATATTGGTGAAAAGTCGGTTCCATTCTTCTTCATCAAGGGTTCCTTTTCTCAACTTTTCTGAAGAAATACCCGTTTCCGAAGCAATCATCCTGGTAATTAACTGCACCGATGCCATCTCCAGAGAAAATAATGCTAAAGGCACTTTATGTTCTACAGAAATATTTCGTGCCATTGAAAGCAAGAATGCGGTTTTTCCCATTGCAGGACGAGCTGCGATGATAATTAAGTCGGAATTTTGCCAACCTCCCGTTTCTTGATCTAAACGCGTGAAACCAGAGGGAACACCCGAAAGTCCTTCCTTCCCTTTTAAAGATTTAATGGTATCTACTGCTTGTTTTACCAAAGTTGCAGCGGTATCGAATCCTTTTTTAATAGTTCCATTAGTAATGTCAAAAAAAGATTTTTCCGCATTATCCAACAGTTGAAAAACATCCGTTGATTCTTTATAGGAATTATCGATTACATTGGCAGAAACATTTATTAAACTTCTTAGGATAAATTTCTCCAGGATTACGCGAACGTGGTATTCGATGTGCGCACTTGAAGAAACGCCCATTGTAAGATCGATAATATAGGCATCTCCACCTGCAAGATTTAGTTTTTCATCTCTTTTAAGCTCCTGAATTACCGTCATTAAATCCACAGGATTATTACTTTCGTACAATTTCAAAATAGCTTCGAAGATTACCTGATGCCTTGGATCGTAAAATTTATCTGCCGTTAATAAGTCGATTGAATGGTCGAGACCTTTTTTATCAATCAAAAATGTTCCGATAACGATTCGTTCTAAATCCACCGCGTTCGGCGGCATTTTACCATCCGAAATGGAAAGTTCTTTTGCAAAATTTCCATGGGTAAGTGATGATAATGTTTCCTTTTGTGCCATAGAGCAAAGGTAAAATTTTTGTTGGTTTGTGAAGACTTTGTTTTTACACAATTTTTACTTACATCGCCCGAAAAGCGTTACAGCTATTGCTTTTTGATGTGGATAAAATACGCGAAAGAATTTTTCATGAAGCTCAACAATAATATTCTCTTCAAAGAGATGCAGCCATATTGAAACTTTAAAATTCACCACTTCAATTTAATACCTCATTCTTCTTAATTTAGGATTGGTAGCTCCTACAATAAAGGCAACAAGAACCGTCATTGTACCTCCGAATATTACCGAGCGCACGACGCCGAGAAGTTTTGCGGCTAAACCACTTTCAAATTGTCCCATTTCATTGCTGGACATGATGAAAATTGAATTCACACTTAAAACACGTCCTCGAATTTGATCTGGTGTTTTTAATTGCACGATTGTTCCTCGAATTACAACCGAAATTCCATCGAGCATTCCGCTTAACATTAGAAAGAAAAATGAAAGCCAATACCATTTCGACAAACCAAATCCGATGATGCACAATCCGAATCCTGCAACGACAACCAATAAAATTCTACCTTGATTTTTACGTAATGGCACCATTGATAAGGTAAGAATAATCATCATTGAACCAATATCGGAAGCAGCATTAAGCAAACCAAATCCTTCTGCTCCCACTTTTAAAATATCCGATGCAAATACAGGCACCATCGCTACTGCGCCACCAAATAAAACAGCAAACATATCCAAACACAAAGCACCTAGAATTTCTTTCGTTTTATAAATATAGCGTATACCTTCCTTCATACTTTCAAATATTTGAAGCTTCTGCTCTTTATATTCAGAAAATTGAGGGGTAAGATTCCAAAAAAACAATGCACCTGTAAATATTAAACTCACAATTACAACTAAAGTCCAATCGATACCAATTAGTGCAATTAAAAAGCCACCTATCGCATGACCACAAACAGAAGACGTTAGAAATGTGGCTTGATTTAAAGTAATGGCATTTGCCAAGTTATCAATTTTAACAATTTTGGGAATCATGGAAGGAATAATAGGCCCGATAAACGCTCTTGCAATCCCCGTACAAAAAATTACGGCGTAAATAAAATATGTGATTTGATGGCCAGAATAATGCAAGCGATGCCCTAAAAAAGCAGGAATTAACAACAGACTGATCAGCACAACATACGCATAGCAGCAAATAAGTAACAGCTTTTTCTTTTCGTTCATATCGATCACATGTCCCGCATAAAGCGCACAAGATACCGCTGGGATAACTTCGGACAATCCTATTAAACCGATGGAAAAGGGATCTTTTGTGAGTTGATACACCCACCACCCTAAAAGTGTGGCAAGCATTCTGAAAGCCAAAACCACAAAAAATCTTCCGGAGAGAAGATTTCTAAATTCTTTGTTTCGTAATGTTTGGATCGGTTGTAGTGAAATCATGTTGCAAATTAAAGTATAAAAAAGCAAAAAAGCTGGAAAATACTTCCCAGCTTTTTCTATTGCAATAATAAAAGTTACTTAATGAATTTTGTGGTTTTCACGGTTCCATCTTGCGCCTGAACTTTAACTACATAAACGCCACTTTTAAGCGTTGAAGTACTAAATACAGTATTGTTAGATGTTAACACTCTTCTACCATCAACCGAATACACTTCTGCACTTTGGAACTTTTTGTTGTTTAGGAATAGATATACGTTTCCAGTTGCTTTATCGAATGTTGCGATTACATCTTTAATTTTATTAACATTTTGTACAGCAAGTCCGGCTGCGCCCTCTACAGTGAAAGCCAAACCATCAAACTCAGCAGTACCGGTTATCGCACTAATGGAGGTCCATGTTGTATAACCTGCTTGAAAAGCATTATAAGGATCTACTAATAGCGCTGGATTCTCATTAACTGTACCTGTAGTCCAATTCCATCTTGTCGTTCCTGTGTACTGAGTTAAATTAGTTTTAGGAGCAAATACAACCCAGTAGGTACCCGCTTCAAGAGCTTGTGAATCGCCTAACGCTTCCGCAACATTAATGGTGAAAAGGTAGTAACCACTTTCCAAAGCAGTGAGGGTGTAAGCAGCATCTCCAGTATTTACATCTACTTTAAAAGCTTCCTTACCATCACCAGGAATTCCAGATGGCATACCGCCTTCATCTGCATACACATAAAGAACAGCTCCAGTTGCTACACTTTCTAAGGTAGCTTGATTTTGAAATCCTAAAAAGGAAAATTGATTAAATCCTGATGCTTAGTTTAAAACAAAATCATCTGTACTTACTACAAAGTACCATCAGCCAACACATCCGACACAATACCATTTGTACTCGTTTGTTCCTGCGCCCACAAAACCTCTGAAGGTTTATTTTGTATAGTTGATAATTTTTTTCCCGCTTTTGCTGTGAAATCTTGGCCAAAAACAGTACTTGTTGCCATTATAGCAGCTGCGATAAAATAAAGTTTTTTCATTTTTAAAATTTTTGTTTAACTCCCCAAATGTAAACTTTCATTTCAAAAGAAATAAACATTTACGAAATAAAATTAGAAGACCTCAACGATTAACACCGACCTTTATTAAAGTAAAAAAAATGATAAAACGATATATTTTATGGATAGTATAAATAAAATAGAAATATTACCAATAATTAATCACAAAAGCAAATTATGTTAAATAAATTACAAATAGTAATAAAGGTTTTAGTTTATGATTTTATAAAAACAAAAAAATGAGGGAAGCATTTACCCCCCTCAATGAAAATGTGCGTTTATCTGCAATTTAACTCGTGAATCCCTCTAAAACATCTGCTATTTTGCGATCGTTTGCCAATCTTGGTATTTTATTTTGTCCACCCAATTTCCCTTCAGATTTTGCATAATTTTGAAAAGCATTTTTCTGAAGCAAAGTAATTTTTAGTGGCTGAAGCACATTACCCGCGATGAGATCATCATAGTAACTGTTTCTTTTACGAAGTTCAAAATCAAGTTCCTGCTTGAAAGCATCAACACCTTTTGGAAGTTCATCAAATTCTATAAACCACTCGTGATAAGGCAAACCTTCGCTTGGATTTACCTGCGGAGCAAGATGAAACTCGGTAACTTTTGCAGGAATTTTTTCAATGGCAGCTTTCATGGCTTCTTCAACTTCAAAAGCAATAACATGTTCTCCGAATGCAGACGTGAAATGTTTGGTTCTTCCGGAAACCAAAATTCGATACGGATCTTTAGAGATAAATCGTACAACATCTCCAATAGAATACGCCCACAAACCAGAATTGGTACTAATCACCAATGCGTAATCTTGATGAAGCTCCACTTCCTCCAACGTCAATCTTTTTGCATCGGGTTTTCCAAATTCTTGCAATGGAATAAATTCATAGAAAATACCATGATTCGTAAGCAGTAAAAGTCCCTCTTTTTGGTAGTCATCTTGAAAGGCAAAAAATCCTTCAGAAGCGGGAAAAGTTTGCACAACATCAACTGTACCACCTAAAAGTTGCTCCATTTTTTCTTTGTAAGGATCGTAGTTTACGCCACCTGTAACAATAAGTTGGAGATTCGGAAAAAGCGTTTTTATTTTTTTGCCTGTTTTTTCAGTAAGCTTTTCAAAATACATTATTAACCACGGCGGAATACCAGAAATTAAGGTCATGTTTTGATGTTCAGTTTCCTTAACAATCTCGTCCACTTTGGTTTCCCAATCTTCAATAACATTGGTTTTCCAGCTTGGCAAGCGGTTTTTCTGCAAATAATCGGGAATATGATGCGCAACAATCCCAGAAAGGCGACCAACATTTATTCCATTAACCTCCTTCAATTCAGGACTTCCTTGTAAAAATATCATTTTACCAGCAACGAAATTGGCATTTCCTTTTTCTGCGATATAATGAAAAAGCGCACTTTGTGCACCTGCAATTTGGTAGGGCATTCCTTCTTTAGAAATAGGAATATATTTTGTTCCAGAAGTTGTTCCAGAAGTTTTGGCAAAATATTCCGGAACGCCTTTCCAAAGAATATCTTTTTGACCTTTTTTAATTTTTTCGATATAGGATTTTAAATCCTCATAATCGGAAACTGGAACTTGTTTTTGAAAATCTTGTACCGAATAAATTTCTTCGAAATGATGAAGTCTGCCAAATAGCGTTTTCTCTGCATCTTTCACCAAATCAAGAAGAAGTTTTTGCTGGTCTGTAACCGCATTTTTTTTAAATACGTTCGTATGATTGACGTGTTTTTTCGCCCAAATCAAGGCGATTTTTTTCTTTAGAAAATTCAGCATTTTGCAAAGTTAATAAAAGTGATGTTCCGATTTGATTTGGACTTAGAAATTATACCGATATCCGAAAGTAAAGCCGAGGAAAAACGACTTTCGATAGTACTTCTGTACGTCTTTGTTTTCATTATTTGTTCCAGAAAAGTATGCATTTCCTTTTGCTCCAAAAACAAACTGTTGAATACCTTCACGATCCAAATTGTAAAGGGCTTTTGCGCCAATATTAAAACCACCTAGACCTTCCGTATACTTTTGGTGGCTTGGATAAACTGTACTCCTTAAACGATAGAAACTAATTCCAGCAAATTCTTCGATGCTAAAATCCTCATTAATTTCATTTCGATGAACAATACTAAAATCGATATTGGAAAGTTGGTGTGAACCTAAATTCCCAACAAGATTTTCTCTTCCATACTTCGCATCACCAAAAAGCAAGTTATAATCCAAACTCAGACCGAATTGAATTGGCGTCATTAATTGACCTCCAAAGCCAAAACCATAGAAAGCACCAAAATCCTTTGAAAGCATATTATTCCCCACTGCCTTCATCACAAGAACTCTCGCTTCTGCATTAGAAGAAATATCAAAACGATTCTTCTTTTTTTGAGCAATCAGAAATGTGCTGTTGAAAACGAGTACGATGAATAGAAAAGTTTTCATTATTTCAAATGTACTTCTTCAAAAGAAATATATGTAACTTCTTCTGGAACAAGAATAGAAAGAGAATCTTCGGAAACAGAAAGCGTTTTGCTTGGTGCCGAAAAACTCTTGATCTTTTTATTAAATTTTACTTTAAAACCATCGGAAAACAATGGTCCAGAAAGTACAAAATTTCCTGACGCAGTCGGCTTGGTTTGAGCAACCACTTTATCATCACTCACAATCGAAATATCCAAATCGGCCAATGCTGTAACATCCGAAATCACTTTCCCTTCAGCGTATGCTCGGGTGTTGCTCACATCATCGGAGCCGCATGATAAACAAAATAATGAAAGAATAAGAAACCAACGTTTCATGAAAATTGATTTGAATTACACTTTCAGTTTCGCAATTACATCGATACCGCCTTTCGTTTTATCACCAATTTTGCACATAATTTCCGTATCTAAAGGTAGAAAAACATCCATTCGTGATCCGAATTTAATAAACCCGAATTCATGTCCTGCTTCTGCCTTATCGCCAACATTACAATAAAAAACAATCCTTCTCGCCACGTAGCCAGCAATTTGGCGGAAAACAACTTTTTGTTGGTTTACCGCTTCAACAGCCACCGTAGTTCTTTCATTATCGGTGGAAGATTTTTCGTGCCATGCCACTAAATATCTTCCGGGATGATATTTTTTATAAATTACATCTCCCGAAACCGGAAATCTACAAATATGTACATTTAATGGAGACATAAAAATCGATACCTGAATGGCTTTTGATTTTAGAAATTCATTTTCTTCAACTTCTTTAATCATAACCACTTTACCATCTACTGGTGCAATTACATTTTCCAGATGATTTAAAATATCGCGTTTCGGAACACGAAAGAACCAAAACACCAAGCCATACATCACCAATAAAGGAACAATCACCAATAAAGCCCATGATCGTAGGTAATGAATAGATAAAAAAGAGAGTACAGCCACAATTATTGTAGCGACGATAATGGTTCCAGTGCTTTCCTTATGCAACTTCATTATAAAAATTTTTCAAGTATAAAATACAAATATACAACCGGCACACAGATAATAAAACTATCTAACCGATCTAAAATTCCACCGTGACCGGGAATTATATTGCCGCTATCTTTAACGCCAAATGTTCTTTTTAATTGACTTTCAACAAGATCGCCCAGTGGTGCGAAGATGGAAACCAAGAATCCTACGAACATCCAATTCCCTCTAAGTTCCGGGAAATTGCTTTCGATAAAATAACCAAGGATTAAAGTTAATAGAACTCCACCTGCAAAACCTTCCCACGTTTTTTTAGGCGATATTTTAGGAGCCATCTTATGCTTCCCAAACAATCTTCCTGCAAAATAAGCAAACGAATCGCTACTCCAAATTAAGATGAACAAGAAAAATACCTCTAAAGAAAAAGTATGATCTTCTGATGAAAATTTAGGGAGCGCCAAAGCAAATGAAAAAGGAATTGCCGTATAAATGACAGTGAAAATAAGTTTCCCGTTTTCAAAATAGAGTTCTTTAGAAAAACGAAACAAAGTGACTACCGCAATTACAACAAGCGAAAGTCCTAAAAGTTCCGATAGATTAAAGTCAAAATAAAAACCATGCTGAAAATATCGCTTTGAAAATCGGTAATATACAATCGCAATAATGGGGAAAACCGCCCATTTTTCCCAAGAATTTCCGAAACGCATCACTTTAATACACTCCCAAGCCGCTACAAAAAGAAAAAGGGTGATTAACGCGTAATACAATTGGTATTGACCTACAAAGTTTGGCGCTATAGAATTAATAAGTTGCGCGCCCAAAGGAGTAACGCACAAAATTAGTACTGCACCGTAAATAAATCCTGAAATCAGGCGCTGAATTAAATTTTTATCCAAAACGTTTTGCTAAAATATTGGGATTGATCAATCTTCCAGCAAAAGTAAGAAAAGTTTGGTATTATTCGATGTAGGAGAATCCAGTTTGGATTGGTTTCCGCTAATGGAAGTAAGATTTTTGATATTTCCCTTGCGTTTAATTCGCCCCATTGCATCATTCAAATCGCGAACAATTTGGGAAATATTCGCCATAATAATAATTTTTTCGGGAAGGCGGGAGGAATGATAATGAAGAATATTATTGCTCGAAAGCATTATTCTACCATCGAAAGCAATTAAAAACTCGCAAGTAATTAATGCCGCATCGTTGTTGAGTTCTAACTTTTCTGTAAAAGGAACATCGATTACATTTAGAAAATTCTGTAACTCTTTATCCCAGCAGAAAGCAGATTGTATATTTTCAATTTTTACAATCTGGTTCATTACCTGTAAAGCTTCAGCTTCATCGGCACAATAATTAAATAATCCACCTGAATGGGTAAACAGCTGTGCAAATTTATAATCTAGATCTGCGTTTTTCAGCGAATCTCCCAATCGTACCAAATCCTGATCTTCTTCTTCATCAGGTTGATTCATTAATTTATTAACAATCTTTTTGAATAAACTCAAAGTAATACATTGTATTTAAGTAGAACAAAAATAAAAATTATTTTTAAATTCCTCAATGTCAGAAAATAAAATATCCTGAAGATTCCGAATAAAAACAGATTCTTCAGGATTATTCTTTTAAAGTTGGCTTCCTGTTTCAGGTGCAACCACTTCTTCTGGTGTTTCAGGCGTTGTGGTATTTTGCAACGGCTGTTCGGTAAGTTCTGGATCCCAAGCTCTTTTTCCGAAAATCTCTTCTAAATCTTCACGGAAAATTACTTCTTTCTCCAAAAGTTTGCCTGCCAATGCTTCTAACTTATCTTTATTTTCTTCAAGAATTTGCAAAGCACGATGATATTGTTTTTCTATAATATCTTTAATTTCAACATCAATCTTTTTAGCAGTTTCTTCAGAATATGGTTTCCCAAAACTATACTCCGATTGGCCTGAACTGTCGTAATAAGAAATATTACCAATATTCTCGCTCAACCCATAAATGGTTACCATTGCTTGTGCTTGTTTGGTAACACGCTCAAGATCGGAAAGTGCTCCAGTTGAGATATTTCCAAAAATAGTTTGTTCTGCAGCACGACCTCCTAAAGTTGCACACATTTCATCTAGCATTTGTTCTGTTGTAGTTAAAGAACGCTCTTCTGGAAGATACCAAGCGGCACCTAATGAACGACCTCTCGGAACAATTGTTACTTTCAGCAAAGGTGCAGCATGCTCTACCAACCAAGAAATGGTAGCATGTCCAGCTTCATGATAGGCAACTCTTCTTTTTTCGGAAGGTTTAATGGCTTTATTTTTCTTTTCTAAACCACCAATAATTCGGTCAACAGCATCCAAGAAATCTTGTTTATTCACAGAATCATGACCGTTTCTTGCGGCAATTAAGGCAGCTTCATTACAAACATTGGCAATATCTGCACCACTAAAACCTGGAGTTTGCTTTGCCAAAAACTCTCTATCCACTGAAGGATCAAGTTTAATTTTTTGCAAGTGAACATCAAAAATTTGTTTTCTTTCATGCAATTCTGGAAGATCAACAAAGATAGAACGGTCAAAACGGCCAGCTCTTAAAAGCGCTTTATCCAAAATATCAGCACGGTTAGTGGCAGCCATTACAATTACATTGGTATCGGTACCAAATCCATCCATTTCGGTAAGAAGTTGGTTTAACGTATTTTCACGCTCATCATTACCTCCAGTGAAATTTTTGCTTCCTCTTGCACGACCAATGGCATCAATTTCATCAATAAAAATAATCGAAGGCGATTTTGCTTTTGCTTGTGCAAAAAGATCACGAACTCTGGAAGCTCCAACCCCTACAAACATTTCTACGAAATCTGATCCTGAAAGTGAGAAGAACGGAACTTTAGCTTCACCAGCAACAGCTTTTGCAAGCAAGGTTTTACCTGTTCCCGGAGGGCCAACCAATAGTACACCTTTCGGAATTTTACCTCCCAATCGAGTATATTTGTCGGAATTTTTCAAAAAATCGACCACTTCTTGAACTTCTTCTTTCGCTCCTTCTAATCCAGCTACATCTTTAAAAGTTACTTGAACTTTATCTTTTTCGTCGAAAAGTTTGGCTCTTGATTTTCCGATGGAAAAAATTTGTCCACCAGGACCTCCAGAACCACCCATTTTTCTGAATAGTACAAAATAGAAAAGTGCCATAATCCCAATCCAGAACAATGCTGTAAATAGAAGTTCGGAAAATGGATTTTTGCTAATTTCATACGTTCTTTTGGTAACAATGCTTGGATTTTCGGTTCTTATTTTATTAAACTCTTCCAAAAACAATTGCTTATCTCCATACGTAATGGTGTAATCGGGTTTTGGAGAAAGATCCAGCGCAGAGAACGGATTATTACTTTCGGTTTTTTTAACCGTTTTATTTTTGGCATCTTGTGTTAGAAACACATCGGCTTTGTCCACATCGGTATATACAATAACACTTTGAACCTGCCCTTGCTTCATTTGGGCAAAGAATTCATCTTCGCTCACGGATTGCGAGGAACCAGAATCCCACAATCCTGGCATAAAAATCAGGATTAGTGCAAAGATTGCAATAGGAAAAAACCAGTTAAAACCTTTATTATTCATTCTTTTTGTTTAAAAAATTATTGGTGAAATCAATCTGCAACTTTGGTAATTTTGGCATCGCCCCAAAGTTCTTCAATATCATAATATTCGCGGATTTGCTTTTGGAAAATATGTACGACTACAGAAACGTAATCTACCAAAACCCACATTGCATTTTCGGTACCTTCTACATGCCACGGACGCTCCTTTAAATCGTTACGTACCTTCTTTTCGATATTTCCAGCAATAGCAGCTACTTGAGTATTTGAATTCCCGCTACAGATCACAAAAGTTTCTGCTACGGAATTTTCAATTCCTGAAAGGTCGAAAATCATGACATCTTCACCTTTCGTATCTTGAATTGACTCTACTATTTTATGGATTAGTTCTTCTTTTTGTGTTGTTTTACTCATTCAATATTGGGTATAATTTGCAAATTTATTGTTTTTTTCTTTATTTCACGGGCTTAATTACTGCAAGTACAGTATTTTAAAACATAATTTTCATGCCTACGCTGCTTTACCTGCCACAATGTGCATCTACTAATGATGAAATTGTTCGATACCTTACGGAAAGTCAACCTGAATTTCTTGGACTGTACACCTTAAACCAAACCAATGGAAGAGGACAATACGGAAACATTTGGAAAATTAATCCTGGCGAAAATCTCGCTTTTACTATTGCTATTTCAGCAAAGGTTTTGCCTTCGCATATTGGCATCAATTTCTATACCGCCAACCTTATCCGTTCGTTTATTGCCAAATTGACGGACACCGAAGTGCATGTTAAATGGCCTAACGATATAATTGTTCATCATAAAAAAGTCTGTGGCATTTTAGTCGACAAGAAAAAGATCTCTGGACAAGAATATTACATTATTGGCGCTGGAATTAATATTTTACAAACTGATTTTCAGGATTTTAAAAAAGCAGGGTCTCTCTTTACACAAACTGGAAAAACCTACAATCCTAAAGACGTTGCAACTGACCTTTTTACTTTATTTTCTGAAAAAATTTTTGAAGAAAAAAATCCTAACCAAATTTTAGATGAGTTTAACGCCCATCTTTTTCGAAGAAATGAAGTGAGTGTTTTTCAGAAAAATGGAATCAGACAAAATGGCATTATTAAATATGCAGACACAGATGGCTTTCTTTGGATTAACCTTGAAAAAGACGGGTTGCAAAAATTCTTCAATAAAGAAATTGAAATGCTTTATTGATTGGCTCTTTTAAAATACAAAAACAGTGCGATTGGTCCAAATATAAAATTCGGCAGCCACATTGCCAACCAAGGTTTAAGCGTATTATTTTCCGCAACAACCTTAAGTGCTTCGAATGAAAAAACGAATACAAAAGCCAAGGAAATCCCCAACGCCAAGTTCAGTCCTAATCCTCCACGTCTTTTTGCCGAAGACAAAGAAAGCCCCAAAAAAGTTAAAATTATTATCGAAACCGGCATTGAAGTTCGTTGGTACAACTCATTTAAATACGCATTAAGATTCGAGTTACCTTTATCTTTTTCGCGGTTGATAAAACTAATCAGCTCTGGTGTGGTTTTATTTTGTCCCAATAATTCATCGGGAAATAATTCTTCTGGTGGGTGGCCAAAACTTTTCATTAAAGTCATTCCGTGTTTCAATTGTTCGGAATCATCTTTCAAAATCGTTTTTTCAAGATAATTGTTCATCTGGAAAACCTTCTTGGTTTCATCCCAACTAAAATCGCTTACATTAAGCTGGTTTAAGAGTCGGCTTTTATCATCAAATTTCTGATACATAAATCCGTATCCTCGGCGCTCCTTTTTATTGTAACTTTTAATAAAAATGTATTCGTTTTTTGAAACTCTGGTAGAAATCTCCGATGTCCCCGTAATTTCTTCACGCTTCATTTTATTATAGGTATACGGTTCCAACACATTTTTTTTGGTATTGGAAATCGGTAACACAAAATGATTAAGCAGCAAAGCAACTACCGCAATAAAACCAGAGGTAATAAGATATGGTCGCGCAAAACGATGAAAACTCGCTCCGCTACTTATAATTGCTACAATCTCTGTATTATTTGCCATTCTTGAGGTAAAATAGATTACCGAAATAAAAACAAGAATCGACATGAACGTAATTACTAGATTGACAATCCAAAACGGATAAAAATTGATGATAAAGTACGAAACCGTATATCCGTTGGATTCAATTCTAGGTGCTTTTGCCTGCACATCAATCACAAATACAATCACAGAAAGCAACGCCAGCATGAACCCAAAAGTTCCGAGGTATTTTCTGATGATATATCGGTCGATGATTTTCAGCATAGGAATTATAGTCTTTGTTTTAAGGTTGGAATTACAGAATTTTTCCACTCGTAGAAATCGCCAGCTACAATATGTTCACGGGCAACCTTTACCAAATCGAGATAAAAAGCCAAATTATGGATGGAAGCAATTTGTTTTGCTAAATACTCTTTCGATACGAATAAGTGACGAACGTATGCTTTCGAATATTCGCGATCCACGAAGCTTGTACCAAATTCGTCAAGTGGAGAGAAATCGCGTTTCCACTTTTCATTCTTCAAATTCATAATTCCGTTCCAACTGAATAGCATTGCATTTCGGGCATTTCGGGTTGGCATTACGCAATCCATCATATCAATTCCTAAACCAATAGATTCCAGAATATTCCAAGGAGTTCCCACTCCCATTAAATAACGTGGCTTTTCCTTTGGTAAAACATCGGTAACTTCATTGGTAATTCTATACATTTCCTCTTCAGGTTCACCCACAGAAAGTCCACCAATAGCATTTCCATCTGCATTTTGCTCTGCAATAAATTCGGCAGAGATTTTTCTTAAATCCGAATAAGTAGAACCTTGAACAATTGGGAAAAGATGTTGTTTATGTTGATAGTATTCTGGATTTTCTTCGCACCACTGTATACATCTCTTCAGCCAACGATGCGTCATCTCCATGGATGCTTTTGCTTGATTGTATTCGCAAGGAAAAGGCGTACATTCATCAAAAGCCATAAAAATATCGCCCCCAATTTGACGCTGAATTTCCATCGATCTTTCAGGAGAAATAAAGTGATAACTACCGTCGATATGAGATTTAAACTTAACCCCTTCTTCAGTCATTTTTCGAGAATCCGAAAGAGAAAACACCTGAAAACCTCCCGAATCGGTAAGAATGGGAAGATCCCAATTCATAAATTGATGCAAACCTCCCGCTTCTTGCATTACATCCATTGTAGGACGAAGATACAAATGGTAGGTATTTCCTAAAATAATTTGCGCTTTAATATCTTCTTTTAGTTCACGCTGATGCACCGTTTTTACGGAAGCTACAGTGCCCACCGGCATAAAAATTGGGGTTTGAATTTGCCCGTGATCAGTTGTAAGTACTCCAGCACGAGCTTTTCCTGAAGTTACGTTCTGGATTTCAAAAAATTGATTTGTCATTATCGAACAGAAGGCTGCCCTTCTCTTTTTTTATTAATGTATTCTTTGGCTTTAGGATCCATTTTTACAATAACTTTTTGCGCTTGATCCAAGATTTTATCCATTTTCCCTTTAGCTAAATAGTATTTGTAACTTTCGGTAAAATCCTTCGCCTTAATTTTTTCTTTATTAAAAATATAGGTTGTTTGCTCGCTCATTTTAAAATTGGGCGTTAACATACTTAATTGGTCGTTCACTGCAAGTTCGGCAATTACTTCTGCCATTTGATCTTGACTTAAAAGGTTTTTGGGTTGGTTGATTACATCGCCACACGAAACAAGTGCAGTTAACCAAAAAAGAAACAGGATTTTTTTCATAATTGACGCGTGATCGATTTCCATTTAAGATCTAAAATTCCAAAAATAGCTTCGCCAATAATTCCGCCATTCATTTTACTAACTCCTTTTACTCGATTGGTAAAAATAATCGGAACTTCTACAATGCGAAATCCTTTTTTAAACGCTCGAAATTTCATTTCAACTTGAAAGCCGTATCCTTTTAATTTAATACGATCCAATCCAATACCGACTAAGGTTTCTTTTTTAAAACAAACAAAACCTGCCGTGGTATCATAAATAGGAATTCCTAAAACGGCGCGTACATATTTCGACGCAAAATACGAAAGTAAAACCCTACCCATTGGCCAATTCACAACATTTACGCCTTGCGAATATCTTGATCCAACTGCCATATCCGCATTTTTGCAAGCTTCGAACAATTTGGGTAAATCATTGGGATTATGCGAAAAATCGGCATCCATCTCGAAGATATAATCGTACTGGTTTTCAAGCGCCCACCGAAATCCGTGAATATAGGCTTTTCCTAAACCATCTTTAATCTTGCGAACACTTAAATGCAATTGATGTGGATAATGTTGTTGCATTTCTTTCACAATTTCAGATGTACCGTCGGGAGATGAATCGTCCACAACCAAAATGTGAAAATCCTGATTTAAAGCGAAAACGGCCGAAATAATGCTTCGGATATTTTCTTTTTCATTATAAGTGGGGATGATTACCAGCTTCTTCATACAGAAAAGTAAGGTGCAAAGATACTATTTTTGCGTATTGGTTTTACCTTTCAAAATACACACCAAATCCAATTTCCTCTAAAATTGTATTTATTGAAAGTTATTTGAGTATTTTTGCAAAAATTTTGTGGTAAGAATTGTTGAACATAACGATTGGGTAATTATTACGCTTTTGCTTTGCGGCTTCGCGTATGCTTTGATGTTTATTTTCTTGTTGCGCGACATCCGCCTGAAAGATTTTTTTCTGCAAGAGTATGCCGATTCCAGCAACAACTTGCTTTCGTGGATAGTAACTTCAGTGGTTTTCGTCGCTTTACTCTCTACTTTGGTATCCCAATATATTCCTTTAGTTCCTAAATTTTTAAGCGATATCCATCCGTTTGGTTACGAGATAAATAAGTTTGGTTTTACGTTTTTATGCATTTCTGCATTTTATTTTTTCCGCACGCTTTTCAGTTATTTATTTTACGCCAGTGTTGGCAATAGCAGAAAATGGAATCTCTTTTATTTCACGGCAACGAAGTTTTATTTTGGACTGACCTTACTTTTATCACCTTTGGTTTTTATACATTATTACTTTGACATTGACCATAGCAAAGCATTACATATTTATGCATTAATTTATATTATTATTTATGTATTCAAAATAGTTTTTTACTTTTTCCATAAGAATCAAATTCTGCCAGTTCGGTGGTATTATAAATTTTTGTATATTTGCACCCTCCAAATTGCACCTTTGTTTGCACTATGGAGACTATTGTTTTTCTAGCAAATTTTGAAGATGAAAATTAAATCTATATTGGTATCGCAGCCTGCTCCTCCAGAGAGTTCTCCTTATCTTGAGATTGCGAAAAAAGAAAAGATTAAGATTGATTTCCGCCCTTTTATTCATGTAGAAGGCGTAGATGCTAAGGAACTCAGAACCCAAAAAATTGATCTATCGCAGTACACTGGAATAATTTTTACCAGCAAAAATGCAATTGATCATTACTTCAGATTGGCTGAAGAAATGCGTTTTCAAGTTCCAGACACCATGCGGTATATTTGCCAATCCGAAGCCGTGGCAAACTACTTACAAAAACACATTGTTTACAGAAAAAGAAAAATTAGCTTCGGTGAGAAAAATTTTTCCGATTTGCTGCCACTTTTCAAAAAGTATCCAAACGAAAAATACCTTTTGCCATCATCCGATGTTCTAAGTCCAGAAATTATTAAAACTTTGGATGCCGCACAAATCGAGTGGACAAGAGCAATTATGTACAAAACCGTTTGCTCCGATCTTTCTGATATTAAAATTAAAGAATACGACATGTTGATTTTCTTTAGCCCACAAGGCATAAAATCTCTTCAAGAAAATTTCAAAGATTTTAAGCAAGACGATATTAAAATTGGCGTATTTGGAAATACAACTAAAAAAGCTGCAGAGGAAGCCGGATTTAGAATCGATATAATGGCTCCAAGCAAAGAAAATCCATCAATGACGATGGCGATTGAAAAATACATTCGGGATTTAAATAAATAATTCCCAACTAAAAAAACACATCAACAAAACCGTCTTTTCCTATAAGGTAAAGATGGTTTTTTATTAATTCAAAAAGCACATTCCCGATAATGAACGCGCCCATTGCCAAAAAAATAAATCACGTTTTAACTGCACATTCAGATTCCCGAATCGATCCCTATTTTTGGATGAACGAACGAGAAAACCCTGAAGTTATCGAATATCTTACCTCTGAAAACGATTATTGTGATTTCATGATGAAAGACACCGAACATTTGCAGGAAAACCTTTTTAAAGAAATGAAGGCGCGCTACAAAAAAGACGATCAATCGCTTCCTTACTTTTTTAATGGCTATTGGTATATCGTGAAATATGAAGAAGGCAAAGAACATCCACTTTTTTTCCGAAAACCACTTTCGTTGGAAAATGAAGATGAATTAATTCTTGATGTCAACCTTCTTGCAGAAGGACACGAATTTTTTGAAATCGGGAGCGTTGCCGTAAACATGAGCAACGATTGTGCTGTTTTTTCCAGCGATAATTTAGGAAGAAGAATTTACACCTTAGAATTCAAAAATTTAAAAACAGGAGAAATCCTTCAAGATAAAATTCCCAATACAACAGGAAAGGCGGTTTGGGCAAACGATAATCAACACATTTTTTACATTCGGAAAGATAAGAACCTTCGGGCGTTTCAGGTATATCGCCATCAAATGGGAACTGATTCCTCGCAAGACGTTTTAATTTTCCATGAAAAAGATGACGCCTTTGATGTAAATGTATACAAAACAAAATCGCTAGAGTATATTTTTATTGCAAGCTCCAGCACGATTTCCGACGAACACCGTTTTATTCCTGCAGACAACGTTTTGGCGGAATGGAAAATTCTTCAAAAAAGAAAACCAGATTTAGAGTATGCGGTTGAACATTTTGAAGACTCTTTTTACATTATTACCAATGCAAATGATGCTACCAATTTTAAACTCGTGCAAACACCTGTGGAAAATTGTGGGATGAAGAATTGGAAGGACGTTATTCCGCATCGCGAAAACGTTTTGCTAGAAAGCTTTGAAATTTTTAAAGATTATCTAGTTTTAGAAGAACGAACCGAAGGCCTTCTGCAAATAAAAATTATTGAAAATAAAACGGGAAACTTTCATTATTTAGAATTTAGTGATCCTACATATACCGCCTATATCGGACTCAACCTTGAGTTCAATACGAAAAAACTGCGTTATGGTTACACTTCCCTAACCGTTCCGGCATCTACTTTTGAATACGATATGGAAACAAAATCCATAACACTTCTTAAGCAGCAAGAAGTTTTGGGAGGTACTTTTGCTTCAGAAAACTATATTTCTGAAAGAATTTGGGCAACTTCACGAGATGGATTTACAAAAATTCCAATCTCATTGGTTTACCATAAACACACCGCGAAAACAGAAGAAACTCCGCTTTTGTTGTACGGATATGGAAGTTATGGGCACACTGTGGATGCAAGCTTTTCAAGTGTTCGTCTTTCGCTTTTGGATCGCGGATTCATCTATGCCATTGCCCATATTCGAGGTGGTGAATATTTGGGCAGAGAATGGTACGAAGATGGTAAAATGTTGCAGAAAAAAAATACATTCTACGATTTTATTGATGCTGGAAAATTTTTAATTCAACAAAAATATACATCATCAAAACATCTTTACGGAATGGGCGGAAGCGCTGGTGGACTTCTTATCGGTGCAGTTATCAATATGGATGCTTCACTTTTTAATGGTGTTGTTGCACAAGTTCCGTTTGTTGACGTTGTTACCACAATGCTCGATGAAACCATCCCTTTAACTACGGGAGAGTATGATGAATGGGGAAATCCGAACGAAAAAGAATATTACGATTATATGAAATCGTATTCTCCGTATGATAATATTGAACCTAAAAATTATCCCAATATTTTAATTACAACAGGTTTACACGATTCACAAGTGCAATATTGGGAGCCGGCAAAATGGACGGCGAAATTGCGTGAAATTAAAACGGACGATAACCTATTGATTTTCAAAACGGATATGAGTTCTGGACACGGCGGCGCAAGCGGCAGATTCGAAAGTTTGAAGGAAGACGCGCTTGAGTTTGCGTTTCTTTTAAAATTAGAAAATAAAATCGATTTTTAATGATGAAGCAAGAACAATTAAACGAAGCCGAACTTTGGAAAAAAGTTGAAGCATTTTTTGAAGAACATTTTCAAACAGAAAAAAACACACCAATTGAAACAATGCTGTTTCTAATTGGCGTTCAAGAATTGGGAAGCGGAAAACAAAAATACACCAAAGATGATAAAGTGAATTTAATTCACATTGCGGTTTGTCGACTTTTAGAACCTTTCGGATATTACCAATTTTCCCATTACGACGATGATGGATATCCCCATTTCGACGAAGTGGAACAACTTCCCGAACTTAAGCCTAACGAACAACAACTTTTGATGAAAAAAGCAATCATTCAATATTTTATGGATGAAGAGCTTTTTTAAAGATTTACTTTTTCAGCAAATCTTCCAATTGATTTAAAGTTGTACGAAACCCTTCTTCGAAACCCATTTCGAAAATAGCATTCATTGATTCTAAAGAAGGAAACTGAATATTTACCGTAAGTTTTGTTCCTTCCGCCACACCGGTAAACCCAATCAACCAATTGCATGCGAATTTGGTATTTTGTGCATTTCCTTCTTCGTCTGCAAAATCATCAAACCATTCAATACTTCGATGTTGCATGATGGTTCCAAAACGTACTAATCCGTAAGCTCTTTCACCTTCTGGACTCAACATTGCGTAGTGCCATTTCCCTTCTTCTTTAAAATCCATGGTGTACGTTTCGCAAGTCCAAGGTTTTGGTGCCCACCAAGAATCCAATTCGTTCGCTTGGGTAAAATATTTCCAAACTGCATCAACATTTGCGTCGAAAGTTTTCATCACAAAGGCAGATTGCTGTTCAAAATCTATATTAAAAGTAATTTCAGAATTCATATCATTTCAATTTACACAAACTTAGTACAATTATTTTTGAAATAAATGGAAATGGCAAAACACTTGCATATTCAAAATAAAATGTTAAATCCGCTAGTTTTAACAAAAGTTTAATAAAATTCAAAATATTTCATTATTACAATATTGTTAAAATACGTACTTTTAACATTTAAAACCAAAAACCCTCATGAACAATAAATTCATTCCTGTAATTTCTGTATTTATGACGATTTCTTTAATTGTTTTCGTTGCATTGCAGTTTTATTGGCTGAAAGGATATTATACCGCGCTTGAACAAGATTTTTCCAATAATGTGTACGCCGCATTAGAAACTACTACTAAAAAAATAAACGATATTGAAGCCGATCAATATTTAAATAAAGACAATAGAAATCTCGGCAAAACCGTTTTAGCAAGCAGAAATCAACCAACGTTAACCACCATTCAACAAGTGGAAGATTCCGCAAGCCGAAGAACCATTACCTATTCTAAGAACATTATTGCGAAAGAGCAAATTCCGATTTCAACAACCGGTGATAGTTTGGAACGCGTTAAAATGTATACCGACGAAGCTTTAATCAAAATTAAAAAAGACGAAAATACACCGGAACTTCTCACCTCAGAACTCGATCAATCCATTGAAAGTGGTGAATATACATTGAAGGAATTTGTAAAGCTTAATGCTTCAAATTTACCAATTGATCAACGCGTTAAAAAGAAAACCTTAGATTCTGTTCTTACAAAAGAATTGAAAATGAAGGGAATAACAACCGGATTTGGCTTTAGCGTTATTGATAGAAACAATAAACAAACCGATATTATGAATTCGGTTTTTAAAGAAGAAAAACATCTCAACACATATACCTATCCGCTTTTTACGGATAATAAAGATCGAACTTTATATTCCTTGGCATTGGTTTTTCCAAAAAGAGATACATCGTTAGCGAAAAATAATTTCCCAATGCTTTTGGGAACATTTATGTCTTTGCTTACGATTTTGGGAATTTACATTATCTCCATTAACTACATGATGCGCCAGAAAAAAATATCCGATGTAAAGACGGATTTCATCAATAATATGTCGCACGAGTTTAAAACACCTCTTGCCACTATTTCTGTAGCAACGGATTCTTTAGCAAACGATAAAATTGCCACAAATCCCGAAAAGGTGAGATACTATTCCAACCTGATTAAGCAGGAAAATCTTCGAATGAAAAAACAAGTGGAAAACGTGTTGAACATGAGTAAACTTGAACGAAATGAAGTTGAATTATTTTTAAAAAACACCAACGTACGCGAGCTTATCAAAAAAATTACAGAATCCTTTAGTTTGATTGTCGCACAACGAAACGGAACACTCACCCAAGACTTTACCGCTTCGAAATACAATTTAAAAATTGATGAATTTCACTTTTCAAATATGTTGGTAAATCTTCTTGATAATGCCAATAAATATTCGCCAGAAGCTCCAGAAATAAAAGTAAAAACGAGCAATGAAGCGAATTGGTATGTAATCGAAATTAGCGATAAAGGAATGGGAATGGAAACCCTGAATAAAACTAAAATTTTTGAAAAATTCTTCCGGGAAGAAACCGGAAATATACATAACGTAAAAGGACAAGGCCTCGGACTTTCTTATGTGAAAAAGATTGTTGAGCTTCACAAAGGGCAAATCTTTGTAGATTCTCACAAAGGAAAAGGTTCTACCTTCACCGTTAAACTTCCAATGTAATAATTAAAAAACAATAGTATGAGTAACAGAATTCTATTGGTAGAAGACGATCAAAGCTTCGGCGCAGTGCTGAAAGATTATCTTACCATTAACAACTTTGAAGTAACGCTTGCCACCGATGGAGAGCAAGGATTGAAAGAATTTACAGAAAAAGATTTTGACATCTGTATTTTCGATGTAATGATGCCTAAAAAAGATGGCTTTTCATTAGCAGAAGATGTAAAAAAAATCGACAAAAATAAACCGATCATCTTCTTAACCGCAAGAAATATGCGCGAAGATATTTTGAAAGGATACCAGTTGGGTGCAGATGATTATATAACAAAACCTTTTGATACTGAGCTTTTACTATACAAGATAAAAGCAATCTTACAAAGAAGCGCTTCATTGGAGGATGAAGAACAAGAGCAATTTAAAATCAGCAATATCTTTTTTGACTCGATGTTGCGTCAACTGAAAGTTGGCGATCAAGAATACAAACTTTCACCGAAAGAAAACGAGCTTTTGAAATTGCTATGCTTGCATAGAAACGATTTTATGCCGAGAGATTTGGCTTTGAGAAAAATCTGGAAAAAAGAAAACTATTTCACGGCAAGAAGTATGGACGTTTACATCGCAAAACTGCGTAAACTTTTAAAAGATGATGAAGGATTAGAAATCATCAACGTTCACGGAGAAGGATTCCGCCTTTTGGTTAAGAATTAGAAGATCAAAATCAATTGTAAAAAAAGCCAAGTTCAGAAATTGAACTTGGCTTTTCTATTTTTACTTTATTTCGCTTCTACACAAAACACTCGATACTGAATAGGTATTGCAGATTTAAAATATTGCTTCACCTTTTTCAAATCTGAACTTGCACTTTGCTTCGTAAAATAACTTCCCGCCATCACTTTATAATTCGGACGAAGTGATGCATCTATTTCTACTTTCATATTTGGAAATCTTCTACGAAAGTACATTCCTACCTCTTTTGCTTCCTCATTACTTTTAACAACAGCTAACTGAATTTTATATCCCATAATTCTAGGGTTTTGTCGACAAACATCAGCGTTGGAAAGCGGTTTTTCTACGCGCACTGCCGTTGTTCTTCTCGGCGAAACATCATCATCACTAGAATCGATTCGCGTTGAAGTTCCTGTAGAACTTACTCGTAAACAATTTTCCTCCGATTTCTCAATTAAATCATTTACACGCGCATCCATCGTCATCACCATTGGAACACCTGAAATTGTATCGTTTTTCACAATTGTTTGAGCTTCAACTCGGTTTACGGCAAAAACAAGAACCAAAAAAAGCGAGCACTTTGTGATTTTTTTCATTAAAAATAATTTTAGCAAAAATACTACAAATAAAAATTATTCCAAACTATGTTATTTAGAACTGTTACAAATTATATGAAATGCGATTTTACTCATTTAAACGCTCGTTAAATTTCTGTTAAAAATCATATTTTTGCCAAATTGATTGTTCTACTCAATAATTTACTAACCCAAGATTATATAAATGATTAGTTGGAGAAAGCATTACAAACAAGGACTGATGGCAATTGGATTATTGCTATCAACAAGTGCTTCCGTGTATGCACAAGGTGATCCTGTAAAAGGACAGGAACTCTTTAAAGCGAACTGTACTGCGTGCCACGCTTTAGACAAGCAGGTAATTGGTCCAGCATTAGCTGATATTGAAACTAGAGTGAAAGAAGAAGGCGGCGTTGATCGCGATTGGCTTCACAAATGGATTAAGGATAATGAATCCTTAAGAAAATCTGGAGACAAATACGCAAACGAAATCTTCGAAAAATACAACAAAACGGTGATGACGCCGTTTCCGAATCTTTCGGATGCGGATATCGACAATATCTTAGCGTACACTGCAGATCCACCTGCTGAAACTACAGCAACTGCTGCAACTACAGAAGACAGCAGCCAAGCTTCTTTAGCTGCATTGGAACAAGCAAAAAAACAGAGTGTTAACTCCAAAATTATTCTTGTTTCTCTTATCTCCATTGGTTTACTTTTACTATGGCTTCTTCTTAAATTAAGACAGCTTGTAAAACTCAACCAAACAGAAGAATTAGCAGATCTTAACGCAACTAGAATCGGTTCTTTTGCTGAACTTTATCAAAAATACAGTTTCGTAGGAAAAGGTCTTTTAGGAATTCTTGCTATTTTGGCCGCATACGGAATTTGGAACTGGCTAATGTGGATCGGGGTTTACAAAGGGTATCAACCAGAACAACCTATTCATTTCTCTCATAAAATTCACGCAGGAGAAAACAAAATCGACTGTCAAGTTTGTCACTCCAGTGCAAAATATGGGAAAGTATCTGAAATTCCATCTGTGAACGTTTGTATGAACTGCCACCGTATGATTTCAGAATACAACGGTAAGTATATGGAACCAGGAAAAGATAAAGCATTTTACGATGGAGAAATCCAAAAAATTTATGCTGCCGCTGGTTGGGATCCTGCAACACAACAATACACAGGTAAAACAAAACCTATTGAATGGACGAGAATCCACAACATGCCGGATTTCGTGTACTTTAGTCACGCACAACATGTTGTAGCAGGTGAAAAAGCCATCATCAATTCATTCAATAAGAAAAATCCTAACAACCAAATTGATGTGGTTTGTAAAGCATGTCACGGTAAAGTGGACACGATGAATGTAGTAAAAATGGCAAACGACTTCACAATGGGATGGTGTATTGAATGCCACAGAACAACAGAAGTTGATATGACCAACGGATACAACCAAGCGTACTTTAAAGGACTTCACGATAAACTGAAAAAGCAGTATCCTAAATCTGAAGGCAAAATTACAGTAGACGCCATTGGTGGTCTTGAATGCGGTAAATGTCACTATTAATTAAATAACGAAAAACAGAAGTATAAATGGCTTCAAATAAAATACAATTCAGAAGTATTCACGAACTTAAAGATCCAGCTTTGAATGGGAAGCTGGCTCAAAAAGAGTTTCAGAATGAAATTCCTGTAGATGAATTTTTAAGCGACGACAAAACCAGTTCTTCCAGCACTTCGAGAAGAGACTTTCTGAAGCTTTTAGGTTTCTCTACAGCAGCTGTTACTTTAGCTGCTTGTGAAGCTCCTGTAATCAAAACCATTCCGTATGTTGTGAAACCGCACGACATTACTCCAGGACTTCCTAATTTTTACGCATCCAGTTATTTCGATGGATATGACTTTGCGAGTGTTTTAGTAAAAACCCGCGAAGGAAGACCAATCCGAATCGATCCAAATCCTGCTGCAGGAAGTTTGGGAACAACCAACGCAAGAGCACAAGCAAGTGTACTTTCTTTGTATGATAATGACAAAGTAAAACAACCTAAGCTTGATGGTAAAGATGAAACTTTTGATAAAGTAGATGATTACATTCTAAAAGCATTAGCAGAAACAAATGCCGCAGGAAAGAAAATCGTTCTTCTATCTCATTCATTTGCCAGCCCGACCTTTAAAAAAGTTTTCGCAGATTTTAAAGCGAAATATCCAACTGCAGAATTGGTAACCTACGATGCGTATCCTCACGCAGCCGCACTTGATGCTGCGGTAGAAGTTTTCGGACAAAGAGCACTACCCGTATACGACCTGAATGGGACAGAATTGGTTGTGAGCTTTCAAGCGGATTTCTTAGGAGATTATAACGCACAAAGCCTTGAAGTTTCTTATGCATCTGCAAGAAAACCTGGCCCAAATATGCTTCGTCACATTCAAGTGGAATCGAACATGAGCTTAACCGGAGCGAATGCAGATACAAGGGTAAAACTTAAACCAAGCGACGTTTATAAAACATTAGTTGAAGTTTACAATGGTTTAAACGGAGCTTCTGTTAGCAAAGGTGCTTCTGTAATTGTAAAAGAATTGCAATCTAAGGGCAGCAAAGCTGTTGTTTTAGCAGACGGTTCCAAAGCAGCATATGTGCTCGCACATTTAATTAATCAAAAATTAGGATCAGTTGCTTTTACCGGAAAAGCGAATCTTTTAAAAGAATTTGATCCTGCTAGATATCAAGAATTCCTATCTTGGATGAATAGCGGACAAGTGGGTGTATTGTTAACCAACAACATCAACCCTATTTATTCGTCCAACAAAGGCGCTGCTTTTGAAGCCGCTGTGAAGAAAGTTCCACACGTCATTGCTACAATCGACAAAAAGAACGAAATGTACAAAGCAGCCAAAGCCGTAATTCCTACTGCTCACTGGCTAGAATCTTGGGGTGACTTAACTCCAGAAACAGGTTCTTACGCTTTAATGCAGCCGACCATTCAAAAAGTATTCAAACCAAGACAGATTGAAGAATCATTATTGGTTTGGACAAACGGAAAAAACAATGCTGCAAATAACTATTACAATTATTTAAAAGCCAATGCAGCTTCCCTTCTAGGTGAAACTTCATTCAACAAAGCATTGTATAATGGTTTTAATGCAGGAGGCAGTGCAACCACATTAGCGTACGCGGGCGGTAACGCCGCACAAGCTACAGCTGAACTTGCCGCTTTTAAATCTTCTGGATTAGAACTTCAATTGTATACCAAAACCGGTATTGGAGATGGAACACAAGCCAACAATCCATGGTTAATGGAGCTTCCTGATCCAATTACAAGACTTTCTTGGGATAATTACTTAACAATTTCACCAAAAGACGCAAAAGATCTTGGCATCGAAAACAAACTCAATGCGAGAATGCAGTTGGATGGTGATACGGTAAATGTAACCGTGAACGGAGTTACGTTAAAAGACGTTCCTGTTTTCATTCAACCTGGTCAGGCAGAAGGCTCTTTAGGTTTAGCTTTGGGTTATGGTAAAAAAGATTCTGGAAAAGTAGCAGAAACAGGAATAAATGCATATCCTCTTTTCGATGGATTCAATACCGTTTTAGGAAATGTAAAAATTGAAAAAACAGGTAACGAGCATGAATTCGCAGGGATGCAGTTGCAAAACACCTTAATGGGGCGTTACGAAATTGCAAAAGAAGTTTCTTTAGATACGTTCCTTACCGTTCCTTTTGATGATAAAGTTAAGGGTTGGAATAAACCTTTGGAATATGCCACTATTAACGGCGATCTTCCTGCAAGAAAAATTGATCTTTGGGATGCCTTTGACGATACTGATGGACCACATTTTAACCTTTCTATCGACTTAAACTCTTGTACAGGTTGTGGAGCTTGCGTAATTGCTTGTCAAGCAGAAAATAACACTGCAGTTGTAGGGAAAGAAGAAATTAGAATGTCTAGAGATATGTATTGGTTAAGAATTGACCGCTACTATAGTTCTAAAGTTCCTGCAAATATGGACGAAAATAAGGATGGAAAACTTTCAGTGAAAGAATCTTTAGATGCTGACCTGAATGTACCGAATATGTACGACATTCTTATTGAGCCAAGCGAAAGTCCAGACGTAATTTTCCAACCAGTAATGTGTCAACATTGTAACCACGCTCCGTGTGAAACAGTTTGTCCAGTTGCTGCAACCTCCCATGGAAAACAAGGACAGAACATGATGGCTTACAACAGATGTATTGGTACAAGATATTGTGCAAACAACTGTCCATACAAAGTTAGAAGATTCAACTGGTTCAACTATGCCTTGAATGATAAATTTGATTACAATATGAACAACGACTTAGGAAGAATGGTATTGAATCCTGACGTTGTTACCAGAACCAGAGGGGTTATGGAAAAATGTTCATTATGTATTCAAGAAACTCAAGCTGCAATCCTTAATGCGAAGAAGGAAAACAGAGTGGTTGCCGATGAAGAATTCCAAAAAGCTTGCGCATGTGCAGCCGCTTGTTCTACAGGAGCAATGCAGTTTGGTGATATGAACGATAATAAATCTCAAGTTCGTAAACTTTACGGTAGCGACAGAAGATATTATCTTCTAGAAGAAATTGGTACAAAACCAAACGTTTTCTATCACACTAAGGTAAGAAACAGAAAAGAATCAAACGTTTAAATAATAATAAGGTAAAAAATGTCACATTACGAAGCCCCGATTCGGGAACCTTTAATTATTGGTCACAAAACCTATCACGATATCACTGTTGATATCGCAAAACCTATCGAAGAACGAGCTGGAAAACTATGGTGGGTATCTTTGTACGCCGCATTAGTCCTTTTCATTTACGGATTTGGTTGTATTGCTTACACCATTGGAACCGGAATTGGAGCTTGGGGACTTAACAGAACCATTAACTGGGGTTGGGATATTACCAACTTTGTGTGGTGGGTAGGTATCGGTCACGCCGGAACCTTGATTTCTGCAGTACTTTTATTATTTAGACAACGTTGGAGAATGTCGGTAAACCGATCTGCTGAAGCAATGACAATTTTTGCCGTTGTTCAAGCTGCAATTTTCCCCGTAATACACATGGGTAGAGTTTGGGTTGGATATTGGGTATTCCCATTGCCAAACCAATTTGGATCTCTTTGGCCAAACTTTAACTCGCCTCTACTTTGGGACGTATTTGCAATTTCAACCTATTTCTCTGTATCTACAGTGTTCTGGTTTATGGGACTTATCCCCGACTTTGCAATGATTAGAGACCGTGCTCAAACCCCTTGGACGAGAAAAATATATACCCTCCTTTCTTTCGGTTGGGGTGGTAAAGCAAAACACTGGCAAAGATTCGAAGAATTATCTTTGGTTTTAGCTGGTCTTGCAACACCTTTAGTATTCTCCGTACACACCACAGTATCCTTTGACTTCTCCACTTCAGTAATTAAAGGATGGCACTCTACTATTTATCCACCTTATTTCGTAGCAGGAGCAATCTTCTCAGGATTTGCAATGGTACAAACACTTTTATTGGTAGCAAGAAAAGTGTGCGACCTTGAAGAGTACATCACCATGTATCATATCGAAATTATGAACATCGTAATTATTCTAACAGGTGGTATGGTAACAGTCGCGTACGCGACAGAATATTTCATTGCTTGGTATTCAGGTTCACGATATGAAGATTTCACATATCTTTCTCCGGGAGCAGCAACCGGTCCTTACTGGTGGGCATTCTGGGCGTTGATTATCTGTAACCTTGTTATTCCAGCATTGTTCTGGTTTAAAAGAATTAGAACGAACATTATTGCAACGTTCATTATTGCACTTGTAATTAATATTGGGATGTGGTTCGAACGTTTTGATATTATCGTAATCAACCTTTCCAGAGATTATTTACCTGGATCGTGGACGATGTTTAAACCTACCATTATCGACGTAGGAGTATATTTGGGAACAATTGGTTTCTTCTCTGTATTATTCCTATTGTATGCACGAACTTTCCCTGTAATCGCACAAGCGGAATTGAAATCGATATTAAAAATTTCTGGTGAAACCTATAAAGCAAAAGAAGGAGATGAGCACCACTAAGATAGTATACGGAATTTATGCCGACGACGATGAGTTAATGAGCGGCGTAAAAGCCTTTATGGATAAAGGTATCGCAATCAACGAAGTGTATACTCCATTTCCGGTTCACGGTTTGGATAAAGCTTTAGGATTGAAAAAAACAAGAATTTCTGATGCAGCTTGGTTTTATGCTGTTTATGGTTTAACCATTGGTGCAACAGTAACTTGGTACATGATGAATCATGACTGGCCACAAAATATCGGGGGAAAACCTGCTTTTGAGTGGTCCCGAAACATGCCAGCATTCGTAGTTCCAATGTTTGAATTAATGGTTTTCTGTGCAGCACACATGATGTCGCTTACCTTTTTGGCAAGAAACAAAATGTATCCTGGATGTCCAGCGCAAAACCCTGATCCTAGAACAACAGACGATAAATTTATGATGGAATTCGTAACGGAAGATGTGGATGCAGTAAAGCAAATCCTTATCGATACCGGAGTGGAAGAAATAACAGTAAAAGAGGCGTAACATGAAGAATAAAATTTTAAAATTAACAGCAGTTTTGGGCGTAACAACCATTTTGCTAAATTCTTGTGGCCCAAAAGATAATCCACCTTTGGTGTATTTTCCTGATATGTATTTCCCAATTGCGTACGATCCATTGATGAAAGCAGATGATCCGTACAGCAAACATGATAATGAAATTCCATTATTCATCAAAAATGATGGAGCAACAGGACTTTCACCAGTTGATGGAACTGTAGGCCAAAATGCTGAAGGATTAATCGAAGTCAATTCAGGTCACGCACTTACTCCAGATCAGTACAATGCAGGGTACGACGAATCAAAGGCAATCACGGTTTCACCTTTAGATCCTAAAAATCAAGCTAAAGATCTTGAGAGAGGAAAATTAATGTACGAGAGAACTTGTGCTGTTTGCCACGGAACAGGTGGTGATGGCCAAGGGAATATTGTACAAAGTGGGGCATATTCTGGCGTACCTAATTATGCAGATCGACAAATTTCTGTTGGTTCTGTGCATTATGTACTTTCCTACGGTAGAAATGCCATGGGATCTTATGCAGGACAATTGAGACCTGCAGACCGATGGAGAGTGGCAATGTATGTAATGAGCGCTTTTAAAGCGAATGCAGCCGCAGCTCCAGCAGCAACAACTGATTCAACAGCGACTAAATAATAAAAAGAAGAAAGATGTATACTTTTTCACCTAAATTAAAATTAATTTCAATCGTACTACTCGTATTAGGGCTTGTATTATTTGGTGCAGGTTATTTTATGAATCATGGGATTGACAAAGCCCAGGTTGAACATCTGATGGAAGCAGCGCATTCCGGAGGTCACCATAATCCTTCACACTCCAGTGAACTTGTAGGTCCACAAGATCATGAAGCGCATTTGGAGCATGCCGAAATGCAAATTCACAATCGTCCACTTGCAGCTTTGCACTCTGTTGCTGTATTTGCATTTGGAGTTAGTTGTGTTGTGCTTTTCTTCTATTCTATTCAGCACGCCGCACACGCAGGATGGTCTATTATTGTTACAAGAGTGATGGAAGGAATTGCTTCCTATATACCCATTGGCGGTTTTATTGTATTAGTTATCGTTATCTTAAACGCTACCCATAACGGACATTTGTTCCACTGGATGGATGCCAGTTTAACAGATCCTAAATCCGACAATTTTGATATTATTCTCTATGAGAAGAAAAAATTCTTAAACGTTCCTTTCTACGTTGTTAGATCATTCATTTATATCTTGGGTGCCTCTTTCTTTGCATGGAAACTAAAATCTCAATCTAAGAAGGTGGATCAAACCAAATCTGCTAAAGATTACCAAATGCTATATCGTTGGGCAGTAGGTTACATTGCTTTCTTCGGTTTTGCTTCCGCAGCGTGGGCTTGGGATTGGTTAATGTCAATCGATCCACACTGGTATTCTACAATGTATATTTGGTATTCCATGGTAAGTTGCCTAACAAGTGGTATCGCTGTTATTATTCTTGTAAGTGTTTACTTAAAGAAAACAGGATTTTTACCACAGTTTAACGACAATCACTTGCATGATTTAGGAAAATTCCTATTCGCAACATCAATGCTTTGGACGTATACTTGGTTTGCACAATTTATGTTGTACTGGTATGCTAATATTCCAGAGGAAGTAAATTACTTCTTTGGTAGATTTCAATATTATGCACCAACCTTCTTACCGATGTTAATTTTGAACTTCCTAATTCCTTTAGCGGTAATGGTAAGTTCAAGCATCAAAAGAAATTATACCGTAGTGTGTACAATGGCAGTAATTGTAATATTAGGACACATTTTAGATTATTTCAATATGGTATTCCCTGGAACAGTTGGTCCTTACTGGAATTCCCCTGAAGTTTTCTTATTGTTCTTTGGTGCAATACTTTTCATTGTAGGTCTATTTACTTTTACCGTAATGACAGCATTAACAAAACTTAAACTTATTCCTGTTGGTAACCCTTATCTTCACGAATCAGAAATCTATGAATATCCGTTCTAATTCATATTAGATACAATTTAAAGCTGTGTGTTTTTAAGCATACAGCTTTTTTTTGGGTAATTACCCAATATTAAAATGCAATTTTAGTACAATCTATATACTTTTTATAAATTTGTGTAAAAGCATTCTACAAAAATGAAAAAAACATTCCTCTTCTTATTACCACTACTCTTTCTGCTATCCGCATGTAAGAAAGATCATGTTGATGCCTCTACAACGCAATCTTTTCAGTCGAGCATCAATGATATGACATCTAGTTTACCAACCATAAAACAAATCAAATTCAACGAAGCGCTATATATTTTGAAAACATTCGGCGTGGAAGCAGACGGAGATTCCAATGAATTGAAAGCTTTAGGAAAACTTTTAGATGGCAAGAAAATTCCTGAAATTTTTGCAATGGCAGATCAAGTCGCTCAACAAAACGGAATTGATTGGACGAGCACTGGACCACCATCACTTGGAGAAATGAACATCTTTGAAAATGTTTCCGCTAAAGAAAGCGATACAAACGATATTAAAGCTGATGCCCTAAACATCATCACTAAAAATGCATCTTCCGATAGTGCTACTGGAGTAAAAGCAATCCAAATTCTTCCTCGACTTGTCGATAGAAGTGGAAATCCAATTGTTTTTACCGGAGCGGCTCTCGAAACTACATTAGAAGTTTTCAGCAATGGAATAAAACTTCAAACTGCGAAAAACTTAATGCAGGATAATAATTTCAAAGGATTTAATTTGAAGTTTTCAACACTACCGGCAAGTAAAATTGTTGACAATAAAATCGACATTACTATTTCTGTAAAAACAACAGCAAAAACTTTTAAAATGTCTAAAATTGGTGTAAGTGTTAATCCAAATGCGCTCTATACAGCTCCTGCTCCAGCAGACGAAAACACGTTGGATTCCAATGTGCAAACCGATGAAAACGGAATAAACACTGACCCTTCAACCGATCCTAATGCCCCAACAACCGCATCGCCAGCACCAACAAAAGATCCGAAAGCAACGGTTTCAAAATTTTTGAACAATTTGGGTTCACAAAACTTAAAAGCAGCGTACGATGCATCCGCCAATCCAAACTGGGGTTCTTACGATAAATTCTCAAATCCAACATCAGGTTTTGGCGCCGTAAAAAATTTAAGTGTAAAAAATATTACCACAAAAAACACTTCTGATAATACATCCACAGTAACTGCAGTCTACGATGTTACAGACAAAAGCGGTAAGACAACCGCCCTTTCTGTTACATTTGGATTAAAAAATGTGAATGGCGATTGGAAAATTTCAAATTATAAAATCAATTAAAAAGTATAATGGCATCAACCGAACTAATTCAAAAATTAGAATCCACCATCCAAAACATTCCCGACTTTCCAAAACCTGGTATTCAATTTAAAGATATCAGTCCTGTTTTTCTAAATCCATCTCTTTATGAAGAAGTTATTCAGGATCTAGCCAACTTTAGTCGAGGAAAAATTGATGCAGTTTGCGGAATCGAAAGCAGAGGTTTCCTTTTTGGAATCGCCATTGCCGTTGCGCTCGACGTTCCTTTTATCCTGATCCGTAAGAAAGGAAAACTTCCTCCGCCAGTCGTTTCAGAACAATATGAGCTGGAATATGGGACCGCAGAAATCGAAATTAAAGAAGGACAAATAAAGCCGGGACAAAATATACTTATACACGATGATCTTTTAGCAACTGGTGGTACAACTGAAGCCGCCGCAAAACTCATTGAAAAACAAGGAGCAAAGGCCGCTCAATTCAGCTTCTTGATTGGCTTACAGTTTCTTAACGGAGAAGAAAAACTAAAACCTTTCGGCGCGGAAATTTACAGCATCCTTAAGTACTAAAAATTAATGGTTTTCAATCATAAGAATTTTGTAAATCATTAAGAAACAATTAAATTTGCAACTCAATTTGAAAAATCAATGGCAAAACTGACAAAAAAACAAGAGCAGGAAGGTAAAGAAACCGTAGAAGTATTTAAAGATCTGGACCAATCCGCACTTAATACAGAACGATTTATCGAGAAAAACTCAAAAATCTTAATTGGTGTTTTCGGAGTTCTTATCGTAGCTGTTCTTGGATATTTCGCATACCAACAATATGTAATTAAACCAAAAAACGAAGAAGCAGCGAAAAGCTACCTTGCGGCGCAAAAAAACCTTTCTGAAGGAAAAGATGCTGAAGCTCTTGGAGGTAAATCTGCCGCTAACCCTGGTTTTTTAGGTACGTACAATGAATATTCAGGTACCGATGTGGGAAAACTTTCTGCATACAACGCTGGACTTTTAAAATTTAAAGAAGGAAAATACCAAGAAGCATACGATTTGTTGGATAAATTTAGCTCTGATAATAAAGTGCTTATGGCATTGAAGTACGGAGCAATGTCCGACTGTCAAAGCAATTTAAATAAAGCTACAGATGCGCTTTCAACACTGGACAAAGCCATCTCTGCTTCAGATGATCCATATACGATTTATTACTTCACCAAAAAAGCGGGACTTCTTTCTTTAGCTTTGAAAAAGAATGCAGAAGCTAAAAAATACTTTGCTTCAATTGAAGATAAATATCAAGACTACGATAATGGTATGAGCGACGCTTATATTGAAATGACAAAATACTATTAAAAATGGCAACTGTAAATCTATCCGATTACAAGCCTTTACATATTACCGATGCCGATGAATTCAACATCGGCATTGTGTTTTCTGAATGGAATGGCTTTGTAACGCACAATCTGCGCGATGGCGCAATCGAAACGTTAAAAAAAGAAGGCGTTCAAGAAAAAAACATTCACGTTTTTCCTGTTCCTGGCGCTTTTGAATTGAATTACGCAGCAATGCAATTGTGCAAAGAAAAAAAATATGATGCCGTAATTGCTATTGGATGCGTTATTCGTGGGGAAACTTCTCACTTCGATTATGTATGTTCTGCAGTAGCACAGGGCATTAAAGATTGTAATATTCTTACAAATGTTCCTACCATCTTTTGTCTTTTAACCGATGATCATAAAGAGCAATCTATAGCACGCAGCGGTGGAAAACTTGGGAATAAAGGTATTGAAGCTGCAGTTACCGCTTTACAAATGATTGATTTCAAAAGAAAATTAAACAGTCCAAAAAGTGCAATTGGTTTCGGAAAGGCATAAACCGTAAACAATTTTTTGTACATTTATTTATTTAAAAATAGAAACTATGAAATGGACCAATGACACCAGTGGAGGTAATGTAGAAGACCGCAGAGGCTCGGGTGGCGGTGGATTAGTGCTCGGTGGCGGTTTAGGAACCTTAATAATTGCCGCAATTGTATTTTTCCTTGGTGGTGATCCTTCTGCAATCCTTTCATCAGGAAGTGGAACTGAAAATACTACTACAGAGCAAAGAACGTTAACGGCCGAAGAACAAAACATCTACAAATTTGTAGACATGTTAGCCGGCGCCAACCAAACGACGTGGAAAGAAATATTTCAAGAAAACGGAATGACCTTTTCTCCAGCAAAAATTGTAATGTTCGAAAATGCAACCCAATCAGGATGTGGAACTGCTCAATCTGCAATGGGACCATTTTACTGCCCTGCAGATCAAACCATTTATGTGGACATGAGTTTTTTTAATGAGCTGCAACAAAGATACGGCGCCAAAGTTACAGAATTTACCGTTGCGTATGTTTTAGGTCACGAATACGGGCATCACATTCAAAATCTTCTAGGAACGCTTAGCAAAACTGACGCGCTGCGAAGAAGTGGAAGATATTCAGAAGCACAATTGAATCGATTTTCGGTAGCTACAGAGCTTCAAGCTGATTTTTATGCAGGTTTATGGGCAAGAAAAACCAATGATCGCGCGAATTTTATAGAGCCGGGCGATATTGATGCAGCAATTTCCGCAGCTGAGGCCGTTGGAGATGACAACATTCAGAAAAGATCACAAGGTTATGTAAACCAGGAAAGTTTTACCCACGGAACTTCAGCACAACGTAAAGAATGGTTTATGAAAGGTTACAATTCCGGTGATATTAAGCAAGGCGATACTTTTAATGCCTTATTGAATTAATTCGTTCAGAAATAAACAACTTAAAAACCATCCCGAACAAGGATGGTTTTTTTGCTAATCTATTTTCTTAAACCTTTGAAAAATTCCCAAATAACGATGCCACCACAAACGGAAACATTTAAAGAATGTTTCGTTCCCAATTGCGGAATTTCCAGAAAACCATCACATGACGAGAGAATTTCATCTGAAATACCTTCAACTTCATTACCCAACACCAACGCATATTTTATAGCAGAATCAATCGTATAGTCGGTAATCTCAACGGAATCTGTAGTTTGTTCAATTCCTAATACTTCATACTTTTGTAACTTTAAATCCAAAACCGCTTCTTTTACAGAATCGTAAAAATGCCAATCGACGCTTTCTGTGGCTCCTAAAGCTGCTTTATGAATTTCGCGATGCGGCGGTTGCGGCGTAATTCCACACAAAATAATTTTCTCTACCAAAAAAGCATCTGCAGTTCGGAAAATAGCTCCTACATTGTGCATGCTTCGAACATTATCCAAAACCACAACTAATGGCGTTTTTTCACGTTCCTTGAAGGTTTGCACATCAATTCTTCCTAATTCTTCTAGCTTTAGTTTTTTTGTCATTACTTCGTTTTAAATATTAAATCAACATTACGCTCGATATTTTGCGCCATTTCTTCTGTAGGCAAATCGTTTTCATCGTTATTAAAAGGATCTTCAATTTCTTCTGCAATCACCTCAAGACTCATCAAAACGTAAAACACAAACACGGTTAAAGGAATCATCAACCAGCCAATAGTGGTAACATAGGCAATCGGAAGTGCAAGCGCATACAAAATGATGAATTTTTTAACAAAAGAAGAATACGAGAATGGAATCGGTGTATTTTTAATTCTCTCGCAACCACCACAAACATCCAAAAAACCAGACAATTGTGTATCAAGGAAAATTAGCTCCTCGTTTTTAATTTTCCCTTCACTATTAAGCTTTAAGATTTTTGCAGTCATCGTATTAACAAGTTCAATTGGTGCGTGATGTTTTAAACCTTGTTCAATATTTGAATAATCTTTGTCCAAAGCCATTTTCGTAGATTCTTCAGAAAGATGTCGACTTAACGCATGCGGAAAAAAAGCAATATGATGTTTAAAAAAGTCTCTGTTTTCTCCATCTTCTAACAACAAAATCGAATTAAGTTTAATGGCAAAATTACGGGAATCATTTACCAGTTTGCCCCACAGTTTTCGGCCTTCCCACCAACGATCGTACGCGGTATTGGTTCGGAAAACCAACAATAAAGACAACACAAATGCCAATAAAGAATGTAATAAATTGATGTTCTTAATTTCTGATTTTTCAGTAAGTTTCAGATATTCAATTTCTAAATAATAAATTCCCCAAGAATACAAAGCAATTCCCAATAACGAAGGAAACAGAATTTTCATGGTATCGCTTTTGTGCAAACTAAAAAGAATCTTAAAGAAATTCTTATTATTATAGTATTTCATGTGGTAATTTGTACAAAAATAAATATTTCAGATTTGTTTTCGTTTTCTGTGTGGATAATATTTGAAGAAAGTTTAGTTTCAAACCGCACTCAATTTCGTATTTTTGACCTCTTCTATCCAAAACATTATGGCAAAAAAAGAAACCCCGTTAATGAAGCAATACAACAGCATCAAAGCGAAATATCCAGATGCGCTATTGCTTTTTCGTGTGGGCGATTTCTACGAAACTTTTGGATCAGATGCCGTAAGAACTTCTCAAATTTTGGGAATTGTACTTACGAAACGTGGAAGCGGTGAAGAAAATACAGAACTCGCCGGATTTCCTCATCATTCTTTAGATTCTTATTTACCAAAATTGGTTCGCGCAGGACTTCGCGTTGCCATTTGCGATCAGTTGGAAGATCCAAAAATGGTAAAAGGAATTGTAAAACGTGGTGTTACCGAGTTAGTAACGCCAGGAGTTACTTTTAATGATCAAGTTTTAAATTCAAGAAAGAATAATTTTTTGCTTTCCGTTCATAAAGAAAAAGAAAAGTACGGAATGGCATTAATTGATGTTTCCACAGGCGAATTATTGGTAAGCGAAGGAAATTTAGAAAAGCTGTTGCACATCATCAGCACCTTCGATCCAAGCGAAATTATTTACCAAAGAAACACCGTACTTCCCGATCAACTGAAGAACAAGAACATGTTTCGGTTGGAAGATTGGGCTTATCAATTCGATTTTGCTTATGAAAAACTGACTTCCCACTTCAAAACCAATTCTTTAAAAGGTTTTGGAATTGAAGAGATGAAACTTGCCATTACCTCCGCAGGAGCTATTTTCGCGTATTTGGTAGAAGACACCCACCATCATTTACTTTCGCATATCACAAAAATTCAAGTGATTCCCCAAGATGATTATTTAATGATGGATCATTTTACGCTTCGAAATTTAGAAATCCTATATCCTTCAGGCAAAGGCGGAAAATCGCTTCTTGATATTATCGATAAAACGCTAACGCCAATGGGAGGAAGATTATTGAGAAGAAGAATAATTCTACCTTTAAAATCCGTTAATGAAATCAATCGCAGACTTTCGTTAATCGACTTCTTTAACGAAAAGGAAGATTTAAAATTTACCATTTCGGAACGGTTGCGTGCCATTTCGGATTTGGACCGCTTGATGGGAAAACTTGCAGCCGAAAAAATTTCACCGAAAGAATTCGGTTATCTTCGTCAGAGCTTAAAAAGCATTGATGAAATTAAAAATTTCCTTCGCGAAGAACACGAAATTATCGCGTGGATTGAACCTTTGCATGCTTTAGAAGAACTTATTCAGCTTCTCGACAATCAACTTAAGGAAGAACTTCCTGTAAATCTTTCAAAAGGAAATGTGATCCAAACTGGAGTTGATGAAGAATTGGATCGACTACGAAATCTCCAAACAAAAGGGAAAGATTATCTTGAGGAAATGTGCAATCGAGAAATTGAACGCACCGGAATTTCCAGCTTGAAAATTAGCTTTAATAACGTTTTCGGCTATTATATTGAAGTTCGAAATACCCATAAAGACAAAGTTCCATCAGATTGGATTCGTAAACAAACCTTGGTAAATGCCGAACGCTACATTACGGAAGAACTGAAAGAATATGAAGACCAAATTCTTGGTGCTGAAGAAAAAATTTCCGTTTTAGAATATTCACTGTATCGGAAGCTTTGTGCCGAAACTTTAATTTATATTGATCATATACAAAAGAACGCAAATATTATTGCGCAGCTAGATGTTGCTGTTGGATTATCGGATTTGGCAGTTTCCGAAAGTTATACGAAACCTTTACTGAACGAAAGCTTTAGTTTAACGCTTCAAGAAGCTCGCCATCCTATTATTGAGAACGCGCTTCCTTTGGGCGAAAAGTATATTCCCAACGATATTTTCCTCGATAGAGATACGCAGCAAATTATTATGGTTACCGGACCGAATATGGCGGGTAAATCGGCAATTTTAAGACAAACCGCAATTATCTGCTTATTGGCACAAATCGGAAGTTTTGTTCCGGCAAAACACGCTGAAATCGGCTACCTCGA
This sequence comes from Bacteroidota bacterium, assembly GCA_023422635.1. Taxonomy (GTDB): domain Bacteria; phylum Bacteroidota; class Bacteroidia; order Flavobacteriales; family Weeksellaceae; genus JAFAGO01. Next base: position 45,832 of record JAFAGO010000032.1, read on the forward strand.
TAAAATTTTTACGCGTGTTGGCGCAAGCGATAATATTTCTGCCGGAGAATCTACTTTTATGGTAGAGATGAACGAAGCTGCGAATATTTTAAATAACATCTCTGACCGAAGTTTGATTCTGCTAGACGAGATCGGACGCGGAACTTCAACCTACGATGGCGTTTCGATTGCTTGGGCCATTGCGGAATATTTGCACCAACATCCTACCCAACCAAAAACACTTTTCGCAACGCATTATCATGAGCTGAATGAAATGACATTAAATTTCGAGCGCATCAAAAATTTTCATGTTTCCATTCAAGAGCATAAGGGGAATATTATTTTCCTTCGAAAATTGGTTTCTGGAGGAAGCGAACATAGCTTTGGAATCCATGTTGCAAAATTAGCGGGAATGCCTTCAAAAGTGGTTAATCGGGCGAATGAAATTCTTCACACACTAGAAGAAAGTCGGAGTCAAAATGGAAGTTCTGAGAAAATTAAAAGGGTGACAGAAGAAAATATGCAACTATCTTTCTTTCAACTCGACGATCCTGTTTTGGAAAATATTCGTGAAGAACTTACCAAAATCGACATCAACACGCTTACGCCAATTGAAGCGTTAATGAAGCTGAATTCAATAAAAAAAATGATTGGAAAATAAATGGAATTCTTCTAATATCGAATACGAAAACGTTCGTAAAGAAAAACGGCTATAAACGCAAGAACCATCATTAAAGAAGCCCCCAATAGAAACCGAAAAATGATATTTCGAGTAGTATCTTCTTTCCACATTTTACGGCGATCCGAAATGATAAAGCCAATGTAATATAACATTACAATAACAAGCGGAAGAAAAAGGATATAAAACATACGTGATTTTTTGAATCGTACAAAAGTAACAATAAACGGTATAAAATCTTCGATTTGAAAAGCAAATATTCAAACTCAATTGCTTGAAAATTCAACTTCCATTAGCAACGCCCTTCATCATTTACAAAACCAAAAAAAATTTTGATTTCAAAAAAAAAAGAGCTAAAAAAAATAGCTCTAAAGTCTTTATATATAAAGATTGACAATTTTAAACCGGAATGAAAATCAATGCAAGAATGGCCGCAGCACCAATTGCCAATGAGGCAACAAGATCGGTTTTTTTAACTTCTCGTATGTCGGTTCGGTTGATTTCAATGTGTTGTCCATCTTTCAATTTTCCATACACTTTATTTTCATCAACTTTCAAAACCTGTACTTTTACATTTTGTGCATCGCTCGTTTGTATGCTGTATTTTTTATACAATTCCAGCGTGTTGTCTCGCAAAGGTTGTTGTGAAGAAACAACTCTTGTTTGACACGACGTTACGAACAACATTACGATTAAGAGAAGAATTGAAAAAGATCTTTTCATGGATTTTTTTTCAAATATAATTAATTTTTGTTGCACTGAAAGTTGGTTTTACGCTTTAAATTTTGAATTTAAATCTTGTGCAATGAGCCATGCTTCACTCCAACATGCTTGAAAATTAAAACCTCCCGTAATCGCATCAATGTTTAAAACTTCGCCGGCAATGTAGAAATTCGGTAGCATTTTTGAGGACATATTTTTGAAATTCATTTCTTTTAATTCAACTCCACCTGCCGTTACAAATTCATCTTTAAAAGTTGATTTTCCTTTTACGGAAATATTTCTTTCGCAAAGATTTTCAATGATATTTTCAAATTCTTGTTTGGACAGATTAGCAAATTGCTTTTCCGCATTTATTTTCGAAACAAAAAGAATTCGATTCCAAAAACGATTCGTTATCTGAAATATTTTGGAAGAACCCAATTGTTTTTTCCCGTGTTCTGATTTTGCTGCGAGTAATATTTCTTCAGCTTGAGATTTTTCGATGCCCAAAAAATTTACTTTAATATCAAAATTATACTTGATGTTGGCTAAAGATCTGGCTTCCCACGCAGAAATTTTTAAAATTGCGGGTCCAGATAATCCCCAATGGGTAATCAAAAGCGGACCCGATTGTTCTGTTTTTAAACTTGGAATAGAAACTTCAGCATTTTCAAATGAAGTTCCGGCTAAATCCAAGAGAACCTCATCTTTGCTGTTGAAGGTAAAAAGTGATGGCACAGATTCTACCATTGTATGCCCCAAATGTTCAAGAATTTTTAACGATTTTGGTGAACTTCCGGTAGTATAAACCACAATATCCGCTTCATAATTACCATTATTCGTAACAATAGAATAGGAATTTTCGTTTTTCAAAATTTCCTTTACTGAAACTTTTGTAGCCACATGTACTCCATTTTCCTCCGCAGCTTTTGTAAGTGCATTGATGATACTTTGCGATGAATTGGATTGTGGAAAAATGCGATTATCGTTTTCAATTTTAAGGGGAACTTGGCGCGTTTCGAACCAATCCATTGTATCGCCTGGTTGAAATTTACTGAAAACACTGCGCAATTCTTTTCTGCCTCTCGGATAAAAATTCACCAATTCTGTTGGATCAAAACAAGCGTGAGTAACATTGCATCTGCCACCTCCTGAAATTTTTACCTTTTGTAAAACATCAGAATTTTGTTCTAAAATGGTGATTTCAAATTGATTTCCATCGAGATTGGCAGCACAAAAAAAACCTGCCGCGCCACCACCGATAATTGCTATTTTGGGTTTAAGCATAACATCCTTTATGCTGCAAAATTGCAACATTTAGTTTAAAAATGAATGCTAAGAGGATTTAATTTCTTCGATATGCGATTCTTTATACAACTTCGCGGAACTCCACTTTGCAAACTTCGATGGTTGAATTGAATACCCTTTCTTCAAAGCATAAAGTCTTGTAAATTCTGCTCCAAAGAAAATGAGCATACACGAATAGTTAATCCACATCATGATTAAAATAACCGTTCCTGCTGCGCCAAATGTTGATGTCGGCTTTACATTACCAAAATATAAATTCAGTAAAAACTTACCAATTAAAAACAACAATGTTGTGAAGAATGCACCTGCCCAAACAGGTTTCCAAGGGATTTCCACGTCAGGCAAAAATTTAAACATCAAGGCGAAAAGCAACATTACTAAACAAAAACCAACTGCAGCATTTACAATTTCTACGAGCATATAGGTTTCGAAACCGAAATAATGGGTAATGATGTTATTGAAGACACTAATTAAAGATGACAATACCATTGTAATCATCAATAAAAATCCCAAAACGAGGATCATTCCTAAGGAATTGGCGCGATCTAAAAGAAATTTTACAAGGGCCTTTTTAGGAGCAGATTCCACTTCCCAAAGACTATTTAGTGATTTTTGAAGTTGAAAAAACAAAGTAGTTGCTCCAAAAACCAAAGATCCAACGCCCACAATTTTCATGAAGATATTCTTCTTATCGATTAGTGCACCGGCAATCATTGATTCGATTGACTTTGAAACATCTGCACCCATAATTCCCGTGATTTGCGTACTAATTTCGCCACGAATAGCTTCTTCACCAAAGAAATAACCAGCAATCCAAATAATAATGATCAACAAACCCGGAATCGAAAAAATAGCATAATACGCTAAACTCGCCGAGTTGCTTGAAGCGGGAGAGTTATTCCATTCCGTAAAGGTTTCTTTAAGTAAATCCCAGTAAAATTTAATTTTCTTCATGTGTGTTATTTAGCTTGAGAATTAGAATGGATAGCCAATTGCGATATTGAAAATTAAATTATCTTTCCTCCAAGTGCTGTCGCCAAAATCTATTTTATCAAAAGTCCATCGATCGCCTTTTTCATAATACGGAATTCGAAGTGGAATTGCCAAATCCAATCGGAGAATCATGATACTGAAATCGAATCGCAAACCAACACCTGCACCTACTGCAATTTCACTCATCCAATCTTTTCCAAATTTACCACCTGGAAAATCTTCATTTTCATTAACGAGCCAAACATTCCCTGCATCTACAAAAGCAGCTACATTGAAAAATTTATACACATTTGCGCGGTATTCGGCATTCATTTCTAATTTAATATCGCCGGATTGATCGAAGTAAAAAGATGACGTTTGTGTTCGCGGATCATAACTTCCTGGACCTAAAGTTCTGGCTCTAAAGGAACGAATACTATTAGATCCGCCAACGAAAAATTGTTTAGAGAAAGGAATATATTCTGAGTTTCCATACGGATAAGCGACACCTGCAATAATGCGAGAAGCGAACGATGTTTTTTCACCGAATTTATGGTACCATCTGAAATCGTGCTCCATTTTTGCATATTGGCTAAACGGGATTCCAAAAATTGTTTTTTGATTGTTATTGTTGGCATTTCCGCCGGTAATTAAACCTGTAAGATTTCCCGCTAAATCCAATGAACCTTGATAGTAAAACGTATTGGTTTTGGGTAACATCGTTGTTGTGTACGTGTACGTGTAAGTAGGTCCAAAAATAAGTTGCTCTTCCACCACTCTACCCAATGATGGATTCGCAGTGATTCCTTTTTCTGGATTTCCGTTCACTTGTTCCCAATATTTATCGGTTACTTTCGCTGGTTTAACAAGGGTAATATCGATGACATTTAAATTATGTTCTTTTCGAATATTTTCTTTCCATGAATACCCAAATTTTCCCATAAAATTATTCAAAGTATAGAGTTGCGTTCTCGCCATATACTCATATCCCAAACTAATATTGGTTCTTGGAACATACGCGCTGGATGTTGAAAATTTAAAAGGTGCTACAATTCGCGGAATACTCAGTTGCGTATTGGCACCAACTCTAATAATATTATTGGCATCTTTCGCGCCACCCATTTGCACATCAAAAGCTCCATAAACGGACGCTTTAAATTGTTCTGCTCCACGGAAGAAATTTCGATGAGTCCAATTCAGGTTGACTTCTCCACCACCATAATTGGCTGAATTGGTTCTTCCTAACGTTTCCAAACGTAAGGATTGAAGTTCTCTTGGGGTAAGCAAATAATAAACATCAAACTTTTGATTAAGAGAATCGGAAACAATGAATTCGTTCTTCACAAATTTAAAAACCCCTAAACTGATGAGTCGATTCAAGGTTAAATTATGATCGGCGCGATTGTATAAATCTCCATGATCAAAATACAAAGCGCGATCGAAGATTCTGGGTTTGAATTTTTTATTAACGTCTACAATATATTCATTGTCTTTATATTCATATTGTTTTAAAGAATCTTCAGACATTGGCACGCTGTATTTCCCTTTGCGAACATCGCGTAAATTATAATCTGGAAAAACCACAACGTTGTTGATACTCCATTGTTCTTTTGCTTGTTTTGGCGTATTGTCTTTCAGCTTTACAAAAAGTTCAACTTGATGGTTTTTGCTCACCGTAGAATCTGCCTGAACAATAATATTATCGGAATGAAAATAGTAAAATCCCTTCTCTTTCATTCGTTCATCAATTCTTTCACGCTCCGATTTAATAACGTCCAAATCAAAAGGATTTCCTGATTTCAAAAAGGAATTATCTTTAAGATTTGCGATTTCACGGTTTACGATGGATGAATCGGTTGGAAAATGAATCTCGCTAATGGTATATTGTGCACCCGGTTTAACGGTGTAATCAATTTTAGCTGTTTTATCTTTTTTGATGGTTTCGTAGGATGCTTTTGCGTTAAAGTATCCTTTATTCTCCGCGTAATTTTCCAAAATTGAGCGGTTGAATTCCAGATCAACATCGCTTAATAAAACAGGTTTTTCCCCAACTTTATTCTTCCACCAATTGGTCCAACCCTTCTCTTTCGTTGGTTCTTTTGTATGATTCCAAACCCAAACTCTTGGTCGCATTCCCAAAAAAGAGCTGTTCGGTTTTGGTGTTAGTTGACTTTCTAAACCTTCCTCTAAAGTAGACTTTGCTTTTCTAGATAGACTATCGTTTTGAATATCGATTTTTGCGCCTGTGTACAAAAATGCACCTTCTTTTAAATTTTCTGTTCCTGCACATGAGGATAAAAGCAATACAAATACTGCTGAAATTAGGGTTGGTATTTTACAATTCGCGCTGATCATTTTGCTCCTTCTTTTTGTGTTCTTGCTTTTCTTTTAAAATCGCGGTTGAATTTTCGCCTTTCAAAAATTTCTTTGAATTTATCGTAATCTACCGTAATAATAAATCCTACGCCAGTTTCAATAATTTGTCCCTGAAGCGCTACCTGATATTCGTTTTTACGATAGGCACGTAAGGTGTATCTTCCATCTCTTGAAAGCGCATAATCAAAGCTTACATCTCCCGCAATATTCGTCATATTTTCATTTTGTCGTGCATCGCCTTCAATGCCAAAATTGCTTCCCACGGTTACTTTTAAACGATCATCCAAAAGCGTTTTTGAAATATCCACATTCAAATCTGTTCTTTCATTTTTGGTTCCTGAAGAATAATCTTCTGTAGATTCCAAACCGAAATTAATGTCGACACCACTAATTAAACTTCCTGCAAGATTATTTAACTGATCGGAAAGAATTCTACTCACACTTTGTTTTGCTAAAGTTGCAGCGGAAACTCCGGATTGACTTTGGAATGGATTTTCACCTACAAATCGATTCAACAATAACAAAGCGAAAACTTGTTTATTTAATTCTGAAGGTTCTGTACGAAGTTGATCTAATTTGGTTCTTGTTGTTTCTAAAACCGTTGTAGAAACTGTACTTAACGATTCCTCAGTCGTAATGTCAAAAGAAATATCCGGTTTCATTAATTCCCCTTTCAAAATCAATAAGGTATTGAACGGAATTTTTTGTTTATACTGATTTATTTCCGATGCAGCGCTTCCTGCAATTTGCTGTTCTACCAAATCGATTGGCGCAGCTTCGGTTTTATAAATGGCCGTTAAATCAAGCGTTGCTGCTGTAGGTTCACCCGTCCAAGTGATGGTACTTCCTTTTTGAATATCGAAACGTCTTTTTAATAAACTTACCGACATTTCGTAGCCACCTTGTTGGATTTCATACACGCCAACTAAAGTGGTTTTTCCTGAAGGATCTACACCTCCTGTAAGTTCTGCTTCCCCTTGAAGTTCTACAAAATCGCCATTGGCTTTATCGATAATAATGGACATTTTTGCTTCTTTACGCACTTCGATATTTACATTTACATCCATTCCTTTTAATCGAGTATCGGTGGAAACAGAATCGGTTTGAATGGTTTCTTGAAGCGCAATTTGATCTTGATCGATAAACTCTACAACGCCTTCACGATCTTGCAATTGCGGTGAAGATTGCGGCAACACAAACGTGAAATCGGTTTTATCGCCAACCACAATTCGTCCATCTACTTTTGGTAAATCCAAATCGCCTCGAATTTGCAAATTGGCGTTCACTACCATTTTCCCGTACATCATTCCGTCGCTGGATTTCTCTGCATCTACAACGTTAAATTCGCGTGCGTTCACATCTAAATTAAAAGCAAAATCACGATAGTTTTGTGTTAAAATTTCACCATTCAAGGTTAAAGCGTTTCCATCTTTATCGTTGATTTTAAAGGTGTTGAATTCCAATCCGCGGTTGGTAAAATCAATGGCATCATTCAATTTCCGAAAATCGCTTCCCGTTTGTGCAATTAACATTCCGACATCGTTAAACTTCACTTGCCCTAAAATACTGGGTTTTTCTGCCGTTCCTTGTACTTTTAAATTACCCGAAAGATATCCTTCTGTATTGGTAATGGCATTCATACTAAACCCTTGTAGCGTTTTCATCTGAAGTTTATTCATGTTCAACAATAAATCGAACGCGCTTTGTTTGGTGTTATATGTTCCGGTAATTTTTACATTATTATCATTGCCCGAAAGTGCAATATCAGCATCCATAATTCCTGCTGTATTGTTGTTGACTTTTGCATTGAGATTACCAATCGGACTGCCATAAACGATTAAATCCGAAATATCCATATCGGCATCAAAAGTCATATCTCCCGTTAAATTCCGAAGTTGTGCCGTTCCGTTGATCGTTCCATCTGCTAAAAGAGAATCTTTCTTGATCATCTCGGTAAGCGTACGAATTTTAAAATCTTTAATCGCTACATTGAGTGGACTTCTTGCAGATTGTGTCTCCGATTGCAAACTGATTTGTGAACCATTATTGGAAAGAATAAAATTATCCGCAATTACACCACCATTTACCAACTGTATTTTATTTTCAGGATTTACAGTCCATGTTCCATAATTCAACATCAAACCATCCGGATTTAGAGAAATCTCGGTTATTTCGCCCAGAGATTTTAAATTTCCAGCGATGATGAATTGATCTTTATCCGCAGTATCTTTCGTGTTGACTGTGTAATTGATGATGTTATCTGCAATATCTCCCGCAATTGAAACTTTATTTAATGCAAAACTTTCGCTTTTTAGGGCATCCAACTGAATATCATAATCTAATTTACCCGATTGATTATCAATGTTTAAAGTTGCATTTTCAATACTATTGGTGCCATACGTTAATTGAGGTACATTCCCAACCACTTGTATTTTATCTTGATCTGCATCATAGGAGCCATTTAAGGTGATGGTTTCGAAACTGCTTAAACTCGGGACAAACTTTCGAATTAAATCGTCGTTTTTAATTTTAGCATCAAAAGTAAAATGCTGATTAGGATCGATTTTTACCTTTTTTAATCCTTTTTGAAAAGCATAATATTGGTTTAACGTTTGTTGAAGTGCCGTAAAAATTTGCGTGAGTTTGTACCGTCCTGATAAACGTACATCTGCAACCTGAGATTCCAATGTCAACTGATTTGAATCTTGCGTGGAAACTGCATTTAATTTAATCTCTTGAACTGGAAAAATATCTTTGGTATCTGAAATTGCAAAATTATTCAAATTCAAATAACCGTTTAGAAAATCTGGATTCAAGTTCGAGAAATTGCCATCCATTTCACCTGCAATAATCATAGGATCGGCGTAAAAGCCCAACTTATGTAAATCCAATTTAACGATGCTTCCATTGAGTTTTAAACTTGGGGAATTCCCTTTCATACTTCCCGCTGCCAAAATATTAAGGTTTGCGTTTGCATCTTTAGAATTCAATTTCACTTCGTAGAATCCGCGATTTACAGACGCATCCAATTTAACATTCTGATAACGATAACCGTTGTACTGCATTGAAGCAATATTTCCGTTGGCTTTCACCGACATTGTCTTGGGATCGAAACCAGTTCCCACTGCATTGATGGTTCCTGTAATTGCCCCAACATCTTTATTTTGAATGATTTTCCCGATTTGAAGCCCTTTCAAATTGGCTTTCACATTAAATTTTTCTTGATTTTTTCGACGCATATCCACGAAAGCATTCACGCCAGCGTTTCCAAGTGTGGTGGTAATCGCTAAATTGGTGTTCACGACTTCTGTTGTTCCTTTTGCAGTTCCTTTCACCGTCATAAACGAAGGCAGAGAAATATTGGAAGGAATTGTTCCTTTTGGAACCAAATTGAATATGGTTTTTGCCGCTGTTGAAAGTTCACGAATTTTGAGATCGTACGATAATTGATCCGGATTCATCGCATTTTTTATGGTTCCAGAAGCCAAAACTTTCAATTTATCTAAACCTGAAAGTTCAAAATTTTGAACCAATAAATCGTTCAGCGTTCCTTTTGCTCTCGCATCCACATTTAAAATTGCATTTGGATATTTGTTAAATGGCGTTGTATTTCTGAGATCTGGAGCAAGATTGAGAATATCGGCAAATCCAATTTTCGAATCGCGAAGATTGAGAATAACATTAACTGCACCAGGATTTGCGGATAATTGTTCTATTGAATTGTAATTCAAAACTACTTGATCTCGAAGCAAGGTTTTTGGCGTTTTCAAATAGAGGTTTTTCAAATACGCTTGTTTTTCGCCGTACACGAAATCAGTTCTAAATTCTTGTATATGCAAACCTCGTTTTTCTTGAATTTCAGCTTTGGTCACTTCACCTTCAAAAGTTCCGTTTTCCATTTTGAAATCTTCTAATCCAAGATTCAATTTGGTAAACGACAAATGATTGAAATCCATTCCACGAGCAGAGGGTTTCACTGCAGAATTGTTGTACACCACTTGTACATCTTCTAAATTTAGAGCGCCCAAAAGCAATTTCATGCTTGAACTTTCCTCGGTAGAAGCAGTTGATTTTTGTTCGTTTTTTGAATTTGAGGTTGTTGCAGGTAAAAATAAATTTGCAGCAATGGTGGCACCTTTCAAATTCACCTCATCAATATCGTAGATTTGTTTTTGAAGATCAAGAGAATTTACTTTAGTACTTAATTCCTTGAACAAAACCATAGCAAAAGTTCGTGAATTATCATCGCCATAATCAATATCAAAATTGGTCAATTTAATTCCAGCCAAGCCAATTTGCATCGGACTTTTTTGGTTTAATGAGTCAACTTTTTGTTCTGTTTTTTGCGCAACTTCTTCAACGAAATCTTGTTTTAGTTTTAACTTCAAACCATCCATCGACAAATCTCCAATTGCATAGGAATTTTTTTCAAGATCAAAAGTTTTTACTCTGGTGTCGAAAGATTTGAAATAAACTTTAATATTATTCGCTGATTGCTGATCGATAAAGGAAACACCAATATCTTTTAAATTAATTTTATCTAAAGAAATAACGAAAGGTTTGGAAGTACTTTCTTCCTTTTCATCGCTCGCGAAAGCGTTGGTAATGTAATCGAAATTAAACGTTCCATCTTTTTTTCGCACGACATTTGCACGAAGACTTTCCAAATCGATGGACGTTATATCTGCCCTGGAATCCAATAATTTTGGAATATCCAAACCCACTTCCAATTTACCGGCGTACAAAAGCGTATCTACATCTTGACCTTGCAGATACAATTTTTGCATTTCCAACTTGTTTGGAAAACCGATATACACTTTATCAAGCGCAACTTTTGTGTGAATTTTCGACTCGAGATAAGTTACGAGTTTATCTTTAACGAAATTTTGAACTGCAGGAATTCTTAAACTGAAAATCACAAGAATTAACAACCCAACAACAACGGCAAGAAAAATCGCTAAATATTTTAAGAACTTTAGTGCTTTACCCTTCAACTTCAATAGATTTTTACAAATGTAAAATTTTACTTTAACTTCTCGTTTATATTTTACATAAGATCAATTATATAATTGGTAGTGTACACCAGCCCATTGCGCTTTAATTTAACCAACAGCAAATCGCAGCATTTAAGTATATTTGCTAAAAATTTCTGAAAAACATGTCTACCTATTACCATTTCTTTGAAGTGCGCTGGAGCGATATTGACGCTAACCGGCATCTTGCCAATTCCTCATATGTGCAATATTGTGCGCAAACCCGCATGGGCTTTATGACCAAGCACAAAATGGGCGTTAAAGAGTTGAATCGATGGGGAGTTGGACCTGTAATTATGCATGAAAAATATTCCTTTTTTAAAGAAATTTATGCCGACCAAACCGTGTATGTCTCCTTAGAAATTGATGGAATGGCAGAGGATGCGAGCATTTATCGTTTTGTACATAAATTCTATTTGCCAGATGGTACGCATTGTGCCACTGCAGAAGCTACTGGCGTTTGGATCGATATGATGTTGAGAAAAATGACTTCTCCACCGGAAGATATTTTGGAAACTTTAAAAGAATATACATCTGAAAACACCGCAATTCTTACCAGAGAAGACATTAAGAAATTGCCGTTCCGACCAGAAAATATTGACCCCGCCCTTTTTATCGTTTAATCTATCGCCGAATATAAAAATATGCTTGAAAATAAAAACCAAGATTTAACACCAATCTCAAAATTAGGAGAGTTTGGTTTAATTAAACATTTAACCGAACATTTCCCCATTGTGAATTCCTCTACCGAAGTTTCCATTGGCGACGATGCTGCGGTGATTAATCCAGAGGGTAAAAAAGTAGTTCTTTCAACAGATGTGTTGGCAGAAGGTGTTCATTTTAACCTTGGCTATGTTCCTTTAAAACATTTAGGATATAAATCGGTTGTGGTAAACCTAAGCGATATCGCAGCAATGAATGCTACGCCTACCCAAATTTTGGTTTCCATTGCAGTTTCAAACCGGTTTCCTGTGGAAGCTTTGGATGAAATTTATGCAGGAATTCAACTGGCTTGTCAACACTATAAGGTAGATTTGGTAGGTGGAGATACCACAAGTTCAACTTCAGGATTGGTAATTAGCATTACCGCCATTGGTTTAGAAGATGATGAAAAAATCGTGAAAAGAAACGGTGCAAAACCGAACGATTTATTAGTGGTAACTGGCGATTTAGGTGGTGCGTATTTTGGTCTTCAAATTTTGGAAAGAGAACACGCTGTTTATTTAGCCAATCCAGATATGCAACCAGAAATGGAAGGATATGATTACGTTTTAGAACGCCAATTGAAACCTGAAGCAAGAACAGATATTAAAGAAAAATTAAAAGAATTGGACATTAAACCAACTTCGATGATTGATGTTTCGGATGGTTTGGCTTCTGAAATTTTACATCTTTCTGATCAAAGTAAAGTTGGTTTCAGATTGTACGATGAAAAAGTTCC
>JAFAGO010000055.1 GCA_023422635.1 Bacteroidota bacterium
GTGTTCCGATACCTTGCGGAATTTCATTCTGAACCTGTTGCAGCCGCTCTGCCACTTGTTGTCTTGCCCAATACACATCAATACCATCATCAAAAACAATGGTAACCAAGGACAATCCGAAACGGGAAAAACTGCGGATCTCTTTGAGTCCGGAAATATTCGAGTTCGCCTGTTCAATTGGGAAAGTAACCAGACGTTCGATATCGGTTGCCCCAAAAGACGGAGCAATGGTAATAACCTGCACCTGATTGTTGGTAATATCCGGAACGGCATCAATCGGTAATCTGCTTACCTGATAAGAGCCAATGCCGATTAAACCAAGAATCAGTAATGCTATAATGAGTTTGTTCTTTACAGAAAACTCGATAATTCTATTAAGCATAATTTATTCTGTTAATCGTAAAAAGAGATAATGAAATTTAAGTATTACCTACGCTGACACTACTATAGATATACAATAGCACCATAGACTGGAAACATCATTAAACAGTAATACACGATGAAAGAATTCACCGAAAAATCAAAAAAGTGATTAACAGAATTTTGGAGGCTGCCAGATGCCTGACAGATAAATAGCCGGTATAAAAACTTCATCACGGACTGCTATTTTCTTCCTTGAAGAATTATACGTCTTTAGAGCATCAGGTTCTAAAAATATTGGTTTGGAAAGAATAAAGGAAACCGTCAGCAAATCATTGTGAATAATAAAAGGTAATTTTTGATCTTCTTTATAATCCTCATCATGAGGATGATTTTCCAGGTGGTTCCCGGCATAATGAATTTCCAAAAATTGCAAAACAGTAACCTCCGGATTTTTTTCTTTATGCTCGAAATAGTGTTCTACCAACATAGGAAACTTCAACAACTGACCTAACTCTGTTGTTGAAATCAGATATACAGACAATAATAATATTGTAACCATTTTTTTCACTTGACAAAGTTAATAAAAAAATCTACTCTATTTTATAAGATACTGTAATTTAAAACTTTTTAAAATACTACGGATAATTTTTTTAAATCCCGAACTGGGCGGCAAGCAAGGGCAAATCGTTTTTTGTTCGGCAGGAACACCAAGGTTTAACAGGCTTACCAATATTATGAGCATCGACAAGTTTACAACTTATGTGTATCTGGATAATATTATCGATTACCATTTTCAGGAGTTCGGGGATTTGATTAGCGAAATCTACAGCAAAAAACACAAGCCGTTGTTTTAAATACTAAAATCGTAGGGTATTAGATCTAATCGTAATATCTTTTCTTTAACCACAAACTTGCTCTTACCAAGAGTATCAACACAGGTACTTCCACGAGTGGGCCGATTACGCCCACGAATGCCTGTGGCGAATGAACACCAAAAACGGCAATGGCTACGGCTATTGCCAATTCAAAATTGTTTCCTGTGGCGGTAAACGCTATGGAAGCATTCTTTTCGTACGGAACGTTTAAAGATTTACTTATAAAGAAGCTCACAAAAAACATCAGTACAAAATAGATGATTAACGGTATGGCTATTTTTATTACATCCATTGGCAATTCTAATATCTTATCGCCTTTCAGACTGAACATGAATACAATGGTAAACAACAATGCGTATAATGTAATTGGCGATATTTTGGGTACAAATTTCCTGTTATACCATTCGATACCCTTTGATTTAACAAGTGCATATCGGCTAACAAAACCTGCCAAAAAAGGAATGCCTAAGTATATCAAAACGCTTTCGGTTACATCTTTCATTGACACGCTTACATTGAAATTGGCTAACCCCAATTTATTGGGCAATACGTTGATGAACAACCAAACCAAAAAACTGTAACTCAATATCTGAAAGATGCTGTTCAATGCTACCAATAATGCCGTGTATTCCCTGTTGGCTTTTGCCAAATCGCTCCATACGATGACCATTGCGATACACCTTGCCAAACCTATCAAAATCAGCCCTGCCATATAATCGGGTTCGTTGCGTAAAAACAAAACAGCTAAACCGAACATTAGCACCGTGCCGACTACCCAATTCAGCAACAGGGATATGCCGATTGCTTTTTTATCCTTAAACGCTTTTGGTAGTAATGTATAATCAACTTTTGCCAATGGTGGATACATCATCAGTATCAAACCGATTGCCAACGGAATATTGGTCGTACCTACGGACAAGCTGTCTGTAATAGTGGAGATATTGGGAAAGAAATAGCCCAATCCTACACCTACCGCCATTGCAAGGAATATCCATAGGGTAAGGTATCGGTCAAGGAATTTTAGTTTTGGTTGCATCGGTTATTTTTTAATCAATGAAAAAACATAGAACATTTCGGTAGCTATCTGCAAACTTCTTTCGGTATAAACCTGTGTCTGCTCTGCTGTGCCGTCTGAAATTTTAGCGTCTTCAAATGTAATAGGTATTCTCTTTTCCGCACCTGCAATAAAAGGACAGCCACCGTCCGCCTGTGAACAGGTCATAATAGCTGTGAATGCCGATACAGGATTGAAAGCACTATCGTACTTTTTTGAAAAACCGATTATCGGCAGGGCATTTTCGCTGTACTTAATGGCATAAACAGGGTTGTTCGTTTCCGAAATTTTGAAAACAGAAAAACCCTGTTTAGCCAATGTTTCCGCTACTTTCGGGAACAATGCCGTCTCTTCCGTACCACCCGAAAAGCAATGCACGTTCGGAATATGATAATATGCACTTGCCACCTGTGCCCAAACCTGTGCTAAATGGCTCCGGCGTGAATTGTGTGTACAGATGAAATTTAGGTTTATTTCCTGTCCGTTGTTTACTTTTTGTTGTATGAAATCTACCAATGGTTGCAATACGGCTTTACGTTCTTGGATGATATGCTGGTTAGAAACAATTCTGTCAATCGTTCCGATTAAATCTTTATTCATAATGATTTGTTTTATGATTTTAGCAACAACCCGAATTGGGCGTACAGCAAGTACTGTTCAGCTCTGATAATTTTACTTTTTGTTTTTCGGCAGGAATACCGCAGGCATCACTTGCCAAGCAAGTGGTCTGTTTGTTTTTCAGTACAAAATGGTTTCCGTTAAAATCCAAATTGTATTTGCCAATCGTTTCGCTCTGGTATTCCACTTCTATTTCGGCATCTTCAATACCCAATTTATCTTCGGATAATTTGATAATGTTCAATAGTTTGGTCGGCTTTAACCTGTGTTCATAATCGTTAGCGTTCCATAATTGGAAATTGACCACTTTTTCGTTCCTGATTGTTCCGCCACAGTCTATAAAATGTTTTGTAACAATGCCTATTTCTGTAACGTGGAAATGTTCGGGTACAAACGTACCATTCTCTAATTGAAATTCAACATTATCTAATGCTGGTAAAATTTCTTTGATGTCTGATAGTGTCATTGTTTATGATTTTGAAATGATTTACTGAATTATATATCGCAATATAACGATGTTAAATGCTAAAAAAACATCGCTAACAGCACTTGGTTACTTTTACGTCCTGATTGAAAAAAGCATTAAAATCTGCTTGGATTTTTTTCCACACATTTTCATCAATACAATAACAAACTGATTTTCCCTCAATCGTTCCTTGAATAATACCAATGCTTTTTAACTCTTCCAAAATGATTTCTGCAAGTTTCTTTTTTTCCAGTGCATATTTTGATATGGCAAAGGAAACGGCATTGTACAATTCTTCTCTGTGCTCAATAAAGAATTGACGGTCACTGTAATCTTTATTTACTTTTGATATTTGCTTATTTGAATTGTTTCTGAATCTTTTCTTTACAAGCTTTTCAATATCAGAACTGTTTTTTGGCAACAGTTCAATATTCGATTTTCGTGCAAAATAATCAATTAGAGCGTCGTAGATATTCCTTACATTACAATTGTCTGGTAATCTATAAAGTGAAAATTTACTTTCTATTGTTATGGTGTTTATCTTTTCTTTAATTGCATTAAGTATTCCAGTTTGTTCTGAAAGAGCATGGTTTAAATTATTGTTTTCAAATGCTAATTTGAGATTCTCTAAAGATTGGGTGATTACCGTCAGACTTTTTTCAAGACTGAAATTCTCGTTATCCGAATTTAGATGTTTATCAATCTCCAAATCAACAAGTGAAATGTCATAATACAAACCTTGATTATCATCAAATCTTATCAATTTAATGTTTAACAAAATTTCTGAAATAGTCTGATAATTATTATTTAAAAGTCTAAGATTATCAGTTTGTTTATCTATTCTGCTGATTATCTCCAGTACATTTTTAAGATATTTTCGATAGAATAGAGTTGTGGTGTAATGATCAGAAATTGAATTGTATAATCTGTTATCGAAATATTCAAATGTTAAAAACTGGTCTATTTTAAGTAAAAAGTTTTTTGATAAATACTTTTTATAATCAGCGTTGCCGATTCCGTTCAATTCCATTCTTTTAATTTTGTCAATGATGGATTCAAAACTTTTCCGCCGGTATTCTTCTGTTTGGTTATTATAGAAACTTACTTTTGTACTATATTTTTGAAAGATGAAATCTTCCTGAAAATTTAATTTTCCTTCTTTTTTTGATTTTCTAATTTTAAAAACCAGATAGAAAAGGCATCCCAAAATAAACAAGCCATACCACCAGTAAAGAGTCAGGACAATGCTGTAAACAGCAATGAAAAAATAGACAAGTAAAATGAAAATTGCAAAAGACTTAAAAACCAGGTAGGATCTGAAAATTGTATTTTGCAGCAGCCAGGTAAATTCGTTCAGGAAATATTTCTCCGTGATGTACAGATATGCCCTAAACAAAATGACAAATCCTATCACGCTGAAAACTGCAATTAATAAAAATAAACGTAAGTTATCTGAAATCATTTCCACTCTTTTCCTTATTTGATTGGCATTTTATAAATCAAGCATTCATAATACCGCCTATTTTCTCTTTTACAATCTCCATTCTTTCCTCAATAATGAATGGATGTATATGAGTTTGCAGGAGCTCATCCAAAAGACCTTTATCAATGATTTTTTGAAATTCTGACTTGAGAAATTCTAAAATTCTCGAATCACATTTGACAATTTCATCTACAATAGTCGTACGGTTGTCAATAATATAGATGATGTCTTCAATATCATGGCTGGTTCTGTAATCTTTCCCACGACTATTGAACGCTTCAAACTTTGTTGCGAGAAAACATGGTGCAGATAAAATATTAATTTCCTGATTTTTTGCTTTTACTTTCCACAAATCTTCAAAACCTATTTTATACCATCGATTCGTTGAACCAAAAGCACTGTCTTCAGCTGGAATTATATCAACTGGATATTTTTTGTATGTGTAACTGCAAATAGATGTTCCGAAAGGGTCTGGATGAAATCCCAGTTTTCCCAATTCTTCAATTGTTTTATGAAACTCACCTACATCAACAATATTAACAGTGAAGTCTATGTCTTTTGTAGGACGTATTTCATCGGCTGCAGGATCATCGGTATAAAGGCTGATTACCGCTCCTCCAACAAATACTACTTGCTCTCTGTATTGTTTTAAACCTTCCGCAACTTCAGCTACAACACCTATATTGATGGTCTTGTTATGCAATTTCTAAATATTTTTTTAGGTATTCTATAGCTATTTCTTTTTCTCTTGTTCGTCCTACACGGATGGCATCCGTAATAGCAAGTAATTCGTACAGTTTTTCATCTTTCAATGTAGCTTCCGGAACTGAAGAATAAAGGGGTTCTATGCTTTGTCCTCTCGCATTCCCTTTTGCATAAGCCCAAACATACATTTCATTACTGTGAATTTCGTTATTAAGCGGCGGAGCACTATGTGCAGTAGGGATACCTCTAACAATTGCACCTGGCTTTTGAGGAAAAGTGTAACGGATTCCATATTGTAAAAATTCAGCCAATGCATATTTCAAAACCACTTTCCCTTTTGTATCAAGTAAACCGGAATTTTTTGATCTTGCAACCGATTCGCTTATTTCTGCCTGGCTGATTCCCAATTCTTTTGCAACCGTAGACTGGTTCCATGAATCAGTATTCAAACTCACAATTTTCAGTAACAAAACGATGTCCTGCGGTTTCATATTTTGTTTAGAATTTTTCATATATTGCGTATTGCGATATGCAATATTACTGAAAAATTATGAAAGTGTAATCTTTATTATCGCAAACCGCGATATGCAATAATCTATCCCCACGCTTTATCCATCTGCTCATCTGTAAATGCTTCAGTTACTTTCATATATTTATCCAAAACTGCATCTTTCTTAATATTGGCAATCTTTTTTATTGCTTTCGGCTCCATTCCCAAAAGAAGAGAATTGGTTATGAATGTTTTTCTCGCAGTGTGGCTGGTGATAAATTTACATTTAGGTTGAGTTAAAGTTTTCTTTTGATTTCCTACAAACCAATGGATAGTAAAGGGTTGAGTTATTTCAGCCAACTCACAGCAGTCTTTAATGTAATCATTGAATTTCTGAGAAGATATAACTGGCAAAGGCTCATAAATGGTTCCCCTATATTTTTCTAAAATTGCTTTTGCATATTTATTTAACTTGATAGCGTGATTCTGCGTTTTGGTTTTTTGTATAGAAAGAACAATATGATCTTCTGAAATATTTGCTAAATGCAATTTCGACAAATCAGAAAATCTCAGTCCGGTAAAACATCCCATGCAATAGAAATCCCGAACGTGAGAAAGTCTGTCAGATTCAAATTCTTTTTCATACAGTTTCATTAATTCTTCAAAGCTTAAATACACAATATCTATATCGTGCTCGGTTGCTTTAAACTTTTCAAATTCTCTGTTGGTGTTATAACCTTTTTCTGTTGCCCATCGCAGGAACGTTTTAAGAACAGCAATAATCTTTGCAAAATAATTGTTTTTAATCTCTTTTTCTAAAAAACAAAATTTTGAAAGTTTATCAAAAAAGGAGTCTGTAACAGTATCAAATTCTATTTTGAATCTTTTTTCTTTCTGGAACTCCTGTAAGAAATTTTTAACTGTAGTCTGTGCCCTAATTGTATTATATGCTTTAGATAGTTTTCCTGATTCTATGAATTCCTCAAAACTTTCAAAAAAATCATAAAGCTCAACTTTAATCTCCTTCTCACTCTCAAATTTTTCTCGAAAAATTTCGTTAGAAAACTGCAATTTATTGATGGCGAAAAACAAAGAAATTTGTCGGGCTTTTTCTTCAATTTCAACGAGTTTATCATTAATTTCCTGATGACGGTTATATGCCTCTTTCCTTGAGTTTGGAATAACTCGACTACCGTTCCAATATTTCGGTAAAACAGATTCACCAATATTTTTGCGAAGTCTTTTCCCATCTGCACGTACTAAAATCTGAATGGGGGTTAGTCCATTTGCATTCATTTTCTCTTTCCTTAATTCAAAGCTGACTTTCATAACAAATAAATTACAGTTAAGTAAAAAAAAGGGTGGTCAAAAGGGTGGCTAATTTTGAAATTAAACTAACTAAAAATACCTAAACACCATTTTCAAAAAATATTATATATCTCAAATATACTGATATATAGCGAGTTTAAACAAATTAAAATTTAGAAAAGAATCATAGTATCCCGGTCCTGGGTACATTTATTTTTTAATCCTAATTGATTATCAATCAGTTAGGATTTTTTTTGTTGTGTGAGTTGTTCCTGGTCATTTTTATTAATATTGAACTTGATCCCATTTTTTTGCCTGCAATTCAATTCTAAATTTTACGTTCTCCTAAAATATGTTTTGTTTAAAATGGGAAACTACAGCGATAAAAATTCTATCTTTATAGTCAACTTCGATTCATTTTTACTGTCTAAAACGATTGTGGAAAGAGCCGATTTAAATGCGATAATATGAAGAAAATAGTTCTCGCTACCATTTTGGCGATCAGTCAATTAAGTGTTGCGCAAAGTAAAACATCAACAAGAAATATGGATTCCCAAAAAGAACAAATAAAAGTGAACATCGTGAATGGTCAGATCGATCAATTGACGGATGTTGTTTATTCGCAAATTATTTCGCAAAGAAATGTGAGGCCTTTAAAAATGACACTCTTGGTTCCAAGAAATAACAAATTAAAACCTGCTATTGTTTATTTTCCTGGTGGTGGATTTACTTCTGCGGATCGAGATAAATTCTTCGAAATGAAAAATGCCTTGGCTGAAGCTGGTTTTGTGGTCGCTGGAGCGGATTATCGAGTTGTTCCGGATGTTTTTCCTGCCCTAATAAATGATGGGAAAGCAGCCATAAGATATTTAAAAGCGCATGCTGAGGAATTGGGAATTGATCCAGATAAAATTGGTGTTCTTGGCGATTCGGCGGGTGGTTATATGGCTCAAATGATGGGTGCAACCAATGGAGAGAAGGGTTTTGATACAGGCGATTTTTTAGAAGTAAATTCGGATGTTCAATCGGTGGTGAGTTTATATGGAATTAGTAATTTACTCAATATTGGCGAGGGTTTTAGTAAAGATATTCAAGAAGTTCACGAATCACCAGCTTCCACAGAAGCGCTGTTGGTTAATGGGCCTGCATTTAAGACGTTTGTTGGAGCGTCGATATCAAAATTTCCTGAAAAAGCATTTTCCGCGAGTCCAATGGGACATATCAAAAAGAATATGCCGCCGTTCCTTTTATTGCATGGTGATGCCGATCAATTGGTATCGTACGATCAAAGTATCCAAATGTACAATGCCTTAAAGAAGTCAGGAAATGTGGCCAAACTAATTACCGTAAATGGAGCGGGACACGGCGATCTTTATTGGTATCAACCAGAAGTGATTCATAAAGTGGTCGATTGGTTTAAACAAACCTTAGGTGAACCCATTGAAAATCCAAATAAAACCCAACAAACAAATAGTAATCTCTAAAGAATGAATTTTCATTTCATTTTTAATTCGATTTAAAACATATTTAGAATTACAGAACATCACAATAGAAATATTGCAACTTACTTCGAAAAGGCGAACTTAAAATTGTAAGCAAGCTCGGAAAGTTATTACCTTTGAATTCTCGATTTTCCACGTAGAAATTGAGAAGAATTATTGTATAAATCGCTATCAAATTAAAAGAATAAATTGAATTCAATTTCCATTGTTATCGCCATTTTCAATCGAAAAGACGAGCTTTTCGAACTCTTGCAGTCGCTTTCATTTCAAACCGATAAAGATTTTGAAATAATTATTGTGGATGATGGTTCAAAAATCGATCTTAAACCGACCATTGCACTTTTTAGTGAAAGTTTGATGATTCAATATTTCCGAAAAGAAAATTCTGGTCCAGGATTAAGTAGGAACTATGGAGCAAGAAGAGCAAAAAATGATTGGTTGGTTTTTGTAGATTCGGATGTGATGGTGGAGAAAGATTATATCGCTAATATTAAAAAAGATCTTCTTGAAATTCCTTGTGATGCGTTCGGAGGTGCAGATAAAGCGCATAAAGGTTTTAATTTGATGCAGAAAGCAATTTCCTATTCAATGACTTCCGTTTTTACAACAGGTGGAATTCGGGGAAACAAAAAATCAGTAGCTAAATTTCAACCGAGAAGTTTTAATATGGGCGTTCGAAAAGCTGTTTTTCAAGAGGTTGGAGGTTTTGCGAATATGCGCATTGGCGAAGATCCTGATCTTTCGATGACTTTGTGGGAACATGGATTTACTACCGCTTTTTTTGATAATATTGGTGTTTATCATAAAAGAAGAGTCGATTTCGGTAAATTTTCAAAACAAGTTTTTCAGTTCGGTTGTGCGCGGCCAATCCTCAATCAACGGCATCCTCAATATGTGAAAATTTCGTTTGCGTTTCCGTCGTTATTTTTAATCGGGTATCTTCTGGGAATTCTGGAGTATTTTTGGTTTCAAAAATCATTAATTTTATCGCTTTACGGATTATACACTTTCATGGTTTTCTTCCACGCTTTATACAAAACCAAAAATGTAAGTATTGCTGCGTTATCCATAATATCTACGTATATACAGATGTTTTCTTATGGCTATGGATTTTTAAAATCTTGGATATTATTAAATGTTTTCCGAATGAAACCAGAAGAAGCTTTTCCAACCCATTTTTATCACTAACAAGTACTTTTTATAATAACGTTGATAGTTTAAAATAAGCGTCTTTATTGAATCAATGGTGAATGTAGATTCTCGCTACATTCTCCTTTTAGATGTACAAAATTCTTACCTTTGCAAAAACAATTATTATGCAAGCGTATCTTGAATTTAACTTTAAAATAACACCACTTCAACCTTGGAATGAAATCTTAATGGCAGAGCTAATTGAGATTGGTTTTGATAGTTTTACCGAAGAATACGATGGAATTTTAGGTTATATTCAAGAAGATCTTTTTGATGAAGCTCTACTGAAAGAAGTTCCTCTTTTGAACAGCTCTGAAGTAAGCATAAAATATAATTTTGAAAAAATGCCCAATATCAATTGGAACGAAGAATGGGAGAAAAATTTTAGTCCAATTAATGTTGCCGATCAAGTGTATATTCGCGCTGAATTTCACGACCCAAAACCAAATATGCATGAAATTGTTATTCAACCAAAAATGTCATTCGGAACCGGCCACCATCCCACAACGCATTTAATGATTCAGCAAATGCTGGAAATGGATTTTACAGGCAAAAACGTGTTGGATATGGGCTGCGGAACTTCCGTGCTCGCTATTTTTGCAAAACAGAAAGGTGCAAAACGCGTTGTCGCTATTGATATCGATGAATGGTCTGTGGAAAATTCAACCGAAAATGCAGCAAGAAATGGAGTAGAACTCGATATTTCACAAGGCACCGCCGAAAACTTAGGAAACGAAAACTTTGATATTATTTTAGCCAATATCAATCGAAATATTCTGATTTCCGATATTCCGACCTATGTTTCTGTTTTAAATAAAGGCGGACAATTGTTGCTTTCCGGGCTTTGCTTTTTCGATGTTGATGACATTCTAGAAGTGTGCAATGAACAAAATTTAACGTTGAAAAATAAACAACAACGTGAAGAGTGGATGAGCTTACTTCTTGAAAAATAACTTTGCTTTCATCGCGCGTGCATTAATGTACCTTTAATTTTCTTTACTTTCAACAAGACATTTATCATACGTCCTGCATTTCGAGGATGAGTAAATCGTATTATTTTTGCTATAATTTAAAATTATTCTAAATAAAAATAATATGAAGAAAGTTTATTTTTCCATTGTATTGATCGCAGCAACACTAACCAACGCGCAACAGTTTCAAGAAATTCCTACGGTTTTTAAAGATTATTCGTTTTCTGCGGCGGCCATTGGTGATTATAATAATGATGGCTTTCAAGATGTTTTTTTTACCGGAGCTGTTGATGATGGCGGATTAGTTACCCATAACGAGTTTTATAAAAATACAAACGGCGTTTTCTCTGTTCAACAAGTGTTTACCGATAATGCAGTGCACTTTAACAATGGAAATGTAAAATTTATCGATTTTGATAATGACGGATTTTTAGATGTTGTTTCTACTGGTTTAAGTTATGGCGATGTGGTTAATTACCAACAATATCGTTTTAAAAATAATGGAGAAACTTTTGATCAAATTGCCAATACTACTGGGAAAATTTACGGAGGCATTGAAGTGTTCGATTTTAATCACGACGGACAACAAGATTATGCCATCAACGGAGTTAATTTCGAAGGCGAAGAAACGGTTTACAAGTTAGATTTGTATTCGAACACTGGTGGAGATTTTGAGAAAGTTGATGCTTGGCTGCCAGGTTCGCAAAGTGGCGATTTTAAAGTTGCTGATTTCAATAATGATCATTATCTGGATGTTATAATGTATGGTTTCGACCTTAATTATTCACCTTTTTTTAGATTTTACCTCAATGATGGCGAAGGGAGCCTTGTGGCTGCGCAAGAGTTTACGCCATTGGCCTCTGGTAAAATGGCATTTGCAGATTTTAATGCGGACGGCTTTTTGGATGCGATTGCTTCTGGAAGAAATGAAAATGATGAAATTGTTTTAAAACTTTTGACGAATAATGGAAACGGAAGTTTTACAGAAAGTGAAATTACCGAAGGCGCATTAAGCGAAAGTTTCATCGAAACGGGGGATATTAATGGCGATGGTTACTACGATTTTGTGATTATTGGAGATAATGATTATAATGGTTTCGTGAATATTTTCACGTATAATCCTTCTTCCAATAGTTTTGATCTTCAAGAAAATACAGGAATTTACAATTTAGGAAGCGGAGGAACGGTTAAACTTTTCGATTACAATAACGATCATCATTTAGATGTTTTAACTAACGGTTTCGATTGGAATGGAGCTGGTTATCCCTCAATTACCAAGCTGTACAAAAATACGACAACTGAAATTAACGAAAAACCTACTGCTCCACAAACGCTAAACACAGAAGTTGTAGAAAATAAAGTAATCTTCCATTGGGAAAATTCTTCGGATGATACAACGCCCGAAAAGGCATTACGCTACGAATTGAGCGTTGGTTCCGAAAGTGGAAAAGCAGATATCGCGAAGTATGAAGTTACCACGAATGGGTGGTTTTTAGATAAAACAAATCTTCCGCAACAGATTTTTTGGAGCGTGAAATCGATTGATGCGTCACATGTTTTATCTGAAAGTTCGGCTGAGCAAACGGTAGATTTTTTATCAGTTTCAGAAAATACTGCTTTGGAATTTGCCTTGTATCCTAATCCAGCAAACGATGTTTTGAATTTTAAATCCAAGGAAAAAATTAAATTCGCAAAGATTATCAATATCGCTGGACAAGTAGTTCAAAAACAAATGGTTAATGGAAATAAAATGCAGTTAAATAATTTAACAAGTGGCTTGTATATTGTTGAAATTCAGTTTGAAAATGGAAACATAATTTCCCGAAAATTCTTGAAAAAATAAGATTTGTTCTTTTATTCATATCCTTTTTATTGAAAGTTTACCTAATCTTTTTTAGGTGAACTTTTTTTATGAAAGTCCAGATGAATTTATTCTCTTTCGTTTGGAAGCGTTTCCATCAAAATGAAATTTAGCTTACTTCAGGAATTATTTCTTTCCTGATGTTTGTTTTTTTCTTCAATCCATTTGCTCATAAATTTTGTAGATTGAAGCGTGTGATGTTGAAGAATTTGACCCAAAAAATTTCGGTTTCGGTGTTCGTTGAGGTTTTCTTTAATTTCAAAAATTCTTGTGATAATGTTTGATGAAAATTTCGCTTGATCAAAACGGTTTCTTAGAATTTCAAAACCATTTTGTTGCGCAGCTTTCCAAAGTTTTTCATCTTCATATAATTGTGATGCTTTTTCACAAAACGTTTGAGGATTGTTTTCAATATAGCCGTTCCAAACGTTTCCATCGTGCATTCCTTCAGCGCCAATATCGCTGGTAATACTGGGAATTCCAAACTTCATGCTTTCAAAAAGTTTTCCTTTTAAGCCCGCACCAAACGGAATTGGAGCTAAAAGAACGCGATAGTTTTCAAAAATTTCTTTTGCGCTTTCTGCACGACCTTTTATGATAAACCCCTCTTTTTTATTTTCCAGCTGAAATACTTTATCAGAAGCATACGCACCATAAATATGCATTTCGGAATTGGGTTGATGTTGCTTTATTTTTGGCCATAACTTTTTAAGTTGCAAAACAGTTTGCCAATTCGGTTCATGAAGAAAATTCCCAATACTCATGAAATTTTTTCGGTCGGAAAAATCTTTACCTTTAGAGGCTGATCCGTCGAATAAAAAGGGAATGTAAAAGACAATTTCTGGCGAAATTCGATAGGTAGAAACGAGAAGTTGAAATTCAAAATCTGAAATTAGAAGTGTTAAGTCACATCTCAGTATGGAAGCAATTTCTCTTTTAAAAGTTCCGTTTATAAAGTCGGAATCGTCAGGGATTTTATTTTGTTTCCATGCAGTTTTTCGAGCTTCGCGTAAAAAATGAAGATCTTCAGTATCTAGGATTCTTAAAGCATTTGGGCAATGTTCAGTTACGCGCCATCCAAATTGTTCTTCGGTGATAAAGCGGTCGAATAAAACGATATCAGGTTCAAGCTCGGAGATTAAAACATCAAAATCATCGTTGTTCAAGTTGATGTTTCGAACCTCAATAGCTTCGGAAAAAGTAGTATTGGTTGCCGAAGTAAGAAAAGTAATGTTGAAACCCGCTTGCCGAAAAATGTTGATGAGTTGAAGCATCCTACTTCCTGCTGCCGTAGATTTGGGTTCCGGAATCACAAGGCCGATGATGACAAGATTTTTCATTTGCAAACAAATGTACTAAAGATTCCAAAATTTTTGGCATAAAAAAAGCCTCACAAAAGCGAGGCCCCCTTACAAATCCCTTTTACAAAATTTATTTTAGTGAGATAATTTTGTTAAAACTATTTCCTTCCATTTCAACGTTAATAACGTAGTTTTTGGAAGCATCAGGATTAAGATCAAAAACCATGCTCAAATCTCCCTGAGCTTCTTTTTTGTTTTCATAATAATCATTATCCTGAAGGTCGTACACTGAAATATTAACTGCTCCGTTAATATTTGGGATGTACATTTTTACACGATTTCCTTCAATGTTAAATTGTGGTTTAGCAATCGCTGAAACCGGTGTTTCGTCTACAAACAATTGTTTGTTGTTAACGGTAATTTTATAACGTTCCAATTTATCGCTAGATTCTGCAACTAGAAAATAATTTCCATCTGGCATATCGGCCAAGTCGTAAGATTTAACGACGTTGTTTTCGTTTAGTATTTTTTCGGAATATATTTCACTTTGTGCTTCATTATATAAATAAATAGCAACATTTTGTGCATTGGTAAGTTTAAATTCTACCTTTTTGTTCTCTACATTTTCAAAAGATAAAGAGAAGTCAACATCTTTTGCGAAAACACTTCCGGAAAGAAGCATTGCTCCTGCAAAAAATCCTAATTTGATCAATTTTTTCATAACCTTGTTTTTTTATTAATTTGGTATGACAAAGGTAGAACAAGCCTAGATTGAATTTTACAATAGAATTTTCATATTTATGTACTATTTTAACCGTACATTTGTATTGATTTAGCAAATGTAGTTAATATTCGATTAATATAAGGCGTTATGAAGCATCTGAGTCCAAGCTATGAAGCGATAAAACCTAGTATTTCCAGCAGTTTTCGTTTTTTAAAGTTTTTAAAAAACACGAATGTAAAATCTTCTTTTTGGCATTATCATCCAGAAATTGAATTGATTTTTGTGGGTGGAGGTTCTGGGAAAAGGCAGATTGGAAGTAGTATTTCTTATTATACTGAAGGCGATTTAATTCTTATCGGCAGTAATTTGCCGCATTGTGGTTTAACCGACGAAACAACTAATAATGATTACGAAATTGTAATTCAATTTCTACCTGAATTTTTAGGGGAGAATTTTTGGGATCATATTGAGATGAGTAAAATTAAAACTTTGTTGGCAACCGCATCTGCAGGAATTGTGTTTGGTGAAGAAACCAAAAAGCAGATTCGCAACACAGTGGAAGGAATGGCGGATGCGTCTCCATTGCATCGATTAACCACACTTTTAGAAGTACTTGAGGTTTTGGCAACAACAGATGATTTTAAACTTCTAAATGGTGGAAAGTATCAGTTTCATACGCAGGTAGAAGATAATGATCGCATCAATTTAATTTTCAATTATGTGAAGGATCACTTTCGCGATCAAATTAATGTAGAAGATGTCGCCGAGTTAACTCATTTAACGGTTCCTTCTTTTTGTCGATATTTTAAAAAGGTAACCAATAAAACGTTTACGCATTTCGTGAATGAATACAGGATAACGCATTCTTTAAAATTGCTTTCCGAACAACCCTTAAGCATCACCGAAATTTGTTATGAAAGTGGCTTCAATAATTTTAGTTATTTTAATAGAACATTCAAATCTTTTGTAGGCAAAAGTCCTTTAGAGTATCGGAAAGAGTTTCGAAATATTGTAGATTAAAAAAGGCCTTACAAATTTGTAAGGCCTTTTTGTTGACATTGTGAGCGCGACAGGATTCGAACCTGTGACCGTCTGCTTAGAAGAGAAAAAATCTTCGGAAAAGTCCATTGTAGATGTTGTTTTAAGGTGTTTTTATATTCAGAAAAGTCAGTTAATTTTAGTTTATGTTACTTTTAATGTTACTAAAATTTTCGATTTTGATTTCTCATTTATTACTTTAAAAAACATGCTAATTCGCATTTAAGCGATATTATTCTTCGCTTAGAAATTTTAATGTTTTCACTAATCACTATTGTGTTACAATTGATTCAGATTTTTCATATTCTGCAAACTTTGTTTTTGAATACTTGTAAGTTTTAAATTTTCATAAAAACTATAGCAGGAACAATGGCTTTATAACTTTTAAAATGTATCAACGTAACCTAATTGATAAAACACAAATATTACTTCCTTGAATATTTGATGATTTACTGCCAATATATTTTCTCGTTTGAAGATATACTGCTTATATCACTATTTAGAGATCTAAACAATTTATTAGACAATATTTTACACAAAATTAGTAAAAATCAATAGAAATACTTTTTTCAAATGGAAAAAAAATCTTGTAAAGAAATAATTGGAAAACACAAATTCAAATTCTTTATATTTCGAAAAGAGCATCTTAATTTTTCGAGATGCTCTTTTTATTCAGAAATTTCACAACTTCACCTCTCCGGCAATTGCTGCTTCCTGAAGATAAATTTCATATTTCTTTTTATCTGATTTGGCAGTGAGAATATATCCGTCGTCAGTAAATTCCCAGTCGAGGATTTCCATTTTAGTGCCTGCAATTTTTTTAGCATCATTGGAAATTGGTAAATCCTGAATCTTATCCAAAGCATCAGAACCATATTGAACTGCACGAGCGGTATTCATCACCTTTATCGCACCGGATAAAGTCTTTACATTTCCAGAACCTAAACCAACAGCGGCGGCTCCCGTTCCTGCAACATCAGCCAATCGGCCAAGTAACTTGGCATTCAATCCCGATTTCTTTTGCTTCACAAAAACAAAATCTTTCCCTGCAGGCAGATAGATTTGTATTGCTGCTCCCTTTTTGAGGTGAATGGAATCGTTTACCACCAATTCGGTTTGATTGTTTTGAATAGAAGTTACCGCCAATTGTGCTTGAAATGTTGAAGATGCAGAAAGTAAAATAACTGCTAAGAAAACTAAATTTTTCATCATTGAATCTGTTTTATTGAATTACTATTTTAAAAAATGGATTGTGTTAGGAATGATTCGGTCTCCGTAGATAGTGGGTTCACCATCTAAAATCATTGGATTGTCGGTATCCATGTAGATACGAGTACCATCACTTAACTCATAATAAATACCATCATCATAAGATTCGTTAACAGGAAACGGATTTTCATCTTCGGGATCTGCTTTTTGTTCTTTCTGCATCCTTGATTTCTCTTCCGTCCAGATGGCACCGGATTGCATGGCTAAGTCGAGTTCGAGCATGGCTTTTGCCCATTTTTTTTCTGGAGAATCTTGATTTTCCATAATTTATAAAATTTGATTTGAAGGAAGTCCAGTTCCGAAACCTCCGATTTAAAACAAGAAAGCGTGGAACTGAAGCCAATCTGGTAAAGAGGTACCGCTAAGAACCCACACTCCTGATATGACTTACAGCCCACGCCATAAGATGACATGGGCGCAAGTCTATCGAATTTGGAGTGTTTTGAAAATTAGCGGTTTTCTTTACCCAATACGATAGCTTACGCTTTACGTTGATTTTTTATTTTCTAAGGCAAAGATAAAATTTTGTATTTGAACATCAAGTTTCTTCGCTTAAATTATATTCTAATTAATGAAAACAAAAGTTTGAATTAATTGCAGGCTTAATAACCCATTCTACAATAGTAGAAATTTTGAATAAAGATAAAAATTTTATAGAGGTCATAACTTAAGTACATATCAATTCAGTTTGAGAAATTGGATTTCTCTCTACCATTCGTTCAATAAGATTATTGAAGATTGTTTGTTTGGATTTGGAACGATTTATTCTGAAACAAAACTCACTCAAATATCGGTTGATATTAGAATCTGAAGCCCAAGGATAAGTAGTTCTTATCCAAGATTTCACTTGGTGGATCATCGTATGAAGTATCGGGAAATTCTTGCCTTTGTTACTTGGAATTTGGGTAATATTAAAGTCTTTTATCGGTCTGTATCCTTTCCAATCATCAGTTACTATTTGAGCGGAATTATCAATATGTTTATCAAAAATTATTCGTAGAGATTTGGATGAAAAATCTTTGATTTTCAAAGCATAAAAACGTTTGACTTTTCCCTGGTCTGTCAATTCTACAGCACATACAACCTTCTTCTTTTTAGCATCATAATTCCTTCCTTGTTTACCATCTTCCTTTCCACCAACAGTAAATTCATCAATTTGAACCAAGCCTTTCATCCCATCTTTTCCGTCCGATTTCATTGCTTCTCGAACTTTATGCATAAACAAACGTGCTGTGTTTTCTGCAACTCCATAACGAACAGACATTTGCAATGCAGACAAGTCTTTTGTCGTAGTACTCATCTCAAAACAAATGAAAAAAGCCTTTCGCAAGCCAAATTTCACACGATGAAAAAGCGTACCAGAACTTGGACTTTCTGTATCACTACAAATATTACAGGTTCTTGAAAAATCCTTTCTAACCTGATATTTTGTATGACCACACTTGCGGCAAGAATAACCATTTTTCCACTTCCAATGTGCAAGATATTCTTCGCAATCTAAATCAGTTTTGAAGTGTTTAGCAAACTCTAGAATGTTTTGACCATTAAAAATTTCCATAAAATTCCCTTTTTATTGTACTTTAAAGATATGAAATTATCTAATGACCTCTATAAATCATTATTATAAATAATGGTATTTACACTTTACATTAAAATAGTTTTAAATATAACTATAATCTATGTGATTTCTTTCCTTTTCCTTCTGATAGAAAAAGTTTATTCTTTAAAACCAACATATCCTCACTCATAACCAATATACAACTGAGCAAATTGAAAAAATCTCAAAAAACACAAAGGAATTTAGAAGACAATTAAAAAGAGATTTAGGCTTTTTATTTCGAGAAGAAAAAAACAGAAGAAAAATTTGAAATATTCAAAATTTATGTTAATACTAGTTTAGTTTTTATCAATACGGTAAAAAGTAGCTTCACTAATTCCTGCCTGCTTACAAGCTTTATCAATAGGAATATTTTTATTATCATATAGATGCTTTGCGAAATGATATTTTTCTATGCTTTCTTGGGAAGATCCTTTTGGTCTGCCTAAAAGTTTTTTTCTTTTTCTTGCTCCTGCAAGTCCTGTTCTAGTTCTTTCACTAATTAAATTTCTTTCAAATTCTGCTACAGCTCCAAAAATTTGAATAATAAATTTTCCATTGGCTGAAGTAGTGTCAAATGCAGGTTCGGTAATGCTCTTAAACAAAACACCTTTTTCGTTAAACTTATCAATTAATTCAATCATGTTCTTCAGAGAGCGAAAAATTCTATCAGTTTTATAAACAATAATAATATCTTCTTTTCTCAAATAAGAAAGCATTTCATTTAATCCTTTTCTGTCCTCCCTTACTCCACTTGCAATATCAGAATATATTTTTTCGCATCCGTTTTCTTTGAGTAAATCAACTTGCGTCGAAATATTCTGATCTAAAGTTGAAACCCGAGCATAACCAATAATCATAATTTAGTTTTATAAAAGGTTTATTTACAATAATATTAAATAAAACGGAGAATGAAACTAAATTATAATTTAAAAATACAAATTATTTTTAGTTTCATTAAACGAACGTTTTTAGATTCTCTAGTTTCATAATTTCTAGTTTCTGATTTTAGATTTTTTAAAATTTGATCCGAATCAATCAATCAGATTGGAATAAACTTAAAAAAATACAGATATCATAAATTTTTGGTCAGAGAAAAACCCTGAAGACAGTAAATCCCTCGATAATTTTTTAAAAGGGTATGAAGCTTCAAAACAAAATAGAGAGAAATAGTTTAACTATTTTTATTCGAAGAGAACGCCTCAAGGCTTGTCTTAGGATAATTTATTGTAATTTTTTTATGATTGTCCGTTTAAAGACCTAAATGATATTTTTCAATATAATCTCATACTTTATTTGAAATTATTGAAATCATAACTAATTGATTATTAGAACTGTTTAAAAAATTAGGATTACGATTTTTAGCTAAAAACCAACTTTAGGTAATTAAAAGGACAATCATTAATTTTTTTAGCAAAAAGTTGAATATGTCAAAAAAAACAGTAAATTTATCATATTCTTTTTTGTATGTTGATTTCTATTTCTTAGTGGAGATTCACGATATCGAAGGTGAATCGAATTCAATTGAAAATTAAAAAACATTTTATATGAAAATCAAATTTTTATCATCTTTGATGGTGCTTTGTAGTATTCAGCTATTTTCACAAGGCATCCAGACACAAACTCGAAATGATGCAGGTGCATCAGGGACTGGAGTTTTAAGTGGGTTCTACCAAACAAGTACTCCTGTTAATTTTCCTAACAATACACAAAATGTGTGGTGGCATTTGCTTGACGTTAGGCTTACTAATTTCAATAACAATTATGCAATGCAATTTTCAGGCAGTTTTTCTGATCAACATCTTTATTTTAGAAAGACAAATAATGTTGCTTCCCAGCCATGGAGCAAAGTCGTGTTAGAAAATCCACAAGGGAATGTAGGAATAGGAACAAATGTTCCATTAGCAAAATTACATGTCAAAGGACATGTAAGATTCAATAACGAATCCAATCATACTTATGTTTCTTTAGGAAAAGATTTAAATGATGCAATAATTGTAGATAATACTCCAGAAAAGCATTATGGTGGGGGGTATTTTTTTAGGGTTGATTCAAAAGATGAACCTATTAAATACATAGATGCGTTGTTGATAAAAGATGACGGATTAGTTAGTATTCCCAAAATACTTGAAGTAAGCGGTACTTCTTCTTTTAAGAGCAATATGAAAGTGAACGCAAAAATAGAAGCCAAAGAAGTAAAAGTTACAACTACACCTACGGCAGATTTTGTATTTGAAGAGGATTATGATTTGCCAAAATTAGAAGATGTAGAAAAGCATATTAAAGAGAAAAAGCACCTTCCGGAAATAGCTTCTGCTAAAGAAATGGAAGCCAATGGAGTAAATATTGGAGAATTTCAGATTAAATTACTACAGAAGATTGAAGAATTGACACTTTATTCAATCGAGCAAAATAAAGAACAAAAGCTTCAGGCGGAAAAAATCCAGCAGCTAGAAAGTATTATAAAAGAGATGAATACTTCAAAAAACAAATAACATGAAAATACTTTACATTCCTGTTTTTTTTCTGTTTCCAATTTTTGGGTTTTCTCAAATGGAAGTGTATTTCAAATACGATGACGCAGGCAACCAAAGATATCGAGGAACAAACCCTCAGGGAAGACAAGCTGTCCCCGAAGAACCGAAGGAAGAAATTAACACTCAGGTTTCTGCCGATCAAAATTCTTCTGATGTATTTTGGTCACATGTTAGAGTGTATCCTGTTCCTGTACGTGATGTTTTAACGATTGATTGGAATGATGAAGTAGACGATCTTATTGATGAAATAAGTCTTTATGAGCACAATGCCGTCCATTGGAAGTTTCAACAAAAAAACCTTCCTATACTCAACAAAAAAATTCAGATTGATATGACGAGTTATTATATGGGGGTTTATGTATTGCGATTTACACTCAAGGACGGAAATGTGATGACCCGTAACATAACCAAGTTTTAATTTTCAGTGTATAGAAAATTTTAAAGCAGTTTCATAAAAAGCACAAAACATATGAAGAAACTATACTCCCTATTTTATCTAACAATTTCCATATTAGGAGCTTCTCAAACCATTCTTAACCAGTCAGAATCGACTTCCAGAACGGTCCAAGATCCCAATGTGGTAGTATTGGCTCAAGGCTTTCATGCGACATCATCGGTCAGCAATCCTTTCGTAGCTAAGATTGGTGAGTCAACAGAAACCTCAGGTAACCCTACCAATTCTAATGCTGGAAGTAACAATCCTTCAGGTACAACTGCACCACAAGGAATAAACTTTCACGATACTCAAGGTACTATTGATGTCAATGGAGGAGGACAACTTCAATTTACTTTACCCATTGCATTACCACCAGGAGTAAAAAGCGTAGCTCCACAGATTAATTTAACATATACCAGCGGAAGCGGAAACGGTATTGCAGGATACGGTTGGAATCTTTCCGGAATCACAGCCATTTCAAGAATGGGGAGAACCATTGAAAAAGACGGGGAAGTGAAGGGAATACAGCTCGATTATTCTGATTATTATAGTTTCAATGGACAACGCTTAATTTTAAAATCTGGAGAATATGGAAAAGATGGAGCGACATATGTGACCGAAAAGTTCTCGAATGTAAAAATAGTAAGTAAAGGTTCCATTGCTGGAAGGCCTTATCAGGGACCGGCATTTTGGGAGGTAACATTTGAAGATGGATCACAAGCATGGTATGGAGCATTGTCTTCTAGTGAGAGCACAGCCAGAACTCCTATAGAGTATAATATAGTAAAATGGAAAGATGCACAGGGAAATTATATTACATATAATTATACACTTTCAGACAATGTTGCTACTATCGCCTCTATTCAGTGGGGAGGAAATGAAATATTGGGAAAACCTCATTTTAATGAAATATTGTTTACCTATGAAATTCGCGAATTAAAAGAAACGTCATTTTTAAAAGGAATTAAATTTATACAGGATCAACTACTTAGTAAGATTACTGTAAAGACCAACGAATCACAATTTAAGAAATACAAAGTAAATTACGGTTTTAGCGGAACCAATAAATACCAGTTTGTACAGAATATACAAGAATTCAACTCTGTAGGCGAACCTGCTAATCCTGTTCATTTTACGCATGAGAATCCAGAAACTAATTCATGGAAAGAGAGTCGAATTAAGGATAGTAATAATGATAACTTAGGAATTAACGGTGATTTTGATGGCAACGGGAAAGTGGATTTGATAAAAGCTGAGGGTACCAATTTATATATTTATAAAAATGTTTTCGATAGTTCAAATCCGAGTAAAATATATATAGGAAACCTTCCATATTTAGCTTCTACTGGATTTAAAAATGCAACATCTTTTACGATAAAAAATGATTTAAACAAATTATTGAATAGGCAGGGGTTTGTAACTTTAGAAAGACTTAAAGGTACTCCATCTGAGGCGTACAGTAAACAAAATATTATAGTAAGAGGTTACTCTATTAATAATACCAACCAAATTGTACTCGAATTTGAAAAAATTATTCTAGGAGAAAAATACGATCAAAGTGGTACTTTTGGCAGTAATCCGCCGCCGCCGCAACCCATACCTCCGTCAGGATGGTCAAATGTTGTTATTAATGCGAGTACAAGCATTCGTGAAAGTAGGGAGTTTGATTTTGATAATAATAGCCTTTCAGAATTGGTAATCAAAGTTCAGGATTTCATTGTTGAAGAAACGTATACATATTATCCGTTTCAAATGCCTGAGCATCAAATGACAACTTCTACTTCTTACCGATACATAATAGTTCCTTTATACGAGGATAACTTTAATCAGAATATTAGTCAAATCTCTCAAGGCTCAAAAGATTTGTTTAAGGATGTTATTTATGGAGATTTTACGGGGGATGGAAAAATTTCATATTACTCTGGTGGAAATTTTTTCGGTGTATTCGAAAGAGGCCATAATGGTTTTTATGTATCCCAAAAAAGTGTAGTAGGAGGTAACTTTGAAGGTGTATTAGACAGAGCAATTGCTGGGGATTTTAATGGAGATGGAAAGACAGATTTGATGATACCCGTTGCAGACAAATCTTCTAATTGGAATCTTTATCTTTCTAAAGGAAACTATGCATTTGAAAAACAATTAAAATCAAACCTGGCCTATTTTGAAAAAGAACCTGCTATAAGTGATGAAGGGCAACACAATGGGTTTCCTGAATCAGGATGCCAATATCATACAACCACGTATTATACTTATGCAGCCGATGATTTAGACAAAGATGGGCGGTCAGAGTTTTTAGCTACAAAAGTTGTCCTTAGAAATCATCAGTGGAATAACCACTTTGATCAAGAAAATACAAATTTGTATGCGGATATTTTTACAACGTCCAACAGCAATAGTTATGAAACTGTTTTTACAAAACATGGTCCTACAAAACAGTTTTATTTTGCTAATGTCGTTGTTCCTTTTTCTGTTACTTCAATGTACAAGAACGGGCAAAAAGCCATACTTTTAGGGAAACCAGATAATTGTGGTAAAGCAGATTGCGAGACTTTTATATTTCTGGAAGGCAATACATTAAAAGATGTATCCCAATCTTCTAGAATAAAAAGCATTTCTCAGGGCGGTATTATTACTCAGATTGAGTATAAAGAATTGGATCCGGTTGTTAATCCGAATTTATATTCTGGAGCAAACAATTTCGAATTTCCTTTTGTGGAATTGGACAAAGTTTCGCAATCTTATGTTGTATCACAACTTCGGCAAGAAATACCTCTTAATCAGTCTACAACCAGAACACGTAAACAAGATTTTCGTTATCGTGGATTTGTATCTCATTTGCAAGGTCGAGGAATGGTTGGATTCCGTCAGACAGCGCGTTCTTCTTGGTACACCGATGATTTAGTAAATACCAAAATATGGAGTGGAGCAGAAATCGATCCTCTTAATGATGGTGTTCCAATTAAAGAATGGAGCATTAAAACCAACACAGAATCGCAAATATTCCCTACTGATATATCGGAGAATAACACACAATTATTATCTTTCAATTCTACAGAATATCGATTTGACAAATTGCTTAACGGCAATGTTGTTAACATCAATACTGTACCTCAATCAGACAGGGCAAAAGTTGTAAGCGCCACTGTACCTATAAAATCGATTTTCAAAGATTTTATGAAAGATGTTCGCTCCGAGAGTACAATACAATACGATGGAACGTATTATTTACCAACTTCAACAAGTGCCACTATTAACAATGGATTTGCTGTCACAACGACTAATCTATCCTATTTACATAATCCCACAGGTATTGGAAAGGACTACTACATCGGAAGACCTCAGTCAAAAAATGAACAGATGCAGGTCTATGGAGATGCCAAAGGTGCTAAGGAAGATTATGAATACGAAAATAATTTATTAAAAACAAAAACATCCTGGAACCGAAACAATTCCGGAGCATTTGTAGAGACCTATCAATACGATGGTTTTGGAAATGTGATACAGAAAAAGACGCAAAGGGAACAAGGCTTAATTTCAACAAGAGATGAGATTGTTGAAAAAGCGGAATACGAATCAAAAGGACGATTCGTGATCAAGAAAACAGATAACTTGAACCTTGATACTTTCATTACCTATAACGCCTGGGGACAAATTCTTACCCAAACCGATCCACTAGGGAATATCTTAACCAACACATATGACTCTTGGGGAAAATTGCTGACGTCCAAAACCAATCTTGGCGGGACAACAACATCCACATACGCAAGAGAAGGCAATGGTGATATTGTTGTAACCGAGTTCAGCCCTGACGGAAACCAGACGATTAAATACACCAACAAGATTGGTCAGAATTACAAGAACTCAACGAAAAAATTTGAGCAAGGGCAATTTGTATCTACAACGACTTCTTTTGATGCTTTAGGAAGGAAAATTGCGAATTCCGAACCGTATTCTGGAAGCTCTCCAACGCAGTGGAACACTATTGAGTACGATGACTATTCCCGTCCTGTAAAGGCAACTTCTTTTACAGGTAAAATAGTACAAAGCACTTATAATGGAAGAACAGCGACCGTTACAGAAACCAATGCTAACAATCGCTTCAAAAAACAAACCGCTGATCCTCTTGGAAATATTATTTCATCCGAAGACTTAGGAGGTATTATCAACTTTACATACAATGCAGCTGGAGAAAACACACAAGCTAATTACGAAGGGAACATTGTAAAAACTTCGTACGATGCTTGGGGTAATAAAGTTCGTTTTGAAGATCCCTCCAATGGAGTTTATGAGTATGAGTATAATGGTTTTATGGGATCAATCTCAAAAACGAAAAGCCCAAAAGGAGATAAAAAATACGAATATAATAGCAAAGGACAACTCACCAAACAAACTGAAAAATCAAAAAATGCAGGTGAAACGGACAAATCTATCAATTTTGCGTACAATAGTAAAGGTTTAGTTACTGGAAAATCAGGAACATCATTAGGGAAATCATACAGTAGTGGGGTTACCTATGATAGTTTTGGTCGAGCGTTAAGCTCCTATGAGGATAGCAACGGAAAATATTTTATCCAGAAAGGAATTACGTACGATGATAAAATGAGAGTGACCTCCTACGAGAAGCAATTGTATTCTTCTGGGATGTTGACTAAAGTGAGTATTGAAAATGTGTACAGTGCATGGAGTGGAGAATTATATCAAGTAAAGGAAAAAGGTACAGGCAAAATATTATGGGAGCTGCAGCAAGTTAATGAGAAAGGTCAGGTTACATTAGCAAAATTAGGAGCTGTTACCATAAATAATTCATATGACACCAACGGTTTTTTACAGAATGTTAATCATACTTCTGCTAACTCTGGAAACACCATTCTTCAGATCGGATATTCATTTAACGCAATTAAAAATGAACTCAATAGTCGAACTACAGGTGGAGACTTTAACATTCTTGAGAGCTTCCAGTACGATGACAATAACCGATTGTTTAATTGGACAGATCCTGTAAGCGGAACATTTGTACACAATCAAAAACGTAATGTATACGACAACAAAGGTAGAATTACTCAGAATGATCAGGTAGGTACCATTAAGTTTGAAAATGCTCAGAAGAAGTATCAGGCAACAGGAATGACACTTAATGCTGCTGGGACCAACAACTATAATAATGATCTCATCCAGAGTGTTCTCTATAACGAGAACAACGACCCGATCTATATTGATGGTGAAGTAGGCGATGTTGCGTTTCAATATGGACTCACCAATATGCGACAGCGTGCAACCTATGGAGGTAATTTTGCAGAAGATGGTGAGGGCAAGTTTACAAAATATTACAGCGAGGACGGAAGCTATGAGGTTATCAGAAATAACCAGACTGGACAGGAAAAGCACCTGATCTACATCGGCGGTACTCCGTATGAAAGTAACATTGTCTATCTGAAGGACTTTGCGACAAGCACACCAAAATTTGTGTATTTGCACAAAGACTATTTAGGTTCTGTACTCGCAATTACAGACGAAGCAGGAACCAAATTAGAGCAACGGCACTTTGACGCATGGGGTAATCTTACCCATTTGAAGATTGGGAATAATGGCATCATCACCGACAAAACCCAAATCAGAAACTATCTTGCAAGTGGAAATCTTGTAGTCGACAGAGGCTATACCTCTCATGAGCATTTTGCCGAAATTGGAATCATCCACATGAACGGAAGATTGTACGATCCTCTGTTGAGAAGATTTTTAAATGCCGATGAGCATATCCAAGATGCATTTAATA